>JAQVYH010000020.1 GCA_029004515.1 Eubacteriales bacterium | reverse complement strand
TGTTGCGCTGTGCATCTGTGCATCTTCTATTACGCTAGCACTTAAATTAAGCTTTGCTTCGACGCTTTCAGGCGTAAATTCATTCTTTTTCTTAAGAAGCTCGGCAAAGTCAGGAGTAGCCTCGTCTGTTATAATAACAGTCTGACTAGCTTCGTCCCATTCAACCTTTGCGCCAAGGCTCTCTGCAACTGCTCTTGCAGGAACGAGAGTTCTGCCGTTAATAAGCTGCGCAGGAACATCAAGAATCTTTTCATCTTTGTTTACAAACAGTGAATTACTACCAATCTGGAGTGAGATTGTTTTGTCGCCTCTGTATGCAGTAACTGTCTGAGATGGGTCATCCCATTCAACCTTTGCACCAATAGCTTCAAAAATTCCTCTTAAAGGAACAAGAGTTCTGCCATTGATAACCTGTGCAGAAACGTCAAAATCCATTGCTACACCATTAAGCTTTACAGTAACAAATTCTTCAGCTGATGCATTTATTACGCATAAGCTAAATACGAGTGATAAAACAATAAGTACGGATAAAAATTTTTTCATAGCAATTTTGCCTCCTATTAAGTATATAAAAAAATTATATAGCATAACTGCTATGATGTCAAGTCAATTATTGAATAGGATTCTTGATAGGCGTGACACATTTCCATCAACCTGCGCATAATCACCATTGCACTCAATATATTCATCAATAGGCGACAAACTAACATCGAAAGGATAGCTAACCCTTCTGCCATCTATTTCGATAATCGAGTTATTCATAACAGATAGTCTTAATGCCCCGCCAGATAGATTACCAGCCTGCATACCATTTACAAGAACTATCATATTTTTATGAGGTTGATATTTAGGGTCCAGAGTTATTTCAATCTCCCCTGTATAGGGGGCGATAAGTGCCTTAGTATCGGCAGGGATAATCCTATCCCCTATGGGCAGAAGATGGATCAGCTGTGTAGCTATGCACATGACAAGGCACAGGCACATTCCACCTACTAAACAATGATAAATTCTTTTACTGAAAAATATCGCCTTAAACAAAAATAACCACCTCACACATATTTTATGTGACAGATGGTTATTTAATACGCCTCTATATTTTTATGTTTACTCCTGCTACGCCACCTGCCATTGCAGACAGGATAGAAAATAGAAATCCTTTAAAAAGTCCAGCCTGAAATATTGCTCCGCCACTTACAAATAGTCCCATTATCACTACAAAAAGCAAAAGCACTATCCCAGTTGTAAGACCTCGCATCCACCCTTTGTTGACCATCCCTACACTACTTGCCATTCCTGATACAAACATTCCAAGTATCATCACCAAGAAGATAATCGAGTCGCAGCTTTCAAGAGGCAAAGATGTATATACTACCACAAAGGACAATATTGCAAGAAGCACAATAATCACCAGAAGACCTGTAATCATTGCTTTAACCGTACGCATAACCATAAAAAACAACCCCCCTCTGTAAAAATATATTTACAAAGAGAGGCATTTAGTACATTAATTATTCTTCTGTCTTAACTTCCTGCACTTCTTCAACTGTTGTTTCAGCCTTAACTTCTTCCTTCTTTTTATCAGCCTTTTTAGAATCAACTGTGCCGATTGCCCACTTCTTGAATACAAGCTTTGTCTTATCAGAGCTTGTTTCGATAATGATTGAATCGTCCTTTACAGAACAAACCTTACCAGTAATACCACCGATTGTTGTAATCTTATCGCCAACATCGATTGAGTTTTGCATATCTTTTGCCTGCTGTTCCTTCTTCTTCTGTGGTCTGATAATAAAGAACCAGAAAATTGCGACAAATACTACCATCATAAGGATAGATGATACCATACTATTACCCTGTACAGGGGCTAGTGCTACATTAAACATAACTAAAATCACTCCTATTATTAATTTTTATAACTATAATAAGCAATTATATATTATTTACCAATAATTTGCAATAGTTATTTTAAATCTTTTGACCGTAAAGTTCAACCTTTTCATCTTTGAACTGCTTAAATGTGCCATTCTCTATATGCTCTCTTATCTGCTCCATAAGATGATTATAGAAGTATAGATTGTGAATTACACAAAGACGCATTGCAAGCATCTCCTTTGCCTTGAACAGATGATGAATATATGCTCTTGAGAAGTTGCGACATGCAGGGCAGTCACACTTTTCATCAAGAGGCTTATCATCAAGCTTATATTTAGCATTCATAAGATGACGAATTCCATCTTCTGTATATATATGAGCATGACGGGCATTTCTGCTGGCAATTACACAATCAAAGAAGTCAATGCCTCTTTCAACAGCCTCCAGAATATTAATCGGCGTACCGACACCCATAAGGTATCTTGGTTTGTCCTTTGGTGTAAATGGTATAACCTGTTCGATTATATGATACATAACCTCAGCAGGCTCACCTACTGCAAGTCCCCCGATTGCAATACCATCAAGGTCCATTTGCGAGATAGTCTTCATATGCGCAATTCGAAGATCGTCATATGTACCTCCCTGATTGATGCCAAAAAGCATCTGATCTTTATTGATTGTATCCTCAAGGCAGTTGAGCCTTTTCATCTCCTTGATGCATCTCTCAAGCCAGCGAGTTGTACGCTCACAGGACTTCTGAACATAATCATAGGGTGATGGATTTTCTACGCACTCGTCAAACGCCATTGCGATTGTAGATGCAAGGTTAGATTGAATCTGCATACTTTCTTCAGGTCCCATAAAAATTTTATGACCGTCTATATGCGATGAGAAGTACACACCCTCCTCTTTTATCTTACGAAGGCTCGCAAGTGAGAAAACCTGAAATCCACCGCTATCTGTCAAAATAGGCTTATCCCAATTCATAAACTTATGAAGTCCGCCAAGCTGTTTTATAACCTTGTCACCCGGTCTTAAGTGAAGGTGATAGGTATTAGAAAGCTCCACCTGCGTTCTTATTTCCTCAAGATCAAGTGTTGACACACCGCCCTTAATAGCAGCGGCTGTGCCTACATTCATAAACACGGGTGTTTGTATTGTACCGTGAACAGTTTTAAATTCACCACGACGGGCTTCGCCCTCGGTTTTTATCAGTTTAAACATAAATATCTCCGTTCTGATATCAGTATAACATCATTGCATCGCCGAATGAGAAGAAGCGGTACTTATTCTCAACTGCGACCTTATATGCATTAAGCATATTTTCTCTGCCTGCAAAGGCACTCATAAGCATAATAAGTGTTGACTCGGGCAGATGGAAATTTGTTATTACCCTGTCCACAATCTTAAAATCATATGGTGGATAGATAAAGATATTAGTTTCGCCACTGCAAGGTTTTATAACTCCATCCTTACCGGCGGTTTCAAGAGTACGCATAGAGGTTGAGCCAACTGCGATAACCCTGTTACCTCTTGCCTTTGTCTCGTTAATCAAATCAGCAGTTTCCTTGGAAATCGAATACCACTCACTATGCATATTATGCTCTTCGATGTTCTCCGTCTTGCAAGGGCGAAATGTCCCAAGTCCCACATGAAGAGTAACATAGGTAATGTTAATCCCCTTTTCCTCAATTTCCTTAAGGAATGCCTGTGTAAAGTGAAGTCCTGCAGTAGGTGCGGCAGCTGACCCCTCCTCCTTGGCATACACTGTCTGATAACGATTTTTATCGGCTAATTTTTCAGTAATATACGGAGGAAGCGGCATCTCGCCAAGCTTGTCGAGAACCTCTTCAAAAATGCCGTCATATTCAAACTGAACAATTCTATTGCCGTCAGGGAGCACTTCTTTGACCTCTGCTTTTAATTCACCATTTCCAAAAACAAAGCGTCTGCCGGGGATTCCCCTCTTACCCGGACGGAGGATTACCTCCCACTCCCCTGTCTTTGACTTGCGATTAAGGAGTAAGAATTCAATCTCACCACCTGTATCCTCACGGACACCGTATAGTCTTGCAGGGAGCACCTTTGTATTATTAAGAACAAGGCAGTCGCCCTTGTCCATCTTGTCTATTACATCACGAAATGTACCGTGGCTAAGCTCGCCTGTGTCTTTATTCATCATAAGGAGTCTTGATGATGTCCTATCCTCAAGAGGATGCTGTGCAATTAACTCTTGTGGCAGGTCATACCAAAAATCGTGAAGATTCATGCTTATATTCCTTTCAATTAATCACCCATATTTTCGAGGGTGATACCAGTATAATAATGATTTAGTATTTCGTCGTATTTAAAGCCTTGCTCTGCCATCGCAATAGCACCCCATTGGCTCATACCAATAAGATGTCCATAACCTCTGCCATCGATTGTATATGATGCTACCTCTCCATCACTAATTAACTTTGACACACCTGATGAGGATGCAACAACAACCTCTTCAATCCTTTTTGAGATAATACCATCTTTGCCCATCACATAAATAACTGACGGGAGAGAATATGTACTCTTTGAATCTATGCCCGACGGAGCCTGACTGCTATCCGCATAATTCTTTGTTATTGTATATGCCTGACTATATACCTTGCCACCAAATGCCATGCGACAGCTTTCCTTTGTAAATGTCTTGCTATCCTTTGTGCCTATAACCTCAAGTTCTGTTACAGTGCCTTTTTCAGTAGTTTCATTAATTCTGATATCCTTGATTTCGCCCAACTCATACTGGGCAAAAATATCATTAATTTCACTCTTTGTAAGGGTTACTGACCACTTGTGCTTAGTCGCTTTGTCAGTTTCATATGGGTCATCAACTGCTTTAAGATATGGATGAAGCGTACTACCCCATACATTTTCAACAGACTCAGTAGCACCACCATCTGATGCAAAGTAATAAAGCTCGGCGATAGTGTCTTTGTATTTGCCTATTATACCAGCAGTTTCATTGACACCCTGTGTTGCTTTGTCAGTTTCAGCTGATACACTGCCATAAACCTGACAATGCTCGCTTGTGCAGATATCAAATCCATCAGCCTTGTGTCTTCCGATAAATCTCACTGTGTAACTTCTTGCACATACAGCCTGAGCCTTGATTGCCTCAAGGGGTGCTCCTCCACCTATCTCACGAGGAACAACACCATATAGGTACTCTTCAATACTCACATCGTTGATTAATGTAAGCTTATCACCTGATGCGGCAATTGCAATATCACCACGGTATTCGTTGCCATCGAGCTTAATATTGCCTAATTTGGGGCTGATTGTAAGCTTTTGCTTTGATGCAATTGTCTGTCCGTTATAACTTAAGTCAACCACGCCATTATATGTAGCCGTTAACTCTGCATGGCCATCATACTCAAAAAGCAATTGACCCGATTCATCCGTTACAATAAATCCGTCACTTATTATCTGCGCACTTTGCGGAGCATTCACGCCATATTTCAAGCCGATACTTATAGTTTCAGGCAAAGAAACACCATCTGCCCATACCAAAGGCATAGACAGAATGGTGATTATAGTTATAACAAAAAGGAGTATTACATACTTTTTCATAATATACCTCTTATTGCTTAGACTTTTTTCATTGTTCAAGAGCAGATTAAAATAGTGCAAAACGGTCAAACTGAGATGGTGTTTCGTAACCGTCCCGAAGGTGTATTAAGATACTCCGAGAGGCGAGGTTTGACCATTATGTGCATTTTAAATCAATCTTATTTTGCGAGGGTTTTAATTTCTTCCTTAATCATTGCGATAAACTCATCAATAGGCATTGCACCCATATCTCCGTTCTTTCTTGAACGAACAGCTACCTTGCCTTCCTGAGCTTCAACATCGCCCATAACAAGCATATATGGAGTTTTTTCCATCTGCGCCTGTCTGATTTTGTATCCAATCTTTTCGTTTCTGTCGTCTAGCTCAACTCTTATGCCTGCATCACGAAGCTGTTCTTTAACCTGCTGTGCATATTCAAGGTGCTTTTCAGCAGAGATTGGTAGAAGCTTAACCTGTACAGGAGCAATCCATGTTGGAAGCGCACCGGCATACTTTTCAAGAAGGAGCGCAAGTGTTCTTTCATAGCAACCGAGTGATGTTCTATGAATTACATATGGGAACTTCTTCTGTCCGTCTGCATCAGTATAAACCATACCAAATCTTTCTGCAAGCTGGAAATCAATCTGGATTGTGATAAGAGTATCTTCCTTGCCATGAACATTCTTCATCTGGATATCAAGCTTTGGACCATAGAAAGCTGCTTCGCCCTCTTCTTCAGAATATTCAAGTCCGATTTCGTCGAGGATCTCTCTCATAGTGTTCTGAACAGATTCCCATTCTTCTTCACTACCGATATATTTTTCCTTATTATTTGGATCCCATTTACTGAAGCGATATGATACATCTCCATCAAAACCTATTGCAGAGAGCATAAAGTTTGAAAGGTCAAGACATCCCTTGAATTCATCTGTAAGCTGGTCAGGACGACAAGCAAGATGACCCTCGGAAATTGTGAACTGTCTAACACGAATAAGACCGTGCATTTCACCTGATGATTCGTTTCTGAAAAGGGTTGATGTTTCGTTATATCTTAATGGAAGATCACGATATGAACGCATCTTGTTAAGATATACCTGGAACTGGAATGGACAAGTCATTGGACGAAGTGCAAATACTTCTTCATCCTTCTCCTCATCACCCATTATAAACATACCATCTTTATAATGATCCCAGTGACCTGAGATTTTATAGAAATCACTCTTTGCAAAAAGAGGAGTCTTTGTAAGGATATAACCTCTGCGCTCTTCTTCATCCTCTACAAATCGCTGGAGAAGCTGAATAGTCTTTGCTCCCTTTTCAAGAAGGATTGGAAGACCCTGACCGATTGTATCAACAGTTGTAAAGTATCCAAGCTCTCTGCCAATCTTGTTGTGGTCACGCTTTTTAGCCTCTTCAAGTTGTGTAAGGTATGCATTAAGCTCTTCTTTATCTTCAAAAGAAATGCCATACATTCTCTGGAGCATCTTGTTCTTTTCGCTACCTCTCCAATATGCACCTGTAACAGAGAGAATCTTGAAAGCCTTAACCTGATTGGTTCTTTCGATATGAGGACCTGCACAAAGGTCGATAAATTCACCCTGCTTATAGAATGAGATTACCTCACCTTCGGGAAGGTCATTGATAAGTTCGATTTTATACGGCTCGTCCTTCATAAGTTCGAGTGCTTCGTCTCTTGGAAGCTCGAATCTTTCAACGAAAAGGCGTTCCTTAATGATTTTCTTCATTTCCTTTTCGATAGCTGATACATCTTCTGTTGTGAATGGTGTTTCAGAATCGAAGTCATAATAAAAGCCGTTATCAATAGCTGGACCTATTGCAAGCTTTGTATTAGGATAAAGTCTTTTTACAGCCTGAGCCATAATGTGTGATGTGGAATGCCACAATGTTTTGTTGTCCATAAATAAAAAATACCTCTTTTCATACTCTGCGATACGAGTGCAGTAGCAATAAATTATCATATTATTATATCCTAAAAATGTAAAAAAGTCAAGCAATCAAGAGTTGTTTGACTAATCTTTACGCTTATTTCTCCTCTTGTTAGTGATTACTCTACCAACAACGATAGCAATGCCACTTACAAGCATTGTAATTCCCCATATTGTAGCCGCAGGAACATAGTCCTTCTCGTATATGTAACCTGCCGCAAGAATAGATGTTAAAGCCGCAGGAATACGAGCGATTATAGATATCACCATAAAGTTTTGCTCACTGATTGTTGACAGGGGAAATATATAGCATAGCAAATCCTTTGGCGAACCGGGGATAACATATAAAATAAAGGTCAAAAGTTCAAGCTTTTTCTCATTTCTTATAAAGTTCCACTTTTTCAGCTTTTCCCCGCCAGACACCGCCTCAACAAGGTTATGCCCAAACCGCCTCACAAGTCGGAAGATAATCAGCTGCCCTGTATATACACCTGCCATACAAATAGCAAATCCTATCCAGGGGGTGTATGCATATCCAGCAACGAACTGCACAACACCACCGGGGATAATTGCAATCACAACCTGCAAAACCTGAAATAGATATATGGCAACATAGCCCCACGCATCCATCTCCTGCACATATTCACGAAGCTGCGCCTGAGGTGTCACAATAAAATATTTGACTATAGGAAAAACGAACACAGCCATAACAGCAAGAGCAATCACACTACCTATAATAGATACCACTCTTACCCAAAGCCTCATTGTGTGCTTATTTTCTTTTTCTGCCCCTTTTTCCTTTGTAGCTACTAACTTTTTTCTTTGCTTTTTGTCCATTCTTGATAACCCTTTTCTTTTGGTTTTCCTTTTTCACATTCTCTATCGGAACAAAGTCAATCTGCAAAAGTTCCTCGTCAACACGGACAAGTCGCACTTTTAGAGTATCACCAATTCTATAAATATTCTTAGTGCGTCTGCCAACAAGGCAATAATTTATTTCATCATAGATATAATAGTCATCTTTAAGCTCACTCATAGGGATAAGACCACTTGCGGAGTTATCAAGCTCTGCAAAAAGTCCAAACGAAGTTACTGACATAATGATCGCTTCAAAATCCTGACCTATGAAGTTTTTCATATATTCGCAGATTTTCGCCTCTGTCCACTTGCGCTCTGCGTCCACTGCATTAACTTCGGTATCGGAGGAAAGGTCTGCTGCCTTTTTTGCATATTTTTCAAAATGAGTTGTCTTCCACTGGTCAAGTTCACCATGAAGCCATGTTTTTAGTATTCTGTGAACTGCAAGGTCGGGATACCTTCTGATTGGTGAAGTGAAGTGGCAATAATACACCGCTGCAAGACCAAAATGCCCAAGGTTTTTCTCACAGTAACGAGCCTTCATCATACTACGAAGCAAAACTGTACTTACCGCAGTAGAATAGGGCGAATCCTTAAAATCCCCAAGAACCTTTTGTAGGCTGTTGGAGGATATAGTCTCCTTTGGAAAATAGTTATATCCAAGTCCACGAAGCATCAAAATAAGCTTTTCTACCTTGCCTGATTCAGGCTTTTCGTGAACACGATAAACACTTGGAATTTCCAATTTATTCATGTGCCTTGCAACTGTTTCGTTACAGGCAAGCATAAATTCTTCAATAATATGGTTGGAAATAGTAACTTCATATTTCTTAATTTCAACCGGTACGCCATCTTCATCAGTAATTACCTTTGTTTCAGGCAAGTCAAAGTCAAGTCCGCCTCGTCTAAAACGCTTTTGTGTAAGCTGACTGGCAAGCCTTTGCATAAGCCTGAGGTCATCTGCAATGTCCTTGTACTTCTCCTCAAGTTCACTATCTCCCTCTAAAAGGCTTGTAACTGCGGTATAGGTTAGTCGATGCTTCGAGCAGATATAGCTTTCGCAAATCTCATAATCAACAATGTTTGCCCTGTCTGTAAGCTCCATAAATACAGAGAGTGTAAGACGGATTGTATGAGGATTAAGGCTGCATACTCCGTTAGATAACTTCTTTGGAAGCATGGGTACAACAGTATCCACAAGATAAACACTTGTACCTCTCTCCATAGCCTCACGATCAAGATTCGTATTCTCTCGGACATAGTGGCTGACATCAGCAATATGAACACCTAAAAGGTAGTTACCGTTGTCAAGTGTGGTGATGGACACGGCATCGTCTAGATCCTTGGCATCCTCACCATCGATTGTAAAAATATTCAGATTTGTTAAATCCCTTCTGCCTTTCATCTCATCTTCAGGCACCTGCTCTGGGATAGATTCTATCTCATCAACAACAGCCAAAGAAAATTCAGGTGTCAGGTTAAATTCACGCAATAGCTCTTGAAAGTCCATTTATATTACGCTCTCCAATATATTGTATTTTTTATAAAAAAGCAGGCTGAGCCTGCATCCATTTCGCGGGAAGTAGCGGTATACATTGCCACGAAAGTAGCCCGGTGACTGAACTTTCGGAGAAATTTTCTAATAAGTAGAAAATCCACCCTCGGCAACTATAGCTCACTATGCTCGATTTTTAAGAAAGACTTTCATGATGTTTTGTCAATTACAAAAATAGTAATTTCCTACATAATAAAACATAAAGCCGCCCTTAACGGACGGCTTATTAAACGAATTATTACTTTGTAAGGAACAAAGAGAGTACAACTGATGTAATTACAAATAAGATTGCAACAGCTGCTGTCCACTTCTTGAGAATACCATCAAGAGTCTTACCCTTGTTCTTTCCGAAGAATGTTTCTGCTCCGCCAGCGATTGCACCTGAAAGACCAGCCTGATTACCTGACTGAAGAAGTACAACAGCGATAAGGACCACAGACACGATAAGGTGCAGAACAAGTACGATATTAGTAGCAATTTCCATTATTATTTCCTCCTACATAACTTTTTATCATATTACGGTTTACTATACCACATAATTTACCATTATGCAAGAGGTTTTGCGAATTTTTTTATTTCTTGAAGCATTTTTCACCCAAATACACTGCCGATGCTTCAAGCTCTTCTTCTATACGAAGCAGTCTATTATACTTGGCAGTTCTATCTGTTCTTGAGGGTGCTCCTGTTTTAATCTGCCCTGCGTTAACTGCAACTGCAATATCTGCAATAGTAGTATCCTCTGTTTCGCCGCTTCGATGACTGATAACCGCAGTATATCCAGCTTTATGAGCCATCTCTATTGCATCAAGGGTTTCAGAAAGAGTACCAATCTGATTTACCTTTACAAGTATTGAGTTGGCAGATTTTTCTTTAATCCCCTTTTCAAGACGAGTAACATTAGTCACAAAAAGGTCATCGCCAACAAGCTGGATTTTGTCTCCAAGGCGTCTTGTTAGCATATGCCAGCCCTCCCAGTCCTCTTCTGCAACTCCATCCTCAAGAGAAACAACAGGATAACTGTTTACAATATCTTCCCAATAGGCAATCATCTCATCACGGGTGAAGAATTCATCTGTCTTCCAGAAATAATATCCATCCTTGCCCTGCTTTTTTGCTTCCTCGTACATTTCGGTTGCCGCTGCATCAATGGCAATCTTAAAGTCAGTGCCCTTCTTATAGCCTGCTCTTTCAACTGCCTCTAAAATAACCTCTATTGCCTGACGGTCATTTTCAAGATTCGGTGCAAAACCTCCCTCATCACCAACCGCTGTGCTAAGTCCCTTTTCCTTAAGGACTGATTTCAAGCTATGGAAAACCTCGCAGCACATCTGAAGTGCGCTCCTGAATGTATTTGCGCCAACAGGCATAATCATAAACTCCTGAATATTAACGCTGTTGTCTGCATGCTTACCACCATTTAGAATATTCATCATAGGTGTTGGCAGAACATAAGCATTACAGCCACCGATGAATCTGTATAGACTAATTCCAAGGCATTTAGCCGCTGCACGGGCACAAGCAAGGGATACACCAAGGATTCCATTAGCGCCAAGTCTACCCTTATTTGGTGTACCATCAAGGTCAATCATTGCTTTGTCGATAGCTCTTATATCAAGAACATTCATCCCCACTATCAAGTCGGCTATCTCATTGTTTACATTGTCAACTGCCTTTGTAACGCCCCTGCCCAGATATGCACTACTATCACCATCACGAAGCTCCACCGCCTCAAAAGCACCTGTTGATGCGCCTGAAGGCACTGATGCCCTGCCAACACAGCCATCATCGGTGTATACCTCTACCTCCACCGTAGGATTACCTCTTGAATCAATAATTTCCCTTGCATACACGTCTGTAATTTCAATATAGTCCAACACAAAAATCGACCTCCCTTTTTAAAATTATAATATTTATATTCTTAACCTCCTAGGTTAATAATATACTTTTCTTTGTTACAAAATCGCCATTAGCAACTAAAGCTCACACCGTTAGAATTTTGTTATGAATACTTTCCCTCCTGCTGCGTACGTTACCACATATAAGTAGTAATCACCTAAAAAACAACATAGACCACCGTATTAACGGTGGTCTATATAGCCATAATTATTCTTTTTCAAGAGCAAGAGTTCTTGTTGTGATGTCACATACATCAGATGGTCCATAGTACTGGATAGCACCCGGATATACAAAACATGTTTCAACAGCCCAAGTATCTCTGTTTGCTTCAAAATACTTAAATGGCTTGCCGTCAAGTTCAACAAGAGCCTTCTTAATTACAGGCTTATCCTCACCGTGTCTTCTTTCCATATTCATCATCTTTGTAATAGGCATACCACCTGCAACCCACTGGCTAGCTGGCTTTGAAAGATTAGAAATCTTAGAAAGGTAACCATTGTAACCATACTGGATAAGCATAAATGCATTAAATCCTAATGAGTAGCAGTAATCAGAGTCAAAGTTAGATGGGAATGCACATCTGCCCTCATAACCAAAGAAGTGATGAAGAGCACCGAACTTACCATTGTATGTTCTTGCTGCCTTTCTTTCTGCTAACTTATCAGCAACGAGAGCTGAGAATAATTTTTCTGATTCGATAAGAGAAACCTGTACATTACCATGTGGATCTCTTTCAAGGAATAACTGCTGCTGAATACCCTGTGGAAGGATTGAAAATACTTCCATAGATTCTTTTGTTAAACCTTTTTCGATAAATGCATATTTATCATTCCAAGTTGGAAGAGAGTTGAATTCATCAGCCTTGCTTCCAGCAAGAAGCTCGTTGATTTCATTAATAAGTACAGAGAATTCTGGAACAAATTCTACAACGCCTTCAGGGATAACAGCAACACCGAAGTTCATGCCCTTTGCCGCTCTCTTTTCAACTGAATCAGCGATGTAATCAGCGATCTGTGAAAGAGACATTTTCTTTTCTGCTACTTCCTCTGAGATTAAGCAGATGTTTGGCTGTGTTTCAAGAGCACATTCCAAAGCAACATGAGAAGCTGAACGACCCATAACCTTAATGAAGTGCCAGTACTTCTTTGCTGAGTTTGCATCTCTTTCGATGTTACCAATCAATTCGCTATATGTCTTTGTAGCTGTATCAAAACCGAAAGAACATTCGATATCTTCGTTTTTAAGGTCACCATCGATAGTCTTTGGACAACCTATTACCTGAATGCCTGTGTTGTGCGATGCGAAGTATTCAGCAAGAACAGCAGCATTTGTGTTAGAGTCATCACCACCGATGATAACAATAGCTGTGATACCGTGCTTTTTGCAAACTTCTACAGCAATTGCAAACTGTTCGTCTGTTTCAAGCTTTGTTCTGCCTGAACCAATAATATCAAATCCGCCTGTGTTTCTATATTCATTAATATATTCGTCTGTAAATACAAGATAGTCATCATCTATAAGACCACTTGGACCATTTTTAAAACCAAAAAGTTCATTCTCCGGATTTGTTGACTTTAAAGCATCGTATAATCCGCAAACAACGTTGTGTCCGCCTGGAGCCTGTCCACCTGAAAGGATAACGCCAACTGCGTGCTTTTTAGCTTCAGAAGTGTTCTTTCCTGCCTGGAAAACGATTTCCTTTTTACCATAAGTATTAGGGAAAAGAGCCTTTATTTGTTCCTGGTCAGCCACACTCTGTGTTGCTTCTCCCTCTTTAACACTGATATCAGCAATACCATTTCTAAGCATTTCTGGAAGCTTAGGTGTATACTCATATCTTGCTTTTTGTAATGATGAAATTTCCATATGATATCTCCTTAGTTCATAATATTTATAACATTATAATATATTTTACCAATATTGTAAACCATCAATTTCTATAAAAATAAGCCCTTAAAGCCACTGTTACTCGACAGATTTTCACTTGGGATTACCCACCAAGAATGTTATCAGGCTGTTTTTTCAGTTTGTCCACATTATTTTTAATTAGGCACTATAAAAAGGTGTGGTGACAAACAAAAATGGCATACACCCACCACAACGTTGTATTATTATACTCTGTGGAGTAGGTTCGTCGGTTAAGTGCCCCCTTCTACCTCTTCAAAGGGCGACATAAAAATAGTGCAGAATGAATTAACTGAAAAGGCTTTAGCCTGTCCCGAAGTTGTATTATTATACTACGAGGGGTGAAGTTGGTTCATTATGTGCATTTTTATTAGCCTTTTAGATTTGTTTGCGGACTATAGTATATTCATCTCCCTGCCTATAATGAGGACAATTATATGTAGAATAGCTTACGAACTGCGCCATCTCGTCCTGATCAAGGTCGATAAGACAAACATAGCAATCTAATTCTTCGTCATAGACATAGTTAATGCAATATTCACACTTTGATTGATTCGCCACCTAGGTCACATCCTTTAGTCTAAATATATATAGTCGGTATTATCAGCGCCAGTATTGTGGTTCTCAACAATTAGCACCTTTGAACCTTCGTCGGCAAAAATATGATGCCATGTGCCACAGGTAACATTATAAATCTTACCCTGCTGCATCTCGACGATTTCCTTTTCCTCACCGATGATAAGTCTTGCACTGCCATTTAACAGCACAAAAACCTCGTCAGTCTTGGTATGTCGCTCAATACGACGCCATCCCTCTTTTGAGAACCCGTGACTATGAGTAATATATGCCACGCGCCACTCACCATAGTTCATAGCAGGCTCATATCCTGCCTTAGTTGCGTCATAAATTTCTACACCATTCATTTTTCATAACCACCCTTGTATAATCAATTGTTATCCAACCATGTTTTCATAACTGTTCTAGCAACAGGTGCAGCAACTGCGCCACCGCTTCCGCCGCTATATTCTAGGATAACTGCAACTGCGATTGTAGGATTGTCTGCAGGGGCATAGCCGATAAACCAAGCATGATCATCACCCTTTGTTTCGTTCTCGGCAGTACCTGTCTTACCTGCAACAGTCACACCACTTATACCTGCTGATGTACCAGTACCCTCACGGACAACACTTTCCATAAGTAGACCTAACTGCTCTGCCACTTCAGGCTCCATAGCCTTCTTTGTTCCTGTAAGGAAATCTGCCTTTTTAACAATATATGGCTTTTGGATAACACCGCCGTTAGCAACTGCTGATGCAACAAGCATCATCTGCATTGGTGTTGCAGAAATCTGATGCTGCCCAATAGCAAGCTGTGCTGCGTCCATATCTGACATCTTCCCTGATGGAAAGGTGCTCTTTGTCACATCAAGTTCAAAATCTATCCTTTTATTAAATCCAAAATCCTCCGCTTTATCCTTCATAGCATCCTTGCCAAGGAGTGTGCCAAGCTTTGCAAAATAGGTATTAGCAGATAGAGTAAATGCTCTTGTGAAGTCAAGCTCGCCATATACCTTTTTGCCATAGTTGGAAATGGACATATCTCCATAGGTAATCTCTCCCTCATCCTCATAGATCATCCTGGAAAAGTCATTCTCTATTGCAGCTGCGGATGTAACTACCTTGAATGTAGAACCGGGAGCATAAAGACCATTAATAGATCTTGATATAAAGGGTGAATCCTCCGATTCTGTAAGAGCATCCCAATTTTTAATCAATGCCTGCTCATTAGGGTCAAAGCCGGGATTACTATACATTGCAAGAACCTCACCTGTTTGTGGATTCATTGCAATAACTGCACCCTTACGATTTGCCATAGCCTTACTTGCGGCTGATTGCACCTTGTGGTCGAGAGTCAACTCAAGAGTATAGCCTTTGTTTTGCATTGATGGAATACCCATAATATCAGAAAGCTTACTCTTACCCAAAAGCTGGTCATTAAATTTAAGCTCAAGCTGTGTCCGTCCATAAACAATAGAGTTATAGCCTATAACGTGACAATATAGTGGGCCATAGTTGTACTTTCGTATTTGACCACCATCTACAAATTCACTTTCAGCAAGGACAACTCCGTTTCTATCAACAATCTCCCCACGAAGAACACCTTCCTCATGTGACCACAATCTTCTGTTGTAGGCATTAGCAGCAATATCATCACTCTCAAACAATGTGAAATATGTCAGATATACTACAAGCGATAAAAAGAGAATGGACATTATTGCAAGGGAGAAGATAATCTTTCGGTTAGTCTTCATACATCACTACCCCCTCTCGCAGAAAGCGCCTGCAAAATCCCCATAGAGGCAAAGCTTATTAAAAGGGAGCTTCCGCCATAGCTGATAAAAGGCAATGTAATACCTGTAAGAGGTATCATCTTGATTACGCCACCAATGATAACAAAGGTCTGGAACCCGAAAATGATAGTTATACCTGTAGCAAGGCATCTGTCGAACCCATCAAGCTTAAGGGCAATTTTAAGCCCTCTATAAACGATAATAAAGTATAACAAAATAACTGCGATTCCACCAAATATTCCCATCTCCTCACAGATAGCCGAGAAGATAAAGTCAGAATGGACCTCTGGGATATATTCAGGATGACCAAGGCCAAGACCCGAACCAAAGAAGCTACCTGATGCAATGGCAAAGAGGGATTGAGTAATCTGATATCCTCTGCCCGAAATATCTGTCCATGGGTCTATCCAGTTGGCGACACGAATCTGTATATGGCTCATATACTTACAACCAAACACCGCCACAAAGCTAATTGCAACTGCATTAAAGCCAAGAAGCAAAAAGTCTGACTTGAAGATATAAAGCATCATAAGATATGTAAAAATCATGATAAGCATACTGCCCCACTCCCTTTGAAGAAGCAGGAAAAATACACAGGTATACACCATAAACAGGGTGATATATTTCTCGCGGATATTACGAATAACAAACTCCTTTTCAGGGCGTTGTGAGAAATATGAGGATAGATACATAACAAAAATAAGCTTAATAAACTCGGATGGCTGAATAGCAACACCAAAGATATTAATCCAGTTTTTTGCACCCTTAACTTCACTTGCAAAAATTAGGGTTATAACAAATAGAGCAATTATAGCTCCCATATAAAACCACTTGAGATTATTCCACACATTAATATATCTGAACAAAAAATACGCCACGAAGAATATTAATATTCCCAAAACATATTTCACAATTTGCTGTTGTCCCATGGTTGGGTCTATGCGATATAAAGTTGCAACACCAATGGTTACAAGCATAGATATTATGAGGAATATGTATCCATCCCCCCACTTGCAAAGAGTAATCAAAGCATAGGTCACACAGGACAAAAGGAGCACCGCTCCACCTGCATATAGCACATTATACTCCTGTCCACCGCTATAAAGAAAAAGAAGTGAGAACAGAAGTATTGTTGAGAGAACCAACAATATTAGTGGATGCCTCAGCATCTTCATCTGTAAATCACTCCTTTTTTAGTAGTCTACTTATTTAAGCAAAATTGGAAGTCCAGCTGACCAAGCTTAATAATATCACCATCATCAAGAAGATACTGTTCTTCCATCAATTCATCATTTAAGTATGTTCCGTTCTTACTTTTTAGATCCTCAGCATGCCATTCCTTATCCTCATACCATATCCTAAGGTGCTTTGCTGAAAGTGCCAAATCCCCGATACTGATATTGCACCCACGCCCTCTGCCAAGGGTGATTTCGCTTTTGTCCAATGGATAAAAATCCATCACATCAAAATACATTGTCTCGTTTCTATTGAGAAGTAAAAGGTATGGAAACTTTGTGGGGAGCACCGCACGGACAGGCATCTTCATACGAGAGATGTCCATATAAATCATACGGATAATTCCAAAGATAAACATATAGATAATGAAGATAAAAATAAACTTTACAATTGAGGCCACGATAGCCGAAATATTCATCATCGGGCAATCCCCCTCCTTCCTTTTTTTACACTTGAATTATATCCTTATTAAGCCTATTTGTCAAAGGTTTAATTAAGTTTATATAATTTCATAAGAAAGATTCTCAAAATGAAGCTTTGTTCCCTCGTCAATTTCCACTGGCAGAAGTGCTCTTGCAACTAGAACTGTATCCTCACAAACGATGTCAATTCTCTTAAGATGGGCATAGTCTCCGTCAATTCTCTCTACAATATAGTCCATTGGTTCCATATTAGATTCCTCCGATATTATAATAATAATCAGTAGTAAACAGAATCAGATAACGAGGGTACAATTTAATAATTTTGTGCGTTGGTTATCACTCCCTGCATTGTCCTTTTTTTTGGACACCTAATCCAATATAATTAAGTTAAAGAAAAAACAAAGGAGCGATTCACGTATGAACAACATAGTAAATCTTATCTCAATTTTAGGACTTATCTTCTCTATCTGTTTGGTTGGTGCCTGGGATACAGGCTATATAACAGCCACTGATGCCGTTTTTGGTATTATATCCATAATTACGTTTGTGATATCCGGTGGATTTGTATGCAGTTTTATTGCCTCCATGCATTCCACACACCGAAGGAAATACCAAAGAAGAGCATATAGATAACTACAAAAAAGGCTGTAGCAAAACGATTTTTATAATCGGGTTGACTACAGCTCCTTTTTGGGGCTGACGAAAAATGATGCAGAATGGACAAACTGAACCAACGGGTTACCCGAAGGCGTACGATGGTACGCCGAGAGGTGAAGTTTGTTCATATCGCAAAACATTAATTCATAGTAAAATACGTAGTTTTACGTATTTTACTACATCTTTATTTTTATTGTATATACTGCTATCTTTGAATATGCTCTATATAGGCATATAATAGTTTTGCGAGGTCTGCGCATTTTGCTATAGCCCCTTTTTTTATTCCTCATAACCAATTGTTGTATCTATTCCTATTGTCTGTGTTGCATCATCCCATGTAACACCGATATTGAATGCCTTTGCAACATCACGAAGCTTGAAGTAGTTGTTATCATTAATGTTATATGCAACAAGCCCAATTACATAGTCATCAACAGTTAGTGATGATGTGGACATTGTCGCCGAAACTGTTGCTTCCTTACCGCCAACGCTCAACTCTCCTCCAACGGGAGTGTATGGCTTGTCACTAATAAGGTCGATGCGGTTATCTGATTCGTTCCATACAACCTCAAACTGCTTTTGTGTACCCGAAACAACTGTTGCAAGGTCACGAAGCTTGAAGAAGTTATATCCTGCAATTTCGTAAGCGTCAAACTTAATCTCCTTGCCATTCACCAAAACTGTTGCAGAGGTTGGCTTTGCTATAGCAAGCTTCGGGAGCATATCACCATCATCAAAATTAGCATACTGCGCAGGGAAGATAACCTTTCCTCTTTCGTCATATGCCGCTTCTTTTGTGTCAGATGCGAAGTCAATAACAACATTGTTATCAACATCAATACTGCCCCATTTATCTTTCTGCAAAACAACGGCAATGCCTTTTTCAAAATTGCCTGCTTCGTCATATATAAAGTCAATCACTACATTATTTTTCTTGTCAATGTAGCCCCACTTTTCACCCTTTTTAACAGCGGCATAGCCACTTTCATCAAAGGAAATTGCCCAATCATACATAAGGGGAATTACAACCTCACCTGTGGTGTCAACATATCCCCACTTATCATCAAGGCAAACCTTTGCATAGCCTTGTGAGAAGTAAAGTGCTTTGTCATAAATACAAGGGACAATTAAATCGCCTGATTCGTTGATAAAGCCACATTTGCCATCCTTTTCGACATATGCAAAACCCTCAATATAAGCATCAATATAGTCATACTCACCAAAATCGGTGGTATCCTCTATAACCGTTACTGTACCTGTTATTTCCTGTGCACAAACGCCAATAACGCTAAAGGACAAAACAGCTGTAAGGCCAATCGCAATAAGCTTTTTCATTGGGGTCAACCCTCTCTGTTATTATAATTTTCTAGCTCTAATAAAGATTGTAAGAACTTCAGCATATGTAGCCTGCTTATCAAGGTTAAGAAGTCCGTTTTCATCGCCCTTTATAATGCCATTGTATACGCAAAGAAGCGCAACCTGCTTGTACTCCTGCGGCATATCATTAAAATCAGCAATCTGGATAGCTGTTGTTATTTCTTGTTCGGCTGTGATAGGATTTGATGCTAGATCAAGTCTTTCACAAAGAATATTAAGAATCTCATATCTTGTCATAAAGTTGTTTGCCTTATCTGTTGAATAGGCAATTGCTCGACCAATCGCATTAGTTGCAACACCAGCAAACTGGCTGTATGTAATATATCCATCAGGACCAAAAGTTTCATGCTTTACAAGAGGATAGAATGTTGATGCTTCGTCAACTGAGCCTTCAAACCAATGCCCTGAAGGCATAGCCGCAAAAGCTACACAAGATGTAACCATAACTACTAATAATGCTATTGATGTGATCTTTTTCATCATAATATAAATCTCCTTTTTGTTTTTTTACATAATACCACAAAAACGACTAATAGTCAATAATTGAGGGTCGTTTTTTATCGACCATATTATAGTAGATTCTCATCGTCAAAATACACAATAATCAGAAGAAAAAGTACATATTATAATGAAAATAAGAGAATATTATAATAACACTTGAAAAATCTACCTTTTTGGTTTAAAATGGTATGGATTGCGAAAATAATATTTTTCACAAATTTTATTTTATACAGGAGGCAAATTATGAATAAGAAAACTATTGAAGACATTCAGGTTGCAGGCAAAAAAGTTTTAGTAAGATGCGACTTCAACGTTCCACTAGACGCTGACGGAAACATCACAGACGAAACAAGAATTGACGGCGCTATGCCAACAATCAAATACCTAGTTGACAACGGTGCTAAAGTTATCCTTTGTTCACATATGGGTAAGCCAAAGGGCGAGCCAAAGCCAGAATTCTCACTTGCTCCAGTAGCAGCTAGTCTTTCTAAAAAGCTCGGTAAGGAAATCGTTTTTGCTGCAGATCCAGAAGTTGTTGGTGAAAATGCAAAAAAAGCAGTTGCAGAAATGAAAGATGGCGATGTTGTTCTTCTTGAAAACACAAGATATAGAGCAGAAGAAACAAAGAACATTGAAACATTCAGCAAGGAACTTGCTTCACTTGCAGATATTTTTGTTAACGATGCATTTGGTTCAGCACATAGAGCACACTGTTCTACAGCAGGTGTTACACAGTACCTTGATACAGCTGTTGCAGGTTACCTTATCGAAAAGGAAATCGCATTCCTTGGTAACGCTGTTAACAATCCTGTAAGACCTTTCGTAGCCATCCTTGGTGGTTCAAAGGTTTCATCAAAGATTTCAGTTATCAACAACCTTCTTGATAAGGTTGACACACTTATCATCGGTGGCGGTATGGCTTATACATTCATGAAGTCTCTCGGTGAAGAAGTTGGTGATTCACTCCTTGAAACAGATTACATCGATTATGCAAAAGAAATGATGGAAAAGGCTGAAAAGAACGGCGTTAAGCTCCTTATTCCAGTTGATACAATTGTTGCAGATGCATTCTCAAACGATGCTAACTTCAAGACTGTTGAAAGAGGCGGCATTGAAAAGGGTTGGGAAGGCGTTGACATCGGCGAAAAGACAATCGCTCTTTACACAGATGCAATCAAAGAAGCAAAGACAGTTGTTTGGAACGGACCTATGGGCGTATTCGAAATGCCAAACTTCGCAAAAGGTACAAATGCAGTTGCACAGGTACTTGCACAGATCGATGCCACAACAGTTATCGGTGGTGGTGACAGCGTTGCTGCTGTTAACCAGGCAGGTCTTGGCGATAAGATGAGCCACATCTCAACAGGCGGCGGTGCATCACTTGAATATCTCGAAGGTAAGGAACTTCCAGGTATCGCAGCTCTTAACGATAAATAATTCTCCCCTTGGGAAATAGATAACAGAAACGGAAAGGAATTTAATAATAATGAGAAACTATGTTATAGCAGGCAACTGGAAGATGAACAAAACTCCATCAGAGGCAGTTGCACTTGTAAAAGAACTTATTCCTATGGTTAATAATGCAACAAAGAAAGTTGTTGTATGTCCTACATTCGTTTGCCTTCCAGCTGTACTTGAAGCTACAAAGGGAACAAACATCGCAGTTGGCGCACAGAATATGCACTTTGAAGATAATGGTGCTTTCACAGGTGAAATCGCAGCAGATATGCTCGTTGAACTTGGCGTGCAGTACGTAATCATCGGTCACAGCGAAAGAAGACAGTACTTTGCTGAAACTGACGAAACAGTTAACAAAAAGTCTATCAAAGCTCTTTCAAAGAACCTTATTCCTATCATCTGCGTTGGTGAAAGCCTTGAGCAGAGAGAAGCTAACATCACAACAGATATCGTTTCAAATCAGGTTAAGGCTGCATTTGCCGGCATTTCTGCTGACGATGCAAAGAAGGTTATCATCGCTTATGAGCCAATCTGGGCTATCGGCACTGGTAAGACAGCTACAAGTGAGCAGGCTAACGAAGTATGCACAATGATCCGCGAAACAATCAAGGGTCTTTACAGCGCTGATGTTGCAGACGCAGTTGTTATCCAGTATGGTGGCAGCATGAACGACGGCAACGCTCAGGAGCTCCTTGCACAGTCAGATATCGATGGCGGTCTTATCGGTGGAGCTGCGCTTGTTGCAGAAAAGTTCACAAAGATTGTTGAAGCATAATTGACTTTAAGCTATCTTCGCAAGCCTTGCCTAGCAAGGCTTGTTTATTGCAAAAAATCGTTGGTTTTTTTCTATGTGTGTAAGTAAAAGTGAATAATGAATATGTATGGTGCAAAACACAATGTTTTGTTTCTATATCTATCTGTTATTACTTTGCGAAAGGTAGGTAAAAATATGGTAGCACTTATTATTTTAGATGGTTATGGCGTTAATAAGTCTGAATATGGCAATGCTATTGCTCAGGCAAATACGCCTGTAATGGATAAGCTCCTTGCAGAAAACCCAAACTCCGTTCTTGAATGTAGCGGTATGGCTGTTGGTCTTCCTGACGGACAGATGGGTAACTCTGAGGTAGGTCATACAAACATCGGCGCAGGTCGTGTTGTATATCAGGAGCTAACAAGAATTGCAAAGTCAATCGCTGATGGAGACTTCTTCACAAACGAAGGCTTTATGGATGCTATTGAGAACTGCAAAAAAAGCGGCAGTGCTCTTCATCTTGCAGGACTTTTATCAGATGGTGGTGTACACAGTCACAACACACATCTTTATGCACTTCTTGAGCTTGCTAAAGAACAAGGACTTAAAAATGTATATGTTCACTGTCTTCTTGATGGCAGAGATGTTCCGCCTGATAGCGGTCTTGGATTTGTTAAGGCACTTCAGGAAAAGATTGAAGAAATCGGCGTTGGTAAGATTGCAACAGTTATGGGCAGATACTACGCTATGGATAGAGATAACCGTTGGGAAAGAGTTGAAAAGGCTTATGACGCAATGGTTTATGGTAGGGGTGCAGAGGCTTGCTGTGGCGTAAAGGCTGTTGAAAATTCATACAAGAATGAAGTTATGGACGAATTCGTCGTTCCAACAGTTATTATGAAGAACGACGCTCCGGTTGGCAGAATTAGTGCAAATGACAGCGTTATCTTCTTTAACTTCCGTCCTGACAGAGCAAGAGAAATCACAAGAACTCTCGTTGACCCTGAATTTGACGGTTTCGCAAGAGAATTCTTCCCTGTTAAATACATCTGCATGACACAGTATGACAAGAGTATGCCAAATGTAACAGTAGCATTTAAGCCAACTACACTTGACAACACTCTTGGCGAATATATCAGCAAGCAGGGAATCACCCAGCTTAGAATCGCTGAAACAGAAAAATATGCTCATGTAACATTCTTCTTCAACGGTGGTGTTGAAAAGCAGTATGCAGGAGAAGACAGAGCACTTATTAACTCACCAAAGGTTGCAACATATGACCTTCAGCCTGAAATGAGCGCTTATGAAGTTTGCGACGAGGTTGTTGCAAGAATCAAGAGCGAAAAGTATGGCGTAATTATCCTCAACTATGCTAACTGCGATATGGTTGGTCATACAGGGATTATGGAAGCTGCAATCAGCGCTGTTGAAGCTGTTGACGTATGTCTCGGCAGAACAATCGATGCAATCAGAGAAGTAGGCGGCGTAGCACTTGTTACAGCTGACCACGGTAACGCCGAGGTTATGCTTAACGAAAATGGTGATGTGGTAACTGCACATTCAACAAATGTTGTGCCACTTGTTATGGTTGGTAAGGATGCAGGTCTTAAAGACGGTAAATTATCCGACCTCGCTCCAACAATGCTTGACATTATGGGTCTTGAAGTTCCTGCTGAAATGACAGGTACAAGCCTTATAAAATAATTATTTACAGATAACAAAAACCTCACTGTGTTTTTTGATGCGGCCCAAAAAAACTACATCATTTTAACACAAGGGGGTTTTTTTCATGAATATAAATCACTTTGTTTCCACCTGCATAGCAGATTGTTTATTGGTTTCTATCAACAAAAAAAGGATTGTAGTTTGAAATTAAACTACAATCCTTTTTCTATGTTATAAATAATTACATTTTTACTACTGCGTCAAATTCATCTTCAATCTGCTGTGATGGTTTCTTCGACATAAGTGAAACAGCCACGATAACGATTGATGAAATGATAAATGCTGGAAGGAGAGAGTATACGCCCCAAATTCCACCAAGTGGATTAATAAGTAGTTTCCAAACGAATACCATTATACCACCTGAGAGCATACCTGCGATTGCGCCTACATATGATGTACGCTTCCAGAAGAGCGAGAACAACATAAGAGGACCAAATGTAGCACCAAAACCAGCCCATGCAAAAGATGTAATACTAAAGATTGTGCTGTTTGAATCCCAAGCAATAACCATAGCAATAATTGTGATTAGTGCCATTGCAATACGAGCTACCCACATAACTTCCTTATTACTTGCATTCTTCTTAAATATACCATGATAAAGGTTCTCTGCAAGAGCAGAAGTTGAGATAAGAAGATATGAGTCAGATGAGCTAATTGATGCAGCAAGGATACCAGCGCAAGCAAAACCTGCAAGAATTGGCGGTAAGAATGATGTTGCTGTATCAATAAAGATGCTTTCAGCCTCTGCATTAGAAAGGTATCCAATACCTGCAACACTTCTGCCAACGATACCAATAAGAACAGCAGCTGTCATTGAGATAAAGAGCCAGATACAAGCAACTCTACGAGAACGAGTAAGCTCTTTCGCACTACGGATACCCATAAATCTAAGGAGTACCTGTGGCATACCAAAGTAACCTAAACCCCAAGCAAGAGCTGAAAGGATTGAAAGGAGCTTAAATGGAGAACCTCCACCAAATCCATTAACAACTGTACTTGATGGTGATGATGTTGTAAATAGCGAGAAGTAGCCGTCATAGCTCTTTGCATTAGCAACTACCTCTGCCCAACCACCTGCATTTGCAACAGCAAGGACAAATATTGCGACAAGAACAATAATCATAACGACAGCCTGCATAAAGTCAGATGCACTCTCTGCAAGGAATCCGCCAAGGAATGTATAAAGAAGAACGAAAAGTGCAGCTACAATCATCATTTCGTGATATGGTAAGTCGAAAAGGCTATTGAAAAGCTTACCACATGCTGCAAGACACTGACCTGCATAAACTGTGAAGAAGATGATAATGAAAAGTGATGAGATAGTAAGGATAATCTTCTTCTTCTCGTGGAATCTTTCAGAGAAGAAACCAGGGATTGTTATTGCATCAACCTTAACACTATAATTGTGAAGTCTCTTTGATACAACAAGCCAGTTTAGATATGTACCTACAAAAAGACCGATCGCTGTCCAGCCTGCATCAGCAAGACCAGTCCAATAAGCAAGACCGGGAAGCCCCATAAGAAGCCATCCAGACATATCGGAAGCCTCAGCACTAAAAGCTGCAACCCATGGACCTAATGAACGGCCACCAAGGAAATACGCTTCAGCATCTGTGTTTGCTCTTTTTGCAAAATAAATACCAATGCCTACAACCGCAAGCATATAGATAACCATTGCAAAAAGATGTTGCATGTTTTCAGTTAACATATTTCTATACCTCTTTCTATTGTTTTCCTATTCATTAATAAAAATGCGAAAAGGTGTTATAATTATACCATTATTTAAATTTTTTGTCAAGAAAAGGAAGAATATTATGCACCTAAGATTGACCTCTTTATGAACGAACACAAGAATACTTTAAACGGAATATTTCTGAAAAACAAATATAGTCAATTTTGTTAATTTGAGTTAAGTCTATGAAATGCGAAATCTATTGATAGAATAAAAATGACCGAGGCCGTAAAGGCAACTATACCGCAAAAAACGGAGAAGAAAACCTCTCGCTCGGTCAAGTATAAATATAACAGATTATTCCATTTGTCAAGAGCAAAAATTTGTTGCGGTACAATCCTGATAAAATGCTATATAAAAACAAAAAAGCGATAATGTTGTCAACAACAGTTTATCAATAAATAAAGGCAGTGGTCCTCTCGCCCAAGGAAAAACCCCTTGAAACGATTAATGGAGAAACCACTACCTTTTGACAACATTGTATCACAAGACGATATTGATGTCAATACTAATATACTCGGAGAAGGCAATAAAAATGTGTTAACTATAAAAAAGTCGGTTGTGGACTACGAGCAGAGGGCTACAATTGCCCAAGCTGGTTCAGTCACTAACCGACAATCACAATATACTGCATAAAGCGTATATTGTCAATAGTAATATATTCAACAAATAAGAAAATGATACATCTGATTATTATACTAACCATATGACATGAAAATAAATTTGAAGTTTTACCAACACAAAAAAAGGCACACTCTTGTTGCAGTACAGCAAAACATTACCGTTAGCTCCCAATGGTCGAGCGTCCCTTCAGTCATTAGTATGCCGAATCTTGTAAACGGTGTCAAGATAAAACATTACGCTACAAACATAGAGGTTACATATACAGGTACTGATATTTAATTCTCTCTCAAAGAAAACAACGACATAAGCACCAAAGACGAAAAAGAATTGTTAGGCATAACCGAGCATTTAAAAGGTTCACATTCTGTTTCGTCATCAGAAAAGCATTAAACAAAAGCAATTGAGGAATCTACTCCCTAAGTAGTTATCACTAAGGTTACGTATGCATATCAAAACATAAAAATATCACCTTTGGACAATGCCACGCTTCAAACTTTGAAGCCACGCATGCCGTCCTCAAGTGATGATATTAGCATATCAGAATTATATCAAATAGTCAAGCAAAGATCAAGCAAAGAAGGATACATAAAATACACACCACAATTGACTCCTTAGTAACAATTTGTTTTGAAATTATGTTTTCTTTTGTATCTTTTAATAAATATTTCTATAATCCTATAATTCTTGCCACAAAATCAATAGATTCTTCAATTACTACATTCTCTTTCATATCTCATCACCGTATTTATTTATCATACAAAGCAAAAATCCTGCCGACATAAATCGACAGGATTTTTGCTTTGTGGGGCTGACAAAATAGATGCCAGTATCTAGTTTACTTCTAAAAAAATTTTAAAATATTATCCTATCTTTTTTTGTTCTTGGAAAACTTCTTAACTTGCTTCATTTCACCCTTGCTCCCGAACATTCTATTGATTTTTTCTTGTTCCAGTTGACGTGAATTCAGACCCTCGTACCCAATCTCTCTTTGAAGTTTTATATAGTTTGAAAAGCGCTCCGCAGATAATTCCCCAGCTTCAATTCTTGCTTGAATGGCACATCCAGGTTCCGATGTATGGGTACAATCGCTATATCTGCACAGTTGTGATAGGCACTCAATATCTTCAAATGTTTTAGATAGATTTCCGGTTTCAAGATGAAGCTCACGCATGCCAGGGGTATCTATTACAATTCCACCGTTTGGCAGTAAAAGAAGCTGACGGTATGTCGTGGTATGTCGCCCTTTATCATCCTGACGGATTTCATTTGTCAACAGGACATCCTTGCCCATCAGTCGGTTTATCAACGTAGATTTCCCAACACCGGATGACCCGATGAATGCTATTGTTTTAGCATTAGATATATATGACATAACACTTTGATAGCCGTTTTCCTCAACACTTGAGCACATCACAACATCGGTGCCCACGCTTACATCGTGAATTTCCGAAAGCTTTTGCGGTAGATCCTCACATATATCAGCCTTAGTTAAAACAATAACGGGTGTTGCCATACTGTCCCACGCAATAGCCAAATATCGTTCCAGTCGACGCAGATTGAAATCAGAATTAAGTGACATACATATAAAAACAATATCAATATTTGACGCAACAATCTGTGCTACGCCAGACGTGCCTGATGATTTTCGCTCAAATAGGCTTTTGCGACTTAGTAAATGATGAATAACTGCCTTTCCGTCATTTTCATTCATTCTATCAATCATAACCCAGTCACCTACGGCGGGGAATTCAGTACTGTATTTCACGGAATATAACATTTTGCCAGAAACGCTTGCAAAAAGCTCACCTTGTTCACTAACCACTTTATATAAATCACGGTGTTGCTCAATAACCCTTGCTAAAAAGAGCCCTGTATAGAGCATCGCTTCCTGCTCAAAACGCTCGCTTAATCCATATCTTTTTAAGTTTATATAATTCATATTTCCTCCAAAATTGTATATTTATTTAACTCTGTTGGAGGGCTTTAAGCTTATGCTATCTTTATACCCTCCTTCGCCAATACAATATCCATTTTTTCTATAAATAACATAATTCATTTCTCCTTTCTTAAATAAGCAAAATTTTTAAAATATCAGTTTTCATATCTCCCACCAATATTTTTACTTCATTATTATATCAGAAACGACCCATTATTTCAACATAAAAAAGATGCCGAACCATAATTCGACATCTTTCATTTCATGAACTAAAGTATCACCTTTTTGTTTAAATAATTTAAAAAACCCCATTTCCCCCCTAATGTAATATCTATTTATTACTTTTTGCAGTATTAATTGATGAAATTAAAATCCTTTTAATTTCAAGACAATCTTTTAATAACGACTCGCCCTCTTCAATCGTCAATAATTCGGATTTGACTAGTAATCTCAACAATACTCCGTTTCGGCAGTTTCTTTTAATGTTATATGTAATTTAGAAACAAAATCAGCTTTGCTTTGTCCATAATTTGCTTCATTTATATTCGCACCAATAGATGTACCACTACGAACAATTTGTTTTGAAATTATATTTTCTTTTTTATCTTTTAATAAATATTTCTGTAATTTTATAATTCTAGCCGCAAAATCAATAGATTTTTCAATTAATACATTCTCTTTCATATCTCATCACCGCATTTATTATATCATACAAAACCAAGAAAAAATCCTGCCGACATAAATCGACAGGATTTTTTCTTTGGTGGGCCTTCGGGGAAACAGCTGCTTCGCATCTTACTTGCTTGACGACCCAAAGGCTTTGCCTTTCTGTACCCGTCTGCGCACCACTCACCTACAAAACAGTTCACCGAACTGTTTTGTTTTACGGTTCGTGCCCTCTCAGGGTTCGAGTCCCATCGGCCCTCTTACCAAAAGAAAAAGACCACCCATAGGGTGGTCTTTCGTTGGTGGGCCTTCGGGGACTCGAACCCAGGACCGACCGGTTATGAGCCGGTAGCTCTAACCAACTGAGCTAAAGGCCCGTAATAAAATATTACGGTGTTGTAAAAGATGTGGTGACCCATTGGGGAATCGAACCCCAGTTGCCGCCGTGAGAGGGCGGAGTCTTAACCGCTTGACCAATGGGCCACATCTAAACAGCTTAGTTATTATAACACAAATAATATGTCAATGCAATACCTTTTTAGAAAAATTTTTCTCGTTGCTTTTTATATGTGACTATGCTAAAATCGTGTTGAAAACCTATCGAAAAGAGTTGACTTTATGGACAAAAAAATGTATCTTCTAACCTATGATCACGGTGGTTATGTATTCTGGGAAGAAAGATTTTATGAAAAATTATTGGAGGCCGAGGCTCTCCTTGAAAAATATCCATCATTTAAGATTGGACTGGACAACGAGTCCTTTGCATACGAGGAGTTCGGCAGGACAAACCCAAAGGTTGCAGAGAAGATAAAAGATATGCTAAATCGCTACAAAGGACGATTTTCCATAGGTGCTTCTACCTATGGTCAGCCACTATCTATATTTTCCTGTGATGAATCAAATATACGACAGCTTACATATGCCATAAAAACAAATCTTGAAATATTGGGCTGCACCCCACCAGTTTACGCTATCAGCGAGCACGCGCTTCACAGTCAGCTTCCACAGATACTAAGTCAAGTTGGCTATAGACAGGCAATTATGCGTACGCATTTTATGATGTATGGCTATAACCCTACAATTGATGCATCATATTGCAGTTGGATTGGTGAGGACGGAAGCGAAATTGACACCATCCCTACCTATGATGGAGAGGGCGCACGATTTGCCAAGACCACA
>JAQVYH010000019.1 GCA_029004515.1 Eubacteriales bacterium | reverse complement strand
GTTGTTGTCTTGCCTTCGAATGTTGCTGTTACTGTCTGTGTACCAGCTGTAGTCATATCATAGCCTGTGAATGTTGCAACTACAGTCTTTGTTGAACCGTCGCTGTATGTAGCTGTTACTGTTGGAGCTACGAATGCATCACCAATATTGTATGATGTCTTCTGACCGCTTACTGCGATTGATTCGAGAACGAGGTCTGATGCTGAAACTGTAATTTGATATCCTGTTTTAAATCCTGAATAGGCTACATTAACTGTCTGTGTTCCCGGTTCTGCCAAATTATATCCCGTGTATGTTCCACCTGATACATTTTGACTTGCATAATAATCACTTGTATACTTTACAATAATAGGTGGAGCCATAAATGTTTCACCTACTAAATAATCCACCTTTGGATTAGAAACAGAAATAGATGAAATAACCTGACTTGGTACTGATACTGTGATGGAATATGTTGTTGCCTTACCACCATAGATTACACGAACTGTATGGGTTCTAACAGATTTCATATCATAGCCTGTAAATGTTGCACCTGTTACAACCTCATCCGCATAGAAGCTGTCTGTATATTTTGCTGTTACTGTAGGCTCTACAAATGTATCACCCCAAACATATGAGGTTTTAGCATTACTTACAGTAATTGAAGAAACTACTTTTTCAGGAGCCTCTACATTGATTGTATATGTTGATTTTTTACTTCCATATGATACTGTAACTGTCTGTGAGCCAGAAGTATCAAAGTTATAACCGGAGAATGTTGCGCCTGTAACTTCCTTTGTTGAGCCATCGCTATATGTAGCCATTACTGTTGGAGCGACAAAAGTGTCGCCAATTGAATACTCTGTTTTAGGGTTACTTGCACTAATGCTTGAAAGTGTAACAGTAGGAGTACCACTTCCACCTTCACCTACTGTATAAATCTTAACATCATCAAATCCAAGAGAACCCTTTCTATTAGCAACACCATAGTTAGTGATTCTGCCTACATTAGTTGCGCTAGCTTTAAAGTTAAATGTCTTTGTATCTGATACAAAATCGCTAAGGCTATCAAAAGAAGCCCCCTGATAAAGTTCAAATGTTGACGAATTAAGGTCAATAATTGCTCTTACACTTCTCCAATCACCATTGTTTGGATATGTAACAGTTGTTGCAGAAGAATCTGCTGTTTCTGTGCCATATGTCTGGGATGCTATAAGAGTTGGTATACAGTTCTGCGTATAGTTTATAGTGAAGATTACATTGCCACTATCGTCTGTAACAGAAACCGAAACAGGGTCATCAATATTATAGCTGATACGTTTAATATTCATATCAACATAAATCTTGTTTGTATTGTCTGACACATTTTCTTCAGGACGGAAATCAAAAGCTGACGATGTCTTTCTACCCTTTGTTGCTACATACTTTGAACCGCTTGTAGAATCTGTATATACCTGATATCTATTAGTATCATTATAATTATAGAAGTTTACACCAATCTTATTGCCTGTTGCTTTGTTTGTTGTCTCGATAACTGCGTAATTATCAACACCATCGATCTGCTGATATGCAGCATCTTCAAAGTCAAGTTCGAGATATTCTTTAGCAACTGAGTTTGTATCTTCATCTACTATGGCAATTGTATAGGTAACGGTTTTACTACCGTATCCTACAGTAATAGTCTGTGATTCTGTAGCAGAGTTGCTATCAAACCCAGTTATTGTAACAGCCGGATCGTTAAGATCTACGATTGCATTACTACCATCTGTATAAGATACATCAAGGTATCCTGTTGCATAGTTAAATGACTCTCCTACTGTATAAGTAGTCTTAGGGTCAACAACCCTTATCGTTGACGCATTAACATCACTGATGGTTCCGTATCTTGTTGCAACAGCCTCTGCCATATGCGGAACAAGGTAAGCGCCCCAATATTCTGAAGGTGTATATGAATAGTTTGCATTCTTCCATTCATTGCCGTTTGCATCAGTCTTAGTAATAAGCTGTGGAGCAGATGACGGATGCATACAATAACCTGTGTAGTTTATCTTTGTACCATAGGTTGTATCATCATCAAACCATGCAAGGAGTTCCGGAACCCACTTGTCATGATACAGAGGATCACCAGGCTGTGGATTTTTGCCGGCGATTTCGTTAATTGTACCTATATCCCAACCACATTCACCAACAAGCACAGGATAAATCTTTCTTGCTGCGCCTACATTAGCATCCCAATTAGAAGTATAACCCTTCCAAGGATAGATGTGTGTGTCATACATAATACCATGTCCGGCATTTGCCGCATTGTTATTTTTACCCTGGTCCACAAGGGCATAGCCATCAACGATAGCGCCAAGCTTATAACCCCAATCAAGACCAGCTGCAACGATAATATTCTTTGCGCCAAGGTCACGAATCGTTTCTACGACATACTGATGACCGTAAACTGATGCACCATCACCATTACGCCAAACATCCCATGATGTAGAATGCGGTTCGTTCAAGATACCAAAAAGAACTGTAGGATTGTTCTTATATCTAACCGCCGCTTCCTTCCAGAAGTTTATGTATGCTTCTTTTTCAAATGATTTATAGTGATGGAAGTCAAGTATTACATAGGCTCCCTTTTCACTAGCAATACCTATAACTTGATCAATATAATTTCTATAACTGTTTCCGCCATCATAGACATAGCTATAATTACCTGTCCAACCATTAACACTAACCGGCAAACGAATAATATTTGCCTTCCAATTGTCAATAGCCCAAGTAACGGAGCGGTCAAGTTTTTCAACACCTGGTGTACCTGTCCATTCACCGCCAGGTACATTTACGCCTGTAAGTCTTACCGTTTTAGTTGGCTCATCTACAAACACAAGATGATTACCTGAAACCATAAGCTGTCTTGAATTATTTGCAGCTGAAGCCGTAATTGTTATTGCTGACAATGTGCCTATCATAATAGCCAATGTCAGTAGCAGTGCAGTTGCTTTTTTGAACATTATATTAATGCTCCTCTCTCTCCCATTTTTGTAATTATATTTTAACCTATTTTATATAGTATGTCAATTATTTTTTCTGCCAGTTATTACCTCATGTGCAACTATTCAACATACTACACAAAAAAGCCCGGCGCCTTTGTGGGCGTCGGACTTTTCTGTTTGCTTTTACTATCTTGTAGAAATAGTAAGATCATCAATACCTAATGAGCCTTTATAATCCATCATAAACTTGTATAGATTCTGGGCATTTAAATTATTAAAACCAAAATCTGTTGTATTCGTTATATAAGGATTCATAGCATCTAAAGTTTCACCAACATAAAGAGCAAAGGTCTTGGTATCAAAATCAATCTCTGCCTTAAGATACATCCAATTAGAATTGAATGGATAATTTGCTACAGATGAAACTGTATTGCTCTCACCACCATATGTAGCATCCGCTACGAGCTGTGGATAAAGATTCTGCTGATATACAATGGAGAAGATTTTATTGCCATTTATATCCCTTAGTGAAAGTGTTACAGGGTCATCAAGGTCTGCCTGATATCTTCTGATACGCATTGTCACTACTGTCTTTTTGCCCTCTTCATATATCGGAGCAGGTATAGCGTCTCCATTAGTATCGTACTCATCAATTGTCATATATGCAGTTGCCTGACGCTTTCTAGCATTCGGCATAAGAGCATAATTTGTTGAGCCGTCCTCATTGGTTCCAATTGAATATGGTGCATAGAAATATCCACTTGAACTTGCATTAGTGGCAATATTATATGTAAACCAAGGAAGATTTGCGCCTGTCACAAGATTGGTAGCATCAACCTTAACATGTGTGTTCTTTGGAATCAGATATGCACCAGTTGAAGCATCTGTAATATAATCAGCTACATCAAGAGTTGCATCATCGAAATTCTGCTGAACATAGAATGTTTCTGTTTCCTCTACTAAATTATAAACCTTGATATCATCAAAGCCAATGGAACCCTTACGGCTAGCTATTCCATAGTTTGTAATGCGTGCAAGGTTAGTCGCGGAAGTTCTGAATGGGAATGTTTCAACTCCATTAATAAAGCCTGTCATATTCTCAAAATCTTCACCCTGATAAAGCTTAAATGTTGAAGTTTCAAAATCTATAATAGCTCTTACACATCTCCAACCACCTGCGAGTGGATATGTTACATCTGTAGAATAGGTTTGGTCAGCCACAAGAGATGGAACTGTACTTTGTGTATAGTTGATATAGAAAATGATGTTTCCAGCATTATCGGTAAATGCAACTGAAACTGGATCATCAAGATTATAGCTTACTCTCTTAATGCGCATATCCACATACAGAGGTCCATTATCATTTGGTGCAGCGAAGCTCATATCATATGCACAATTCTGCTTTCTACCATTAGGAGCAATATAATTTGTTGAATCAGAATATATGTTATACACATTGGTTGAACTACTTGGATATAAATTTACATTAAATGCCTCTTCTGTTGCATTGTTAGTAGTTGTAATAACATTCTTGTTTTCAACTCCATTTACAACCTGATATGCTGCATCTTCAAAATCTAAGTCAAGATATGTTACAGCGTTTACTACAGGCTCTTCAGGATCTATTACGTCAGCTTCTTCTACATAAATTGTGTATGTAGCAGTTTCGCCTTCATAGGTTGCTGTTACTGTCTGGCTACCCACAACATCCATATCGTACCCTGTAAAGGTTGCTGCTACATTTGCTGTTGAACCATCAGAATAGGTTGCAACAACTGTAGGAGCAATGAATGTATCACCCTGTGTATACTCTGTTACCGCACCACTTACTGCAATTGATTCAAGTGTTACTGCTGGAGCATTAACTGTGATTACATATGTAGTTGTTTTATCTTCAAATGTTACGGTTACTGTCTGGGTACCCAAAACATTCATATCGTAACCTGTGAAGGTTGCTTCTACATTCGCCGTTGAGCCATTAGAATAGGTTGCAATAACTGTAGGAGCGATAAAAGCATCACCCTGTGTATACTGTGTTACTGCTCCACTTACTGCGATTGATGAAAGAGTTAGAGCTGAAACAGTAATCTGATAAGTCGCTGTTATACCTTCAAATGTTGCTGTTACTGTCTGAGTTCCAGTTGTTGACATATCGTAGCCTGTGAATGTTGCTGCTACTGTCTGTGTTGAACCATCGCTGTATGTAGCTGTTACTGTTGGAGCTACAAATGCATCTCCTACTACATAAGATGTTTTCTGTCCACTTACTGCAATTGATGTAACAGTTGCATCAGGGTCTGGATCAGGATCTGGAGTTTCTCCCTCGTCTAATTCATAATTAGAAATAGCGAGATTATCCACAATAAGTTTACCTTCACCTAAACTACCTACAGTCCACTGAAGTTTTGTTGCAGTTGATAAGTCAGTATCTGATAAATTGAAACTGAAGAATTCCCAGTCTGTTGATGCTGTGAAATTACATTTTTTGTTAGGACCTGCAATTGTCATTGAAAAATCACAAGTTGTGTTCGCTGATGTAGGAGCAATCTTTGCATAGAATGAAATATATTTCAATCTAGACCAATTCCAAGTGTTAGGAACAGATGCGGTCTGTACACCACCCCAACCGCCTGTGCGAGCATAGGTAAAGCCAAGACCATTTGTACCCTCAATTCCTTCACCGGTTGCTGTAGTCTTTCTCATAATGTCAGCTGATGTTTGACCAGTCCATCTTACATCAAATGCATTACTAGCAAATACGATATCAGAACCTGCATCAAATGTAGCCATTTTTGCATAGACGGAAGATTCTACGGTGATTGAATATGTAGTTTTAATATCCTGATACAAAACATTTACTGTATATGTACCCGCTGCGCTCATATCATAGCCGGAGAAAGAAGCTGCTACATCACTAGTTGTACCATCACTAAATGTTGCTGTAACTATAGGTGCTTCAAATTCCTCACCTACTATATATGAAGTTTTCGCACCGCCTACTGCAAGGGCAGTTGGCTCTACAGAAACAGGGTCTGCAACAGGGGCTTCACCCGCTGCTATTGCATAGTTTGAAATAGTTAAATCATCTATAACAAGTTTACCCGTGCCTGCATTATTAACGGTCCACTGAAGCTGTGTAGCTAAAGATAAATCCTTGTCTGATAAATCAAAGCTATAATACTGCCAATCTGTCGTTGCTGTGAAGTTGCACTTTGCGCCTGGCCCTGCAACAGTCATCGCAAAGCCATTAGATGTGTTAGTTCCAGTAGGAATAATCTTTGCAGAGAACGAAATGTATTTTGTCTTTGACCAGTTCCAAGTACTAGGTAGTGTAGCAGTTTGAACACCGCCCCAACCGCCTGAACGAGCATAATCAAAGCCAAGACCGTTTGTTCCATCGATGCCTAAGCCTGTAGCTGCAACCTTTTTCATAGTATCTGCTGATGTTGCACCATTCCATTTTATATCAAATGCGTTACTTGCAAACTCAATATATGAACCTGCATCGAATGTAGCTCTTGCTGCCCACTGCGTAAACCCTCTTACTGTTGCAGTGTAAGAAGCAGTTGAACCCATATATGAAACAGTTACGGTTTTAGGACCTATTGTACTACTATCAAAAGTAGAAAATGTAATTCCATCTGCTGTGAAAGGAAGCTCAATTGTTGAACCATCTGAATAGTTTGCAAAAATTGATCCTTCAGATAAATCCAATTGATTACCAACAAAATAATCGGTAATTGGACTGTTAACACTAATTGATGTTACAGTTGCATAGCCTACTTTTCTTTCAGTTGCACACTGTGCAAGATGAGCCTTTACATATTTGCCCCAGAAGTCTGTTGGGGGATATGAATAGGTAGAATCATTCTTCCAATTGGCTTTGTCTCCTATTAGTCTTGGAGCTGAACTTGGATGCAGACAATACGCTGTATAATGTGCAGGAGCACCATATGTTGCTTCATCGTCCATCCAATTAAGAAGTTCCGGAACCCATTTATCATGATACATTACATCGCCAGGCTGATAGGTCTTGCCACCAACAGAACTGTTAGTTGCAGCGTCCCATCCACATTCACCAACGAGAACAGGAGCAATCATTCTTACTGCGCCTGAGCTATTGTTCCAGCTAGATGTTCTACCCTTCCATGGATATATATGAGTATCATACATAATACCATGTCCGGCTTTTGTCGCATTGTTGTTTGTACCCTGATCAACAAGAGCATAACCATTCGTAATACCTGTAAGGCTATAGCCCCAATCAAGTCCGCCTGCTACGATAATATTCTTCGCACCAAGGTCACGAATCATTTCTACAACATACTGATGACCATAAATAGTAGTAGTTGTACCATCTTCATTCGTTGTAACACTACCATTACGCCATACTTGCCAACCTACTGAATGAGGTTCATTAAGGATGCCAAAGAGTACTGTTGGATTATTAGCATACCTTGTTGCTGCCTGTTGCCAAAATGTGATGAATTGATCATTATTAAATGCTTTATAATGATGAAAATCAAGAACAACATAAATTCCAGCCTGACTTGCAATGTCAATAAGACCATCTATGTATTCTCTGTAGTTGGTACCACCGTCTGTGACGTAATCATAATCACCAAACCAACCCGCTCTACTTACAGGGATTCGAAGGAGATTACAATTCCAATTGTTGATTGCCACAATAGTTGACCGCTCCATGCGTTCTACTGCCGGTGTGCCTGTCCACTCGCCACCCGCAATATTCACGCCAGTCAATCTAACTGAAGTGGTTGGGTCATCAGCATATACTAGCTGATTACCGGATACAACAAGCTGTCTCGAGTTGTTTGTCGTGGTGTCTGCAAAGGTGGTTGCCATGCTGCAAATTACCATTACAATAACCAGCAGCATTGATGTTACTTTTTTGCTCATGTTACTCATTTTTTCATCCCTCCTAAAATATATTACAAATTAATTGTATACTTATAAAATATAACTGTCAATATTTAACAAATAAATAGTACTTTTAAAGGAATTTGTGCAACATTACCACACTATATACCAAAAAATTAATGATTTGTCGACAACTTTTGACATTATTCTAATTATTACATCATAATTTGCATATAATATATGTTCTTTTTTATAAAATACCGACTATAATCTTGCCAGTTAATAAAAGTTTGTTATAATATCACAATTTTTGAGTTTCCTATTTAGCTATATCGACAATAATTTCTATATTCATTGGCATTTTGCATAAAAACACCCGAGCAAGTTTATACAATAAGAACAAAAAAGAATACATAAGAAAAAAAGAATACATAAGAAAAAAAAGAAAATCTGCAATTATACCATTGCAGATTTCTTTTTTGTATATTTTATTAGGTTTGATTTTTTTATGCGGTTTCTTCTGTTTCATCCTTTTTTGGAACTGATGCTTTTTTTGTAACAGGGATAACCTTATTTGAGGAATACGCAGTAGGCTTTGCGCCCTCTGTAATACATTTCTCCGTTACCACTACTTTGTCAATAGCAGGGTTAGATGGAATCTCATACATAATATCCCTCATTGCCGTTTCCATGATAGCTCGAAGGCCTCGCGCTCCAGTGTTTCTGTCAAAAGCAGAGTTTGCAATTGCATTAAGAGCTCCGTCCTCAAAGGTAAGGAAGACCTCATCCATTTCAAACAGTTTTTTAAACTGCTTTACAAGAGAGTTCTTTGGCTTTGTTAATATATCAACAAGAGCCTCTTTTGTAAGGAGTTCAAGAGACACAAGAACAGGAAGTCTGCCAACAAATTCCGGAATCAGACCATATTTAAGAAGATCCATTGGAGTAACTTTCGCAAGAATGTCTCCAAGATTTTTCTCCTGCTTTGTTGTTATCTTTGCGCCAAATCCAAGAGTCTTTTCACCAACACGAGCTTCAATTATCTTATCTATGCCATCGAAAGCACCACCGCAGATGAAGAGAATATTAGTTGTATCAATCTGGATAAATTCCTGATGCGGATGCTTTCTGCCCCCCTGTGGTGGAACAGATGCAACTGTACCTTCAAGAATTTTAAGAAGAGCCTGCTGAACGCCCTCACCGCTTACATCACGAGTAATAGATGGGTTTTCTGACTTTCTTGTAATCTTATCAATTTCATCAATGTAGATAATGCCTCTTTCGGCTCTTTCAACATCACCATCAGCGGCCTGTATAAGCTTAAGTAGGATATTTTCTACATCCTCGCCTACATAACCAGCTTCTGTAAGAGATGTTGCATCGGCAATAGCAAAAGGCACATTGAGAAGTCTGGCAAGGGTCTGGGCAAGATATGTCTTACCTGAACCTGTAGGACCAACCATCAGAATATTGCTCTTTTGAATCTCTACATCACCTGTATCAAGCTTTGTGTTAATTCTCTTATAGTGATTATAAACTGCAACAGCAAGTGCCTTTTTGGCCTCATCCTGACCTATAACATAGCTGTCGAGGATTTCTTTAATTTCAACTGGCCTTGGGAGGTCCTCACTTATTATAGCTTCTTTTTCCTCTTCAAAGGTTTCGAGCATTATTTCGTGACACAACTCAACGCACTTATTACAAATATAAACTCCCGGTCCTGCTATAAGGCGGTCAACCTGTTCCTGTGGTTTTCCACAGAAGGAGCAATGCATTTCTTGTGCTTCATCATGTTTTGCCATATTTTTCCTCCATAGAAAAAATTAGATTACTTTTTCTTTTCGATAACCTTATCAACAAGACCATATTTCATAGCCTGCTGCGCTGTTAGAAAATTATCTCTCTCTGTATCCTTGCAAATTCTTTCATATGACTGGCCTGTTCTTTCAGCTAGGATTCTGTTAAGGTTTTCTTTCATTTGAATAATTCTATCAGCATGAATCTTAATATCAGTAGCCTGACCCTGCATACCGCCAAGAGGCTGATGAATCATAACTTCACTGTTAGGGAGTGCAAATCTCTTGCCTTTTGCACCTGCAGCAAGAAGGAATGCGCCCATGCTAGCAGCCATACCCACGCAGATTGTTGATACATCGCACTTGATATACTGCATTGTATCATAGATTGCCATACCGGCTGTTATTGATCCGCCTGGACTGTTAATGTAAAAATTAATATCTTTATCAGGATCTTCTCCTTCGAGGAAAAGCATTTGTGCTACAACAAGACTAGCTGTAACATCATTTACATCTTCACTTAGAAAGATGATGCGATCTTTAAGTAATCTTGAATAAATGTCGTATGATCTTTCACCACGACTTGTCTGTTCCACAACCATAGGTACTAAACTCATATTTCATAACCCCTTTCAATGCTTTTGCTAATATAGTTACAGGGCAAACCGATATATTCGGCACGCCCCGTATGTAAAGCTTAATTATTTATTCTACAGTATTACTGTGCATCCTTTTTAGCAGGAGCTTTTTTTGTTGTAGTTTTCTTTACAGCCGGTTTCTTTTCTGCTTTCTTATCATCATCAGCCTTTTTTGCTGCTGGCTTCTTTGCTGCTGTGTTCTTTGCTTCAGCCTTCTTAACCTTTGCGTTATCAAGAAGGAATTCAATTGTCTTCTGGATTGCAAGGTCCTTCTTAAGCATTTCAGCTGGGAAGTATGACTGAATCTTTTCAGCATCCATACCGTACATTTCAGCCATCTTTACATATTCTGCTTCAACATCAGCGTCTGTAGCTTCGATGTTTTCAGCCTTTGTAACAGCTTCGAGGAGGATGTTAGCCTTAACACGGCTAATAGCCATTGGCTTGTTCTGCTCGTTGAAATCTTCTATTGTTGTTCCTGTTATTTCAAGATACTTTTCGAGTGTAAGACCCTGCTGTCCAAGACGCATATTATAATCATTAGCCATGTTTTCAAGCTGCGATTCAATCATTTCTTCAGGAATATCGAAATCGTTAGCTTCTACTAGCTTTTCGATAACTGCATTTTCGTTCTGTGACTTTGCAGCCTGCTGTGCGCTTTCTTCAAGCTTTGCCTTTGCATCAGCCCTAAGCTCTGCAAGTGTATCAAATTCTGATACGTCCTTTGCAAATTCATCGTCAAGAACAGGAAGTTCTTTTGCTGAAATTGCGTGGAGCTTAACATTAAACTGTGCAGCCTTGCCAGCAAGTTCTTCTGCGTGATAGTCTGAAGGGAATGCAACATCAATTGTCTTTTCTTCATCAATTTTCATGCCCTCAACCTGTGGTTCAAAACCTGGGATAAACTGACCTGAACCAAGTTCAAGTTTGAATCCTTCGCCCTTACCGCCTGGGAAAGCAACACCATCAACAAAGCCTTCAAAGTCGATTGTAACTGTATCACCATTTGCAGCAGCTCTGTCTTCAACATCGATAATTCGTGCGTTTCTGTCACGAAGTTTTTCGATTTCACTATCAACATCACTATCTGTTACAGTATGTTCAACTATTTCGATTTCTATCCCTTTATAATTCTTAACCTCTGGGACAGGCTTAATTGCTACCTTAAATTCAACAGTAACGCCCTTGCCATCACCAATTTCTGTTACGTCAACTGATGGACGACCAACAGCATCGAGGTTAAATTCTTCTACTGCTTTATCATATGCATCAGGAAGAAGGAGATTAACAGCATCCTCATAGAAAACTTCTACGCCATAGTACTGTTCAATCATCTTCTGAGGAACTTTGCCCTTTCTGAAGCCAGGAATATTAAACTGTGATGAATTCTGCTTATATGCCTTTGCAATGGCATCCTTAAATTCTTCTTCTGTAAAATTAATGATAAATTCTGCTAAATTATTTTCTGCTTTTGTAAAATTTGTTTTCATTTCTTGTGTTTCTCCTTTCAATTATACCTTCAGCATTTGAATTATATTATTCTTTTGGAAAAATGTCCACATCAATTTTTCACATATTTAATAGATAATGCTACCGCTTATTAGACAATTATTTCAAAAACCATAGTAAAACGCCGAAAATTAGAAAAAATCGGCGATAAAACTATGAGTTTCTTTCTTATATTAATCTATCTTAATTGGCAAAAAGTCAAGATAATCACCTGAGACTAATCTACATTCAATTCCATCAAAAACACCCTGAGGAGCATTCTCCTGCGACTTTGCGTGGAGATGTCCAAAAAGGCATCTTCCCACACTATATTTCTTCATAAGGTCGAGAAATCTATCATCAGGTGGATAGTGAAGGCAAGCAACGATGTTTTCACATTTTGCCTCTTTAAGAGAGAGTTCAAGCCTTTGTAATTCTCTTTCGTAAACCTTTTTGTCATCAGCTTTTTTACACAACTCATAAGGCATCCAGCCTCTTGTTCCGCAAAGGGAAATCCCATCTACCTCAAAGGAGTTATTATGCAAAACGCTGATTGTGGAAAAATTATTTTGTGAGAGAAACGCATTCATCTTTGACATTGTAGTCCACCAATAATCGTGGTTTCCCTTGAGGATAATCTTATGACCATTAAGCTTGTGAATAAATTCAAAATCACAAACGGCATCCTCAATATAGGTTGCCCATGAGATATCTCCACATATAACAACTGTATCATCAACAGATATGTAATTGTTCCAATTTTCCTTCAATCTCTCCTCATAATTCTCCCACTTATTACCAAAAATATTCATTGGCTTATCAGTAGAAAAAGAAAGATGAAGATCCGCAATAGCAAACAATGCCATACTTTCGCTCTCCATTATATATTATTCGCAAAACAAGGGGCGAATAATATTCGCCCCTCAATTGTTTAGTTTCGTCTATGAAGATCAAAGAATAGAATCAACATACTCTTTAAGAGCTTCTTTAGAAGCCACAGAATTAAATCTTATCTCTGCATTTTTAAGTCCTGCAAGCGACTTTGGAATTTTTATACCTGAAGCCACACATAAATCCTCAAGAATCTGGAATTCATCCTTATCGGCAATACTAATACCGATAGATTCATTTACAAACTTTGAAAATTTGTATGGACTTGCAGTTGATGCAATTATAGTCTTGGTTGCATCATCTGTTTCAGTAAGGTACTGATCATAAACGTTCTTACCTACAGCTGTGTGTGGATCGATAACATAACCATACTTTTTGTAGGTGTCATCGATAGTGAGTGCTGTATCAAGATCGCTACAATAGCCACCCCAGAACAAATCATTCAGCTTAATTTTAATTTCATCAGGTACAGTATACTTGCCTGCCTCAGTAAGCTGCTTCATCCATTCGCCTGTAACCTCTGCGCTTTTGCCTGAAAGCTCGAAAAGGAGTCTTTCAAGATTGCTTGATATTAGAATATCCATAGAAGGTGACGCTGTTGTAAAGAAGCCTCTGTTACGGTTGTATTCACCTGTACTGATAAAGTCTGTAAGTACATTATTCTGATTAGAAGCACAAATTAGCTTGCCTATTGGAACACCCATATTTTTAGCATAATATGCTGCGAGGATATTACCAAAATTGCCTGTTGGAACAACTACGTTGATCTTTTCGCCAAGCTGAATTTCCCCTCCTGCGAGCATATCGCAATATGCAGAGAAATAATAAACAATCTGTGGTGCCAGTCTGCCCCAGTTAATTGAATTAGCCGAAGAGAAAACATAGCCCTTATCAGAAAGCTCTTTTTTATATTCTGCATCGGTAAAAATCTTCTTAACTCCTGTCTGTGCATCGTCGAAGTTGCCCTCAACTGCGCAAACACCAACATTATCGCCCTGCTGAGTAACCATCTGGAGCTTTTGAATATTAGAAACTCCGCTTACAGGATAGAACACAGCAATTTTTGTGCCTTCAACATCTTTGAAGCCTTCAAGTGCAGCCTTACCTGTATCACCTGAGGTTGCTGTTAGTATCACAATTTCCTTGCCATCATCATTTTTCTTTGCAGACTTTGTAAGAAGTCTTGGGAGGACCTGAAGAGCCATATCCTTAAATGCACAGGTCGGACCATGCCACAGCTCAAGGAAAAAGGTTCTTTGGTTTAGCTTATAAACAGGAGCAACGCTATCAGTTTCAAAACGCTCCTTATTATATACTGAAACCACATCATCAAGTTCTTCCTGGGTAAAGTCTGTAAGATAAAGACCGAGTACATATTTTGCTCTTTCCGGATAGGAAAGCTTTGAAAGCGCCTCTATCTGCTCAAGAGAAACTGCAGGAATTGACTCGGGAAGAAAGAGACCTCCCTCTTCTGAAAGTCCCTGCTTAATAGCAGCCGAAGCATTTATTCTTACATTAGTATTACGAGTACTGTTATATAACATTTAAATTTTACTTCCTTTATTTTAGTCGATGTACTTTTTAACGCCAGCAGGAATATCATCCAACACTGCGCTAACTGTGATTGTAAAGTCAATATTGAACTTTTCACCAATCTTTTCAGCCGCTTCAACAACAGCTTCATATTCATTCTTATCAGGAATTATTTTATTAAGGCTTTCAATAAAGATATTAGTTATATCGAAGTCTTGAGAAATGATACCATAAAGGAATCCTGCAAACACATCTGCTTTAGAAAGTTCAAATTCCTGTGTATCTATAAGACGAATACTCTTGTCAAGGTCGTACATAAGCCTGTTTGATTTTTCAATACAGACTACGTTACCTTTCGCCTGTGCTACCGCTTGATTAATGTCTTCGATGAATGCTTTTGTCTTTCCAAAACCTTTTGGACCTGCAATAACCTTAATCATAATTATAGCCTCCTCTAGAATATTGTAGTTCTATGATAATTTTACTACATTTTATATAAAAATACAAGTGCTTTTGCAAAAATTATTGTATTTAAACAATTTATTTGAGTCTTTCGTTAAGCTCCTTCTGCATATCCTCATATCCTGGCTTACCAAGGAGGGCAAACATGTTCTTTTTGTATGCTTCAACGCCTGGCTGATTATAAGGATTTACGCCGAGGAGGGCACCGCTGATGCCACAAGCCTTTTCGAAGAAGTATACAAGGTAACCAAAGCTATGTTCATCAAGCGCAGGGATATCAATAGCATTGATTGGTACACCGCCGTCATTATGAGCAAGAGTTGTACCGGCTGTTGCCATCTGATTTACAAAGCTTACATTCTTACCCGCAAGGAAGTTAAGACCATCAAGATCTTCCCCTACAGCTTCGATTGTAATATCCTTCGATACCTTATTTACATTAAGAACTGTTTCAAAGATAAATCTTCTACCATCCTGAATATACTGACCCATCGAGTGAAGGTCAGCGGAGAAATCAACTGCTGCTGGGAAGATACCCTTCTGGTCCTTACCTTCACTTTCTCCGTAGAGCTGCTTCCACCATTCACCAAAATAGTGAAGCGAAGGTTCATAGTTAACCATAATCTCAGTTGTCTTGCCCTTTGCGTATAGGCAATTGCGTACTGCTGCATACTGATAGCATGGGTTTGACATAAGCTCATCATTATTATAATCATCGCAAGCATCCTGTGCACCCTTCATCATTGCATCGATGTCAGCACCTGCGGCAGCGATTGGAAGAAGACCTACAGCTGTAAGAACACTAAATCTACCGCCTACATCGTCAGGTACAACAAATGTTTCGTAGCCTTCTTCGTCAGCGAGCTTTTTAAGTGCTCCTTTAGCCTTATCAGTTGTAGCATAAATTCTCTTTGCTGCTTCTGCCTTGCCATACTTTTCTTCCATAAACTTTTTAAGAAGTCTAAAGGCGATTGCAGGTTCTGTTGTTGTTCCTGACTTTGAAATAACGTTTACAGAAACCTTCTTGTCCTTTATTATTTCCATAATATCAGCCATGTAACCAGAGCTGATACTGTTACCGGCAAATAAAATCATTGGCTTATCATTCAGGTTATGCATAGGTCCTTTAAGGAATTCTATTGCAGCTCTTGCGCCGAGATATGAGCCGCCGATACCTACAACAACCAATACGTCACTGTCACTTCGAATCTTTTCAGCAGATTTTTTTATTCTTGCGAATTCTTCTTTATCATAGTCCTTTGGGAGATTAACCCAGCCCAAGAAATCATTACCGGCACAAGTCTTATTATGAAGCTGCTCGTGTGCAACTTTGATTCTTGGAGCAAGAAGTTCTACCTCCTCCTGGCTCATAAAACCAAGGGCATTCTTAAATGAAAATGATACTTTTTCCATTGTATTTTTACTTCCTTTCATGACTGATTTTCACCATCTTAAATATATTCTTTCCTATTTTACACTAATTTGGCTAAAAAATCAACTTTTTTCACAAGAAATGTTTTTTTACATAAAATGATAATAAAGGAGGTGATGAGCACAGTGAATATCGTATCTGGATATAGCTTTGTAATTAGAGAAATCCTTCATGACATCAATCTGATTTCACATATGCTTATTAACATTTCTAGAAATACCAACGACACTAACCGCGAGATTCTTCTATCTCTTTCAAATAACCTAAGTGATAGCTCCTCACTTATAAAGCAGCAATATTCATTATTATTTTGCTTGCCACCACCATCAGAATCAATTCAAAGAAATAGCGAAGATATAAACAGCCTGATAATTTTGCAAAATAATTTAGCTAATAAATTATCCAGACTATCAAAAAATGCCCCTACAAAAAAACTATCAATAGAATACCAGGACTTATCTCATCAATTAATCAACAACAGCTATTTATTGCTAATCATGAAATAAATGAAATTTTATAATTTTTTCTTGCAAAAACTAATCAAAGATGCTATACTCATAAGGATTATAATTTGAAAAGAGTTGATTACTAATGAATTCTGTATACTTTCCCGAGGGATACAAGCCTGCTCTTCCTATTTATGAAACACAAAGAGCAATAGAATTTATAAAAAATACATTTCAAAAAGAACTTGGCAAAGCGCTGAATCTTCACAGAGTTTCTGCGCCTCTTTTTGTTACTGAAAGTTCAGGACTTAACGATAACCTTAATGGTGTTGAAAGACCTGTTTCTTTTGACATCCCTGCAGCAGACGCCGAAGGCCAGGTTGTACATTCTCTTGCAAAGTGGAAGAGATTCGCTTTGGCAAAATATAATTTTGAAGTGGGCGAAGGGCTTTATACAAACATGAATGCCATCCGTCGTGACGAGAGCCTTGACAACATCCACTCTGTTTATGTTGACCAGTGGGATTGGGAAAAGGTGATCACAAATGAGCAAAGAAATGTAGAGTACTTAAAAGAAACTGTTCGCCAGATTGTTGGTGTTATTTGCGACACAGCAGCTGTGCTCAAAGAAAGATTCCCTAGTGTTGAGTCTGACCTTGAAAGAAATGTTACATTCGTTACAACGCAGGAGCTAGAAGATATGTATCCTGACCTTACATCAAGGGAAAGGGAAAATAAGTTTACAGAAAAGTACAAGACAGTATTTATAATGCAGATTGGCGATATACTTAAATCAGGCAAGAAGCATGACGGCAGAGCACCAGACTATGATGATTGGAGCCTTAATGGTGATATAATGTTCTGGAATAAAACTCTTGGAATTGCATTTGAGGTTTCATCAATGGGTATAAGAGTTGACAAATCAGCCCTCATCTCACAGCTTGAAAAAGCAAATTGTGAGGATAGAAAAGCTCTTCCTTTCCACAGTATGCTCCTTGAGGACAAACTTCCACTTACAATGGGTGGCGGTATTGGACAATCAAGACTTTGTATGCTCCTTATGGGTAATGCACACATCGGCGAGGTTCAATCAAGCATATGGGATGCAGGCACAGAAGAAGCCGCAAACAAAGCCGGAGTTATTCTATTATAATAACCACATAAAACACAAGGAGTTTGCACATCAACTGTGCAAACTCCTTTTTGTATATTAAAATTCTTCCTTGTTTTCTAAGCATAAACACATTCCACTGAAAATGGATTATCTAAGTATTTACATTTTATGTATATACATTCGTGTCATATCAGGCTCTCCATCACCCTGAACCATACACAAGAACTCCCAACCGTATCTTTCATAGAATGATGTGTGTTCAGTAATGAGGTACAGGGTGCTGATTCCCATATTATTCATATCATTACATACAAATTCAAGAAGCTTTCCTGCAATACCCTTGCAGCGATATTCTTCCTCAACATATACAGCGCAAACATTTGGAGCCAGGTCCTTACGATCATGAAAATCGTTTTCGATAACACCGAGACCGCCCACAAGCTCATTATCTTCCATTGCAATATACCATTGGGGTACGCCTGACTTATTTTCTATACATTCATTTATGCTTTCTTCATATGCCTCTAATGGAACTCCCCACTTTGAGTGGAACCATTTAGCAGCCATACTGCCAAACTCCTTATGTTCTCTAATTTTAATAATCTCCACGTTGTTTTTCCTTCTTTCGTGCCATTATTTACTTATATTCTTCAATCAGATATGTAGCAATTGAATGAGGCTGGCTTGTCACCTTGGATGTATGATTATCGATACGGATATTGTAGGTCTTTTCTACATCCTTATCGTTAAGTACGATTACAACTAGCTGTCCGTCAGGATTCTTAAAGGCTGTTACTGATAGGTCATTAGTATATTTACTAAAACCAATCCTCTTTGCACCCTTCTTTACATACTTACTAAAATGACCAATATAGTAATATGAATTGTGAATATGTATTTTATCCTTCTTGGTATCAACCATAATCGGCGCATCGCAAAAGTTTCCAACATGGTTTGGTCCACCCTGCTCATCAAGAACAAGATTCCAATCAGTAAAGGCTGTAAGGTAATTATTAAAATTACCAATCATATCAAAAGCATATCTCTCACCGATTGACCAGCTATCCACCTTGCCAAGGCTATATTCCTGACATCCCTCAGAAAAGATAATCTTCTTATCAGGGTACATCTTATTGAACATATCAAGCTGTTCAAAATGGTCACCTGAATACCAATGAACGGCAATTGCGTCAATATACTGCGCAGCTTCTTTGTCATCGAGCATAACCTTTGCTCTGTCCATAACTCTCTCTTTATTATGGTCCCAGAACATCACCTTAACGCCAATTTCCTTCATCTTCTTTCCAAGATGATTCTTAACAAAATCACGCTCTTCCTCTGCGGTATAAACGCAAGAATCCCAAGTCTGTGTTGCCTTTGGTTCGTTTTGTACCGTGATAGCAGAGATGTTAATTCCCTCTGCCTTGAGAGCCTGAATGTATTTCACATAATACTCTGCCCACAAATCATAGTACTCAGCAAGAAGCTTGCCGCCCTTGTTCATCATATTGGTATCCTTCATATATGCAGGGGGACTCCAAGGGGATGAGAAGAGAAACATATCCTTATTGTACTTTAGCGCATCTTTAATCATTGGGATAATAGACTGCTTGTCGTGGTCTATTGAAAAAGTGGAGAGGTCTTTATCCTCCTCTTCAACATATGTCCAGTTCCCAACAGAGAAGTCACAACTATTAATATGCGTACGGCAATAGTTATAGCCGATACCTTCTTTGTCATCAAAATACATCTTAATAATCTGCGCTCTGTTCTCAGGACTGATTTTATCAAGAGATACTGCTGCAGCCTCAGTAAAAGCACCGCCAAAACCGTCTATGGTCTGGTATTCCACATAGGGAACTACATTGATAACAGGAACCTCAATCTCACTTTTCTCAAAGGCAGGACAAGGAAATTCCTTCATAATTACATCTGAATTCTTAATAGTTTTTATAACCTTCATTTTCATAACAATCACCTCAGCAAGAATATATCATAAATGGCAATAAATGTAAATAGTAACAATTTGGAATTTTAGCCCTTATTCATATTGACATAGCACCTTAATAGCATTAGAATATACCTTACAAAGGTAGGGTTAAAATGATTAATAAAAATAATTCATTAATAATAGGAATGGGTAATTTTGACACATTTGGCGGATGGTTACTTGACACTCAATTCGTTGCAAATATGGGCTTTCCATACCTTTTAGCACACGGAATTGGCGAGCCTGTTGATGATGCCACAACAAAGGTAAACTTTCCTGAAAAGGGAATATATAGAATGTTTGTATATACATACAATTGGGTTGCCCCTTGGAAACCGCAATATGCTCCGGGAAGATTTCAAATCAAACTTAATCAAAATACAATTGATAAAGAATTTGGCACAGAAAATGACAATTGGAGTTGGGAATATGGCGGCGAGGTGGAGATTGATGACACTAATGCTACTCTCTCCCTTTGCGACCTTACGGGCTTTGAGGGCAGATGTGGATTAATTTTATTTACACAGAATACAATGTTCACTCCCCCACAGGAAACAGGTGAAATAATTAAGCTGTATAAAAAGCTTACGAATCAAGAAAGCACCGATAACACCTTGCAATTTGATATGATTGTTGCAGGGGGCGGTATTGCAGGAATCTGCTGTGCATTATCCTGTGCAAGGCAGGGTCTTAAAACAGCTCTTATCCAAGACAGAGGCGTTGTGGGTGGTAACAACAGCTCCGAAGTACGAGTGTGGCTCGGTGGCGAGACAAATTATGAACCTTTCCCCGGGATTGGCAATATTGTAAACGAACTTGAGCAAGCTAGAAAGGCTCATTATGGTTCGAGCAATACTGGTGATTTGTACGAAGATGATAACAAAGAGCAGTTATTAAGAAATGAAGAAAATCTCTCTTTATTCTTAAATCATATTCTTACAGATGTAGTTACTGATGGTGATAAAATCTGTGAAGTTGAGGTTTTTGATATTCCTACAGGTAAATATAAGAAAATGACCGCTCCACTATATGCCGATTGCACAGGTGATGGAACGGTGGGTGCGATGGCAGGGGCGGATTTTGAAGTAACCACCAATGGACATATGGGAATGACAAATCATTGGCACCTTAAAAATATGGGAACAAAGCAGACCTTCCCACGTTGTCCTTGGGCGATTGACCTTACAAACTGCACATTCCCCGGTAGAAAGGGAGTTAAGGATGTATATAACAACCAAGGGGAAATATCTCTTGGGGTGTGGTTCTGGGAAAGTGGTTGCGAGCTTGACCCAATCGACAATGCAGAATATGCAAGAGATACCAACCTTCGTGCTATGTATGGCGCTGTAGATTGCCTAAAGAATGTAGATAATGATTATGAAAACTATAAAATTGGTTTTTGCGGACACATCGGAGGCAAGAGAGAATCTCGCAGGCTTTTTGGCGATGTGATTCTGACAAAGAGCGATGTATATAAAGGAACAATATTTGAAGATAGCTGTATTCCCTCCACTTGGAACTTTGATGTACACTATCCTGACAAGAGATTTTACGGAGCTTTTTATGAGGGCGACGGATTTATCACAAAAGACTATCATGAAAGGTTCAACAAGCCTTACTTCGTTCCCTATCGTTGTTTATATTCAAGAAACCTATCCAATATGTTTATGGCTGGTAGAAATGTCAGTGTTTCACACGATGCGCTGGGCACAGTAAGAGTTATGCGAACTGGCGGTATGATGGGCGAGGTAATAGGATATGCAGCAGCAATATGCAAGAGTGAAAATACTCTCCCACGAGATGTATATAGTAATCATTTGGACAAGCTGATGTCTACCCTTAAGGGGATTCCAAAAATAATGAAAAAGGACCAGATATAAAATGATTATAAATGGACTGCAAAAGCTTACTCTACTGGACTATCCCGGCAAAACAGCCTGTACTATTTTCACATCAGGCTGTAATTTTCGTTGTCCATATTGTCACAATGCGCCATTGGTTCTGACCCCTGGTGAGAATGAAATAATACCCGAGGAAGAAATCTTTTCTTACCTTATAAAAAGACAAGGAATCCTTGATGGAGTTTGCATAACAGGAGGAGAGCCTCTTCTTCAAAAGGATATTGAGGAATTTATCAGAAAAATAAAAGAACTTGGTTATAGCGTAAAGCTTGACACTAATGGTAGCTTTCCTGATAAACTTGCAGATTTAATAGATAAAAGTCTTGTAGACTATGTTGCAATGGATATTAAAAATTGCAAAGAAAAATATGCCAGCACCATTGATGTCAGTAATTTTGATATCAGCCTGATTGAAAAATCAGTTGAAGTTTTAAAGCAAGGCAAAATTCCCTATGAATTTCGCACAACTGTTGCAAAAGAAATGCACACAAAATACGATATAATAAAAATCGGTGAATGGCTCAAAGGTGATAGCAAATACTTTCTTCAGCAATACAAAATATCGGATAATTTAATTGGAAATCCTATGACTCCATACGATGGAAAAGAGATGAAAAACCTGGAAAACGCCTTAAAATCGGCACTTCCACACTGTGAGACCAGAGGAATCTAAACAGGCTATATTGTATATGTAACAATATTGAAACACAATATGTTGTGTTTTGACTCTTGACAACCCCATAAATTGGGTATATAATTATAATAATTCACGGATTTGGGGAGGAAAAGAAAATGTACAATGTTATTAAAAGAGACGGAAAGATTATCGACTTTGATATTTCTAAAATAGCTGAAGCAATAAAAATGGCATTTGAGGCACAGGACACAGCATATAATGACAACATAATTGACTTTATCGCTCTTAAGGTTACATCAGACTTTGCTCCAAAAGTTAAAAATGGTCATGTAGCGGTTGAAGATATTCAGGACAGCGTAGAAAATGTTCTTGTTCAGGCAGGATATGCAGAAGTTGCGAAAGCATACATCCTCTATCGTAAGCAGAGGGAAAAGCTTCGTAATATGAAATCAACCATACTTGACTACAAAGATGTAGTTGACAGCTATGTTAAGGTTACTGACTGGCGTGTAAAAGAAAACTCAACTGTTACTTATTCAGTTGGTGGACTTATCTTAAGCAACTCCGGTGCAATCACTGCAAACTACTGGCTTTCAGAAATATATGATGAGGAAATAGGCAACGCTCATAAAAACGCTGATATTCACATTCACGACCTTTCAATGCTCACAGGTTATTGTGCAGGTTGGTCACTTAAACAGCTTATTCAGGAAGGACTTGGCGGTGTAGTTGGCAAAATCACTTCTTCACCTGCAAGCCATCTTGCTACACTTTGCAACCAGATGGTTAACTTCCTCGGTATAATGCAGAATGAATGGGCAGGCGCTCAGGCATTCTCATCATTTGACACCTATCTTGCTCCATTTGTTAAGGCGGACAACCTTTCATATGAGCAGGTTAAGAAGAGCATTGAATCATTTATCTATGGTGTAAACACACCAAGCAGATGGGGTACACAGGCACCATTCTCAAATATTACTCTTGACTGGACGGTTCCAAATGACCTTGCTGAGATCAACGCAATTGTTGGCGGTAAGGAAATGGACTTCAAGTATAAAGATTGTCAGGCTGAAATGGATATGGTTAACAAAGCATTCATCGAAACGATGATTGAAGGCGACGCTAACGGCAGAGGATTCCAGTATCCAATCCCAACATATTCAATTACAAACGATTTTGATTGGGCTGAAACAGAGAACAACAAGCTTCTCTTTGAGATGACTTCAAAATATGGCACACCATACTTCTCAAACTATGTGAATAGTGATATGGAGCCAAGTGATGTCAGAAGTATGTGCTGCAGACTTCGTCTTGACCTCAGAGAACTTCGTAAAAAGTCAGGCGGTTTCTTCGGCAGCGGTGAAAGCACAGGTTCTGTTGGTGTTGTAACAATCAACCTTCCAAGAATCGCTTATCTTGCAAAGGATAAAGCCGACTTCTTCGCAAGACTTGACAAGCTTATGGATATTTCAGCTCGTTCTCTTAAGGTTAAGCGTACTATTATAACAAAGCTTCTTAATGAGGGACTTTATCCTTATACAAAGAGATACCTCGGCACATTTGACAACCACTTCTCAACAATCGGTCTTATTGGTATGAACGAAGTTGGTCTTAATGCAAAGTGGCTTCATGCTGACCTTACTCATAAGGAAACACAGGAATTCTCTAAAGAGGTCCTTAACCATATGAGGGAAAGACTTTCAGATTATCAGGAGCTTTACGGTGACCTTTACAACCTTGAAGCTACCCCTGCTGAATCAACAACATACAGACTTGCAAAGCACGACGTCAAGAGGTATCCTGATATCATCACAGCATCAGAAAAAGGTGGCACACCTTACTATACAAACAGTTCACATCTTCCTGTTGGTTATACAGAAGATATCTTCTCAGCTCTTGATGTTCAGGATGAGCTTCAATCGCTCTACACATCAGGCACAGTATTCCATGCATTCCTTGGTGAAAAGCTTCCTGATTGGAAGGCTGCCGCATCAATTGTTAAGAAGATTGCAGATAACTACAAGCTTCCATACTATACACTTTCACCAACATATTCAGTATGTAAAGAGCATGGCTATATTACAGGTGAGCAATACACTTGTCCAAAGTGTGGTGCTGAAACTGAAGTATACAGCAGAATCACAGGTTACTATCGTCCTGTTAAGAACTGGAACGATGGAAAGTCAGAAGAATTCAAACAGCGTAAGGTATATAACGTTGAATCCATTCTTTGCGATGAAGAATCCGCCGTTACACCTAGCGACGATAAAGAAAAGATTATCCTTTTCGCAACCAGCACTTGTCCAAACTGTAAAATGGCAGAAACCTTCCTAAACAAAGCGGACATTGCTCACGAAAAGATTTATGCTGACAAGGCACCTGAAGAAGCTAAAAAATTCGATATAAAGATGGCTCCTACTCTTGTAATTATTAAGGAAGGTAAAGCTGAAAGCATTCAGAACCTCTCTAACATCAAGAAATTTATCGAAGTAAATGCTTAATACTGTAAAGTAAAAATGTAGAACAAGAGGGTGTTTAAAAGCTATTGTTTTTAAACACCCTTCAGCTTAGGAAATGTTAAGGAGATTGGAATTATTATGTTATATGATGTAGCAATAATCGGTGCAGGCCCTGCCGGACTTACTGCAGCAGTATATGCAAGGCGTGCGGATAAATCAGCTGTTATTATAGAAAAAGAAGCCTTCGGCGGACAGATTACCCACTCCCCAAAGGTCGAGAATTTCCCCGGTATAATCAGCGCAAGCGGTAATGAAATTGCTGAAAATATGGTTGAACAGGTTCTTAATCTTGGTGCAGACATTGAAATGGATACAGTTCTTTCAATTGAAGAACAAGGTGATATAAAGATAATAAAAGGCGAATATGCAGAGTATAGTGCAAAGACTGTTATAATTGCAGCCGGATCAAAGCATCGTCATTTGGGATTGCCTGAAGAAGAAGGTTTTATTGGCAATGGGGTTTCATACTGCGCTGTATGTGACGGAGCATTCCATGCAGGTCAGAGGGTTGTAGTAGTTGGTGGCGGTAACACAGCTCTTCAGGATGCAGTTATGCTTTCCGATATTTGCACAGAGGTTATCCTTGTGCAGAATCTCGACTACTTCACAGGGGAGAAAAAGCTTCTTGAAATCCTCGAAACAAAGGATAATGTAAAGTTTATTACAGGCTCTGTTGTAAAAAAACTTGAGGGCGATAAAGGTATTGAAAGAGTTATTATCGAAAATACAAAAGGCGAGCAATCAGCAATCGAAACTGATGGCGTCTTTGTAGCAATCGGTCAACAACCAGAAAATGACATATTCAAGAACCTTGTTGGCCTAAATGAATATGGTTATATCGAAGCTGATGAAAATTGCCTTACAAAATCAAAAGGAATCTTTGTTGCAGGTGACTGTCGCTCAAAATATGTTCGTCAGATTGCAACAGCGGTTGCAGATGGGGCAACTGCAGCCCTGGCAGCTTGTAGATATTTAGATACTATTTAATACAGCGTTGAGCGCAAGCGTTTTGCGAGGTAAAAAGGGCGATAGTAAAGCTATAGAATAGTATTTCTATACACCCCATCTTAAGTAAAATCAATACATATAATTTATAATCAATTACTGGAAGAAAGTCCAATAGATTTTCTTCCTTTTTCTTTGTAACAAAATCTTTATAATCTTTTTTTCATAGACTATTGACATATATACTACATAGTGGTATTATGCTGATGTAAACGATTACATTGTATGCTTTTCATAGAAAATACTAGGTGTAATCGTTTTTGTTTGCAGAGAAATGTAAACGATTACATTATATCTTATTAAGGAGGTGGTAGAAATAACTATTTCTGAAATTGCTTCCCTTGCGGGAGTGTCGGTGGCTACGGTTTCGAGAGTACTTAATGATAGCAGTACTGTATCTGAACGCACAAAGCAAAAGGTTCTTTCCATTATGGAGGAGTATAACTATGCACCGAATCTTTTGGGCAGACATCTTCGAACACAAAAGACTAGGTTGATTCTAGTTATACTTACCACTATATCAAACTATTTTTGCAACCGAGTTGTTGCAGGGATTGATGAAGAGGCACGAAAAAACGGATATCAGACCCTTATCTGTATGACAAATGACAATGCCCAAATTGAATCCTCCTACATCGATATGCTAAAAAATGGACTGGCAGATGGAGCAATAATAATGTCCAGCATAATGAGTAAAGAAGATATGCACACGCTTGCCAATAGGTATAGCGTCGTACAATGCAGTGAATATGTGGATACAGATTCTCCTTATGTTACTATTGATAATGAACAGGCCGCCTATGATGCTGTCGATTATCTTATTAAATCCGGCAGACGGAGAATCGCTTATTGCGGTGTAAGGAACCATATGATTTCATCAAAGGTTCGTTTTGATGGATATATTAGAGCACTAAGAGAAAACGGAATAGAACCCGATTGGAGCATTATCTTTGACGGTGATTATGGCTTTAGAAGTGCATATCGTCTTACCGAAGAGCATATAAAAAACGGTGCTAAATTTGACGGACTATTCTCCATATCGGACAGAATGGCATCAGGTGCAGTAAGTGCCATACACAGCCAAGGGCTCAATGTCCCAGATGATGTGGCTGTTGTCGGTTTTGACAACACAGATGCGGCATATATGACCAACCCTCCTCTTACTACGGTATCACAGCCTAGAAGAGAATTGGGAGTCGAGGCGATGAAATCGCTACTGGCAAGATTTGAAGGGGAAATCCCTGAAAATAAAGTATTAAAGCATGAATTAATCATTAGAAATTCAACAAATTAGCAGGAGGTAAAAGGAAATGAGAGATGTAGTATTAGGTATTATCGGTTGCGGTGGTATTGCTAACGGAAAGCATATGCCGTCACTTTCAAAGCTTGACAATGTAAAGATGGTTGCATTCTGCGATGTCGTTAAGGAAAAGGCAGAAAAAGCAGCAGAGAAGTATGGTGTAGAAGGTGCAAGAGTTTACACAGACTATAAGAAAATGCTTGCAAAAGAAAAAGACCTTGAGGTTGTACATGTTTGTACTCCTAACAAGTCACACTCACCAATTACGGTTGCAGCACTTGAAAGTGGTTGCCATGTAATGTGTGAAAAACCAATGGCAAAGACATATGCTGATGCAAAGGCTATGCTTGAGGCGCATAAGAAAACAGGCAAAAAGCTTACAATCGGTTACCAGAACAGATTCAAGGCAGAAAGTACATTTGTAAAGGCTTGTTGTGATGACGGAGAGCTTGGCGAAATTTATTATGGTAAGGCAATAGCAATCAGACGTCGTGCAGTTCCTACATGGGGTGTATTCCTTAATGAAGAAGAACAGGGCGGCGGACCACTTATCGATATAGGTACACACGCACTTGACCTTACACTTTGGATGATGGACAACTACAAACCTGTAAGCGTTAAGGGTAACGTATACAAAAAGCTTGGTGATATGAAGAATTCAGGCAACGCCTGGGGCGATTGGGATCCTGAAAAGTTTACTGTTGAAGACTCAGCTTTTGGCTTTATCACAATGGAAAACGGTGCAACTATTGTTCTTGAAAGCAGCTGGGCGCTCAACACACTTTATAATAAAGAGGCTATTTGCTCACTTTGCGGTACAAAAGCAGGTGCTGATATGGAAGATGGCGCAAGAATCAATCTTACAAAGCATGGCAAGCTCACAACAATCAAGCCAAGCATTGGTTCTGCCGGAGTAGACTTCTATGCTGGTGCTGAAGAAGCTCCTGCTGATATTGAAGCAAGGCAGTGGATTCAGGCTGTTGTTAACGATACCGACCCTGTTGTTAAGCCGGAACAGGCTATCGTTGTAACGCAGATCCTTGAAGCTATCTACGAAAGTGCAAAGACAGGCAAGGAGGTATTACTTAATGATTAAGGTTACTGTTTGGAATGAATACGTTCACGAAGTGGAATCTGAAGTAATACGAGCTGTATACCCTGACGGCATACATGGTTGTATTAAAGAGTTCCTCCAGACAGAAGACGACCTTCAGGTAAGAGTTGCAACTCTTAATATGCCGGAGTGTGGTCTTACAGATGAAGTCCTTGAAGATACAGATGTGCTTCTCTGGTGGGGTCATAAAAAGCACGGCGAAGTACCTGATGAGATAGTTAAGAGGGTACAAGATAGAGTATTAAGAGGTATGGGACTTATTGTTCTTCACTCTGGACATCACTCAAAGATTTTCCGTTCACTTATGGGTACAACCTGTGATTTGAGATGGAGAGATAACGACCGCGAGAGAGTATGGTGTGCAAATCCCGCTCATCCTATCGCACAGGGAATCCCAGCGCACTTTGAGCTTGAACATGAGGAAATGTATGGCGAACACTTCACTATTCCAAATCCTGATGATGTTGTATTTATCGGCTGGTTTGCTGGTGGAGAAGTGTTCAGAAGTGGTTGCACATTCGCAAGAGGGCTTGGTAAAATATTCTACTTCCAGCCAGGACACGAAGAATATCCTATATATAGAAATGAATATGTACAAAAGATTATCAAAAATGCAATTCGTTGGGCAAAGCCTACATTTATATCAGAAGATTTAATATGCATTCATGCCAAGCAGCCTCTTGAAAAGTAAAAATCAGAAAGGATTGACTATAAATTATGGAACTTAGCGTAATGTCCCCTGTACTTGCACATATGAGTATGGAAGAAGCTATTAAATATTTAAGCAGCCTTGGCGTTGACAGCTTTGAGATTGGCGCTGGCGGCTATCCCGGTAAGGCACATCTTGACCCAAAGGATTATATTAATAATCCACAGAAGGTTCAGTGGCTGAAGGATTTACTTAAACAGTACAATCTCAAAATTTCAGCTCTTAGCTGTCATGGTAACCCTGTTCATCCGAACAAGGAAATCGCAAAGAAATTCCACGATGAATTTGTAGATGCAATGAAGGTTGCAGCACTTTTGGATGTTGAAACAATAATCGGTTTCTCTGGTTGCCCGGGTGACTGTGAGAATTCGGAAAATCCTAACTGGGTTACTTGTGCTTGGCCAAATGAATATCTTGATATTCTTGATTGGCAGTGGAACAAGGTTCTTATTCCGTATTGGAAAGAAACTGCTGCTCTTGCAAAGGAGATAGGCATCAAGAAGATTGCTTTTGAACTTCATCCAGGTTTTTGCGTATACAATCCATCAACACTCCTCCGACTTCGTGAGGCAGTTGGCGATATTATAGGCGCTAACTTTGACCCAAGCCATCTTTTCTGGGAGGGAATCGACCCTTGCGAGGCTATCAAGTATCTTAAAGGTGCTATATATCACTTCCACGCAAAGGACACAAAGATTGACGAAGCTAATACAGCAAAGATTGGTGTTCTTGATACACAAAGCTATGGAGATATTCTCAATCGTTCTTGGGTATTTCGGACAGTTGGCTATGGCCACTCTGCCAAAGTGTGGAACAATATGATAAGCGCACTTAAAGCAACCGGTTATGACGGTGCAATCAGTATTGAGCACGAGGACGGACTTATGTCCCCTAAGGAAGGTCTTGAAAAAGCAATCGCATTCCTTAAGAATATTATTATCTATGAAAACGCAGGAGAAATGTGGTGGGTATAATGCAGCATAAAGTAGGTTTTATTGGCTTTGGCGGTATGGCAAAGCATCACTTTGAAATCCTATCAGGATATGACAGAGTAACTGTAAAGGGCATATATGATATTGACCCACAGGTTATGGAAAATGCAAAGAATGATGGTATATATACATATCCATCAAAAAAGGCACTACTTGCGGACGAAGAGCTTGATATGGTACTTGTCGCAACAACTAATGAAGTACATAAGGACCTTGCAATCGAGGCAATGGCAGCAGGAAAGAATGTTATCTGTGAAAAGCCTGTTACTATTTCGTCTGAAGAGCTTCTTGAAATCATTGAAGCATCCGAAAAGTACGGCAAGGTATTCACAATTGACCAAAACCGTCGCACAAACAAGGATTTTGTTCTTATGAAGCGCAAGGTTGAGGAAGGTCTTTTGGGTAAGCCATATGTTATTGAATCAAGAGTTGAAGGCTCTAGAGGTATGCCAAAGGGCTGGAGAACTCTCAAGCACCTTGGCGGTGGTATGATGCTTGATTGGGGAGTACACCTTATTGACCAGATTATGTATATGGTTGATGAGAAGGTTACTAATGTATTTTGCAAGATGTATCATATACAGTATGCTGAGGTTGATGACAACTTTCGCCTTACAATGACCTTTGAGAGTGGCCTTACAGCACATATCGAGGTATCAACCAACAACTATATTACTCATCCCCGTTGGTATGTGCTTGGGGAAGATGGTACCCTTCAGATTGATGATTGGGACTGTGATGGTAAAATTGTTCGTTGCATTGATAAGGAAAACGAATGGGAAGAAAAAATATTCTATACAAAGGCAGGTCCAACAAAGACTATGGCTCCCAGAAGCAAAGAGTCTATCGAAACAATGATAATTTCGGAGCCTCTTGATGTAGTCGACGACCTTACCGTAGTATATAATCAGTTTGCTGATGCAATTGAGGGCATCGCTCCTCTTACCATCACACCACAGCAGGCACTTCGCGTAATGCGTGTTATGGAAGCATCATTTGAGTCAGCGCAAACAGGAATGGCAATAGCTACTGATATTTAAGGAGGACAAACAAAATGGATTTATCACTTCAGTTATGGTCTATTAAAGACGAAACTGCAAAGGATTTTAGAAAGGCACTTGAATTTGTAGCAGAATGTGGATATAGCGGTGTTGAGTTTGCAGGGTTTGGCGATTTAACAGCTGATGAGATGAAGTCAGAGCTAGAAAAAAATAATCTCTACTCAATCGGCTCTCACACATCAAAGGATCTCTTTGAAAACGCCCTTATAGAAAACCTTGAATACAACAAAGCAATCGGCTCAAAATATATGATTATCCCTCACGCAAGCTACGAAACCATCGAGGATGTGCACAATGTAGCAAAGCTCCTTAATGAGTCTGCAAAGATTGCAAAGGAATATGGCATAAAGATTGGATATCACAACCACGCAGGGGAATTTGAAAAATTTGATGGTAAATATATCCTTGATATTTTAGCCGAAGAAACAGACGACTGCGTAATATTAGAGGTTGATGTTTTCTGGGTTGCAAAAGGCGGAGAATGTCCATATGAATATCTAAGAAAGCTTGGTAAAAAGGCAGAGCTTATTCACCTCAAGCAGATTGATGATAATGGAGAAAACTCAACCTGGCCAAATGGAACACTTGAGCTAAGTAAAATCAAGGAAGCTGCTCCTTATGCAAAATACTTTATTGTAGAGCAGGAAGGCACAGCAGAGCCAAAGACAGCAGCAAAAGAAAATGTTAATTATCTTAAAAAATAATGTAGGCTTATAAAAATGCACATAATAAACGAACCTCGGCTCTCGGAGTATATTAATACACCTTCGGCGACGGGCGCTTGCGCCCTCTCGGGTCGTTCATTCTGTACTATTTTTATACAGCCTATCGCAAATTCAAACAAATTAAAAGCACTTGCGTACGCAAGTGCTTTTTTATGTGCATTTTTAGAAGCCTTACTTAGGCAAGGTAATAGTCCATCAATAACATCAAGCAAAATCCCGCAAGCAGACTATATGTCACTCCTCTTGTACTGCCATGATGTGTTTCAGGAATCATCTCATCGCTTATTACATAGACCATTGTGCCCCCTGCAAAGGCAAGCGCAAATGGGAGAATAGCGCTAGAAAGGGAAACTGCATAGTAACCTAAAAATGTGCCAGCAACCTCTACTAAACCTGTCATTGATGCAATTATAAATGTTTTGCCCTTACTCATCCCGGCAGCCATCATAGGTGCAATAATAACCATACCCTCAGGAATATTCTGCAAGGCAATACCCGCAGCTATAGTAAGCGCCTCGGCGGTGTTCTCAGTACCAAAACCTACACCAGCGGCAATACCTTCAGGCAGATTATGAATAGCGATTGCCATTACAAAAAGCAATACTTTATTAAGCTGATGATTATCACCATGAGCCTCTATATCTACCCCTGAGATTCTATGAAGATGAGGCACAAGCTTATCCATTGCATTAAGAAGAAATGCACCACAGAATATGCCGATAATAGACACATATACTCCACCACTATACTCCATAGATGGCATAATA
>JAQVYH010000018.1 GCA_029004515.1 Eubacteriales bacterium | reverse complement strand
TTTTTCATATTCTTGGATATGTCTGTATTCTCGTGGCATAAAAAATCCCCCTATGGTAGTTTCTTTTATTCTACCATAAGGGGTCTGTTTTTTCTATTGTCCGTTTTTACTGGACTTGTTCAGTTTTTGTCGGAGATTTTTATTTGTTTTTTAATATACATTTGCTCAATCGTACTATTGCTTTTGACGATGCGTTGTATTATAATTGATGCATATTGAATTTTGCTTTGCAAAACTTATTAAAGCCTGACGACTTTCTTCGGTCATTTGACCGCTACATCAATTGATGGCGTCGTAAAATGAATTCTCTGACATCTATATTGTTCGTTAATTATATGGAGAATTTTGTCGAAAATAGAAAAAGCCTCCCCTGTGTAAGGGGAGGTGGGTTTGCAAAAGCAAACTCGAAGGGGTTGTAAATGGATAGAAAGTATAATAAAAACATAGTGCCGTTTGCCAGAAACCTACGAAAGAATATGACAAAAGAAGAACGACATTTATGGTATGATTTTTTAAGGAATTATCCAATCAAAATAACAAGACAAAAAGTTTTGGGTAAATATATAGCAGACTTTTATTGTGCAAAGGCAAACTTGGCGATAGAGCTTGATGGTTCGCAGCATTATGAATATGAAGGTCTTATAAGTGATGAAAAGAGAACTGAATATTTAAAAGAATATGGAATTAAGGTTATACGAATATCAAATCTTGATGTTATGGAAAATTTTGAAGGGGTATGTATGCTTATTGATAAAGAAATCAGACAATCCCTCAGTCAGCTAAGCTGACAGCTCCCTTTACACAAGGGAGCCTTTGGTACTGCATCTAAACCTTACATCCCGTATATAATTATCATTGTTAATACATAAAGGAGAGGAATAATTATGAAGACGGAAGAACAAATCAAGCAAGAGATTTGTGATATTGGCAAAAGAATATATGATAGAAGAATGGTTGCCGCTAATGATGGTAACATCTCGGTTAAAATCAGTGATAATGAGTATCTTTGTACACCAACAGGTGTAAGCAAAGGATTTATGACACCTGAATATATTTGTAAAATTGACGGACAGGGTAATATCCTCCACGCAAACGACGGCTTTAAGCCTTCTTCTGAGATTAAGATGCATCTTCGAGTGTATCAAAAGCGTGATGATGTAAATGCTGTGGTTCATGCACATCCAATTTTTGCAACCAGCTTTGCAATTGCAGGAATCCCTCTTACAAAGCCAATTATGCCTGAGGCGGTAATTGCTCTTGGTGAGGTTCCAATCGCTGAATATGGCGTTCCTTCAACAGAGGAAATTCCTGATAATGTTGAAAAATATCTTCAATATTATGATGCAGTTCTTCTCGAGAGCCATGGTGCTCTTTCGTATAGCGATTCATTACTTAATGCATATCATAAAATGGAATCATTAGAGTTTTATGCAGAATTATTATTCAGATCAATGCAGCTTGGCGGACCACAGATTTTCTCTGATGAACAGGTTGAGCAGCTCTATGAAATCAGAAGAAAGTTTGGTATGACAGGTAAGCATCCTGCAAATAGATAAAAACGACTTAAAAATCCCCACATTTTGTGTGGATTTTTTTATGTAGCTATTTACATTACATATCGTTGTATGGTAAAATGCACTTATGGAAATTGGAGGTATTGATTTATGAGAATTCAGCCTAATGTAACATATGGAATGTCTATGTCATCTGTTTCCCCTCGTAGAAAAGGACGCAGAGGCGGAAGTGGAAAGAAGATTCTTGCAATACTGGTTGTTTTGTTGTTTTTAGGAGCAAGCTATAGCTTTGTAAAATTCGGTGTTGTGGATTTCTTTGCGCCATCCCAGCGTGTTGTGTCATATATTGATTCTGGTGATAAATATCTTGAATCCAATGACGCTCAAGGGGCCCTTGAGGCGTATAAAAAAGCTCTTAAAATTGATAAAGATAATGTAGAGGCAAGAGCAGGACTTGGTGATGCATATCTTGCACTAAGCAAGATTGAACAAGCAGAAAAAGCGTATAACTATGCATTAAAGCTTTCTGATAATAATGAAAGGGTCTATCGTGGACTTGTAAATTTGAGTATCAAGAGGGGTATTGCAAGTGATGCTCGTATTTGGATTACAAAGGCTGCTGAAAAAGGAGTTTCTTTTAAAGCAAACGAATGGTCAATACTTTCAACATTAGTCACAAATAAAGGGAACTTATCAGTCGCTGATGATGATATAACTCTAGATAGTGGGGTTATTAAAATCACAGACAATGAAGTTAAATATATTAACAAATCTAATAGTGAAAAGATCATATATACAGGATCTCCGTCAAGGAAGTTTGCAACAGATGGTGTAGCTGCCTATGTTTATGACAAGGGGCTAAAGCAGATTATTCTTGTGGATATTGCATCAGGTCTATACTATGGTGTAGCGGATGTTTATACTGACAAGAAGATATCAAGTATTTATTACGAAGATGGAAGTTTTTGTGGTATAGCTGATAATAAATATCTGTATTTTAGCGAGCGTTGCGATGAAGATGCATATAGAACATATATGCTTGATACAAAAACTAAATCATTCTCTGTTATGGAGAATATTGATATAAAGTCAATTGTACATAAGAGTGATAAGCTATATTATGTAACACATAAGCCTGCCTTATATGTGTGTGGATTTGATGGTGCAGATAACGCTGAGATTTGCTCTGAAGTAAAGGATTATGCATTTGTAGGTGGCAATATTATTTATACTGAGCCTGTTGGAAACAACATAGTTAATGTGTGGAAATATATTGTAGAATCAGGTGCTAATACACAGCTTGCAAGTAGCGTAAATGTATACTTAATCAACGGATTCTATAGTGACTATATGTCATATTACAGCATTAATTCTGAAACACAGGTTACAAAACTTGAAACTTTAGAATACTAATTAAAAGACAACCACCGTTGGTGGTTGTCTTCTCTACATAAAAAAGCACATCTTATGATATGCTTTTGTGGTGCCGTCGGTGGGAGTCGAACCCACACGGTATCGCTACCGGCGGATTTTGAGTCCGCTACGTCTGCCAATTCCATCACGACGGCATATTGAATTTTAACTGCTCGACTATTATACATCACATTGAAAGAAAAATCAATATAAAATGGAAAATATTTTTAAAATATTATTAAATATCGGGTGGTTATATGTTGCATTTATTGCCAAGACCAAAATTTATTGAAGAGAGAAATGCTATTTTAAAAAATAATTCTGTGAATTTTTCAGGTATTTGTCTTGATGAAAGAGTTGGTAAAGCTATAAGTAAGCTTCCTCAATCTACGAATGGAATACCATTAGTATTGAGTATGTCTGATATGCCAAGGGAAGCCTATGAACTATCTGCCAGTAATGATATAATCACTATTAAAGGTGGGGATAATGCAGGGCTGTTTTATGGAATACAAACCTTGAGACAGATTTTAAGCTGCGAAGATGCTGTTTGCTGCAATATTAAAGATTGCCCTGATATGAAGTATCGTGGATTTTATCACGATGTCACACGAGGCAAGGTTCCAACTGTTGAAACTCTCAAAGAACTTATTGATAACCTTGCATATTATAAAATGAATTCCCTTCAGTTGTATGTTGAGCACACCTTTGAATTTAAAGAATATGCTGATTCAATTGAGCGTACAGGATATTTAACTGCTGATGAAATACGTGAGCTTGACGATTATTGCTATGATAATTTTATTGAATTTATACCGTCACTTTCCACATTTGGTCATCTGTACGAGCTTCTTGAAAAGCCACAATATAAGCACCTTCGAGAGGTTGAAGATTTAGAAAAGGAAGAGATGTTCTGGCATAATCGTATGCATCATCACACTATTGACCCTACAAGTGATGAGAGTTTTGAAATTATTAAAAGCCTTATTGACCAATATGTGCCATTGTTTCGAAGTAATACTTTTAATATTTGCTGTGATGAAACCTTTGATTTATCAATTGGAAAGCATAAGGATTTTGACACAGGTAAATTATATATTGACTTTGTTAAGAAGATAATTGACTATGTTAAGTCAAAAGGGAAAACGGTAATGATGTGGGCTGATATATTGCTTCAGCATCCCGAATGTGTGGATTTATTGCCTGATGATGTAATCTTTCTTAATTGGCATTATGAAAAGAATATCCCTGTAGAGAATATAGAAAAGTTTAGTAAGATGAACAGAAACCAAATAGTGTGCCCGGGTACAAGCACATGGAGTAGATTGTGTGAGAATATTGAAAAGTCAAGGGAGAATATATCCAATATGATAGACTGTGGATATAGAAATTCGGCGTTTGGAGTTCTTAATACAAACTGGGGCGATTGGGGAAATCCCTGTAGTCTTGAGCTTGCAATGTTTGGTCTGGTTCTGGGTGCATCAAAGTCATGGAATGTTGATACAAGTTGTGGTAAAACATTTAATGATGATATAAACTACTTGGTGTATAAAGATAATAAGGGTGTAGAGTATCTTACTAGACTTGATAAAATACATAGTAAAATCGATTGGAATAACTTTGCCTTTATCTATTCAAATGTAGTGTATAAAACCAAGTATGATTCATATATTACCTATCCTTATGAATCAACTATCCAAGATGTTATCAAGGATTGTACAGAGCTTATCACAACTCTTAAAACTGATAATAATATGGATAAAAATTATCTTGAAGAAATGCTTGTTGCCTGTGAAGGCATAGGTGTTATGGCACAACTGTTGGCAAAGGTATGTAAATATCACATTGAAAAGCCTTTTGACACTATAAACTGGCTCAGTAAATATCGTAAGATGTGGATTAAGAAGAATAAAAAAAGTGAAATAAAAGAGATAGAAAATATGTTTATATCTCTTGAAAAATTATAATAAAAGGATGTGGCATTAATGAAAATTGGATATTGTGGAAGCCCGGAGGATGTACTCCGCTTTGCAAATGACCCATTTGACTTTATTGAAATTAACTTATCGGAGTTAAAGGATAAGACAGATGAGGATATCGAAAGATATAAGGACAATACTGCAAAGGCAGGTATACCTATTGAATCAGGTTGCTGTTTCTTCCCAGGAGACGTGCGCCTTTGTGGCAGTAATTATTCTGCGGAGTTTCTTAAGGAGTATTGTCATAATATTCTGTCCAAGGCACAAAAGCTTGGTGTGAAGATTGCTGTAATTGGCAGTGGAAGAGCAAGAAATATCGATGATGGTGAAGATGCAAATCTCTGTTGGCAACAGCTTGAGGAGAGTTTTTCTCTCATCGCAGATATCGCCGCAGAGTACGGTGTAGCAATTGTTGTTGAACCTTTAAATAGTGAAGATACAAATGTTATAAACAATCTTACTCAAGGCGGAGATTTTGTAAGAAAACTTTCTCATCCAAATTTATTCCTTCTTGCTGATCTTTTCCATATCACAAGAGAAGGTGAGTCATATCAGGGCATAACTGATAATGCTGATATATTAAGGCATGTTCATGTGGCTGAGGGTATTAACAGACATTTCCCATGTGAGGGTGATGGCTTTAATTATGATGAGTTTGTAGCTTGCCTAAAGAAGATTAATTATACAGGGAAAATCAGTATTGAAGCTGTTCCCACAGATGATTATGATAAGGAAATAAAGAGTTCTATAAGGTTTTTACATAGCATATTTGAATAAATGGAGATGTAAATAATGAAGAGGCTTGCAAGCGTTTTATTAGCACTGTCACTGATAACTAGTACACTTCCTGCATTTTGTGAAGAAGATATACCAGAAGAGGAGATGCAGGAGTTTATTGGTGAATATGAGTCTTTTGATAGAGGCGAGTTTGCTGTTGTTAATGGTGACAATACATCTCATAAGCTCTTGCAAAGGGATACAGTAACCAAGTGGGTTTTTAAGAAAGAAAACACCACTGGCTATAATATGGCAAATTATCCTGAAAACTTCCTTGAGAAGGACGACGGGGTTAATAATACTACCTTCCTTTCTACAGGCGCCACCACTATGGTTGATGGTAAAAAGTCTAGGGTCTATAGAAATTTCGATGCGCCTTATAGTCAGGGAACTGTAACCCATGAAATAAGACTTAAAAAGCCCACCAGCGGAACACTTAGATATCAGCTTTGTGATACAACTTTTTCTGGCTATAACCTCCAATCAGGAGGAAAAATATTATCTCAGGTTTCAATAAGATCAACTGGTGATATGTCTTATAATAGTGAGTGGTTGTCTGCCTTGGCAAGAGGAAACACAACAGCAGGTACTACACTCACAGCAGAGAATCCATGGATATATCTACGATTTGTTATCCATATGCCTACAAGAACAATTGATATGTATTATGGTGAAACTCTTCTTGATATGAAGCCTTGGACAGATAGCAAACATACCTTTAACTTTTTAGCGAATGGTTCATCAGGTAGCTATACTATGGCGCAGCCTCGTCTTGCATCTGCAGGTTTCTTTGCAGACACAGGTAGCGAGGCATATCAGATGGCTTGTGATGATGTTAAGGTGTATTATGGTGATGGTATTAATCCTGTTGCCTACAACCTTGATATTAAAGGTTATAATATTGATGGTTATACTTTAACTGCTAATTATAAATATTTTGCAAATAGCCCTGAATCAGGCTCGGTTGTAGAGTGGTGCTCAGCTGATGATATATATTTATCACAGAATGTGACTGTTTTAAAAACCGAAACAAGCAGCTCTGATTTAAAATCAATATATACTCTTTCAGCTAATGAAATTGGTAAGTATGTTGGCATCAGGGTAGTGCCACAGGATGTGGACAACGCAAAAGGAGATATTTCTGTTGCTACAATGAGTGATGTAGTAAGAGAGCCTGTCACAACACCGACAGTTACACTCCTTACTCCTTATGCAAATACAAAAATCCCTCAGGATTATCCTGTGTATTTATCAGCAGATGCTTTCTGTGATAATACAACTATAACAAAGGTTGAGTTTTACTCTGACGATTCTTTAATTGGTGTATGTGATGAGGCGCCCTATACTCTTAAGTATACTGATTTACCAGTTGGCGCACACTCGGTATATGCCTAGGCGTATAACGGCATTGGTGAGATTTCTGATAGTGAAAAGGTTTCCTTTGAAACTGTTTCTGCCTATGTGCCAAGTGATGAGTTTGATATATTAAGAGAAAACAGGAAAGGGCAGCTTACAGGCGGTATAAACTACAATCCTCTTGATAATATTTATGCCCAGAGAATCGCACAGATAGATGCTGCAGCAGAAGCTTCAAGAGATTCGATCAAGTCAAGCACATCCTATAGTACAAATACCGGGTATCTCGACCATGTTCAAAATATCGCTCTTGCATATGCAACCAATGGCTCAAAGTATCAAGGTAATCAAGAAATGGGTGATCTGGCAGTCGAGGCATTTACCAAGCTTGGACAAAATGCTTATAGCGTCAATTCAACCAAAGGCTTTTTCTGGGGTTGGGAGTTTGGCTCACCAACTACTATTTGTAATACAATCTCTCTTATTTATGAGTTAGTTCCACAGGCGGTTATAGACGGATATATGGCAGCAATTGATAAGCACAATCCTGATGTTGGTTTTACCGCAGCAAACAAGATGTGGGATTGTCAGGCAATCCTCCTTCGTGGTGTTGTGGGAAAGAACGCTGACAAGATTAATCACGCTGTAAATGGTATGAAGCCTATTTATAGATATGTTACATCAGGCGACGGCTACTATACTGATGGTTCGTTTATTCAGCATGCTAACATTGCATATAATGGTGGATACGGAAAATCCCTCATGCGTGAACTTTGCGAGTCTGTTGGGATGCTGTATGGAACAGACTATGAAATAACTGACGAGAGTCTTTCAAATATATATGAAATTGCCCTTAATTCTTATGTTCCATATATCTATCGTGGAGAGATGATGGATATGGTAAGAGGCAGAGAAATAGGCTCTCCAGTATCAAGAAGCTCCCATAGAATAGGCCATCAGGCAATGCAATTTATTGTGCGAATGACCCAGTTTTCTCCTGAGCCTTATAATGCTCAGTTTAAGAGTATAATTAAAAAGTGGGTTAATGAAGATAAATACGATAGCTTTTTTGATACTGACCTACCTGTTGATATCCTTCGTCTTGCGGATGAAGTATGCAAGGATGATGATGTTCAGCCAGCGGATGAGCTTATTAAAAGTATGATTTCAACAAATATGGCAAAGGCTGTTCATCTTCGCAATGGCTGGGGACTTGGGGTAAGTATGTCATCAAAAAAGGCAGGTTTCTATGAGGCAAATGATGGCAACGGTACTGCATGGTACACAGGCTCGGGTATGGTATATCTTTATACCGATGATATGGAGCAGTTTGCTGACCATTTTTGGACAACTATTAATAGATACAGACTTCCCGGTATAACTCTTGATACAATAGTTCGTAGTCAAAGTGATGGTGCTGCGGCGTACAATGCGTACAATTGGGTTGGCGGATCAACTGTTGATGATAAATATTCATCTGTAGGTATGCACCTTAGTCAGTATAATACAACTCTTGAGGCAAAAAAGAGTTGGTTTATGTTTGATGATGAGGTAGTATGCCTTGGTAGTGGTATTTCTAGCACAGATAATAGAACAATTGAGTCTGTTGTTGATAGCCGCAAGCTTAACTCTAGTGGCACAAACGAGATATATATTGACGGAGAGCTTGATCAAAGGCAAATTGGAACAGAGAAAAATATCGCTCCAGAGTGGATTAATATTCAGGGTAATGTGGATAATTCCAATGTGGGTTATTATTTCCCTGAAGGTAGTAATATCAAAGCGTTAAGAGAACTTCGTGATGGTACAAATTATGGTCTGTATGAAATCCCTTGGAATTATAATTATAAAGAATCAAGATACTATATGACTATGTGGTACGACCACGGTGCTAATCCTGACAATCAGGGCTATTCATATGTATTGCTACCAACATATTCAGCTGATCAGACCGCAGAGTATAATACGAATCCTGATATTGAAATTATTGCTAAAACCGATTCAATCCACGCTGTAAAGGAAAAAAGTCTTGGCATAGTTGCGGCTAATTTCTTTAGTAATGGAGGAAGTGCTGATATTATTACAAGTGATAGTCAGTCTTCAGTTATGGTGAAGAATAATAATGGTGAGGTTGAGATTGCAGTATCTGACCCAACTATGGCAAACACCGGCATCGTGACGGTTGAAGTTTGTGTTCCTGTTGGCGGGCTACTTAAGGCCGATTCAGGTGTAAATATCATAAGCGCTGATGAAAATAGTGTTAAGATTAGTGTCAATGTTAATAAATCACAGGGTAAAACATTCAAAGCGACCTTCCAGTCAGCAGGTAGTATATATATCCATGCGTATTATTACAAGGCAACTAATACTCTTGTTGATGTAGTCACAACTTCTAATGCGGATTATGTATATATCCCACCAACAAAGGAAAATATGCAAGAGTATGAGGTTCGTACTTTTGTATGGGAAAGCCTTGATTCAATGAAACCAATCGTGAAATAATCAGTAAAGGGGAAAATATAATGATTGAAGAAAAGTTGCTTACTAAAATAATTGACAATTATGATGTTGTTGTTTGTGGCGGGGGATTTGCAGGGATTTCTGCGGCTCTTGCTTCAACGCGACAAGGCAAAAGAACTCTTTTAATAGAAAAACAATTTATGCTTGGTGGACTTGCTACGGCAGGAATTGTTACAATATATTTGCCATTGTGTGATGGAAAGGGCAAACAAGTGTCTTTTGGTATAGCAGAAGAACTGCTCAAACTTTCAATAAAATATGGTGCAGAGGATAGATACCCTGAAAATTGGCTTGATGGCGAAGGAACAAGAACTGAAAAAGATAAAAGATTTGAGGTTAGATATAATCCACAGGTTTTTGCTATACTTGCTGAACAACTTTTGGTGAATGAGGGTGTTGACATTTTGTATGGTACATATGTAACATCTGTATATAAAAATAATGATAAAATAGATTGTATAATTGTTGAAAATAAATCAGGAAGGGTGGGCTATGGAGTTAAGAGCGTTGTTGATGCAACAGGCGATTGTGATGTTGCAAAGCTTGGTGATGTGCCCACAATAACTTTTAAGCAAGGAAATGTTCTTGCCGCATGGTATTATTCATGCGGACTAAAAGGTTATAATTTAAATATGGTGGGATTTGCAGACGTCCCAGATGAAGATAAAACAGAAGAAAATAAGATTGAGGTATTAAACAACAGAAGATTTTTAGGACTTGATGGAAAAGAGCTTTCTGAAATGATGATTATGTCACACACTTCTACAATGAATCATTTTTTATCTAAAAGGGAAGATGATGAAACTTATTGGCCTGTAACTATGGCTACAATACCACAAATAAGAATGACCAGAAAAATTGTTGGTGAATACATGCTTTCTCATGATGAAGTGCATAAGGAATTTAATGATTCAGTAGGTATGGTGTCAAATTGGAAAAGAAGAGGACCTATTTACGAAGTACCATTCAGGACTCTATATAGCAAAACAGTTAAAAATTTAATTGTAGCTGGCAGATGTACTTCAGTAAATGAAATAATGTGGGATATTATGAGAGTAATTCCGTGTTGTGCTGTAACAGGACAGGCAGCTGGAATAGCTGCAGCTATGACGGACGACTTCTCAAGTCTTGATGTAGAAATGTTGCAAGAAGAGTTAAGAAAAAATGGTGTTATTTTACACGAAAAGGAACTTGAATAAGCATATACAAACAAAGTTTTTTTGTTTAATTCTTGCGTTTGTGTAAAAAACGGAATTCAAAAGTATAGTTTGTATATAAAAGTTTTTATGATAAAACGCTAACATAGGACAAGTTTACGTTCTTGTTAGGCTCAAAGTACATTAGTTTAGTAAAACAGTGAAAGCCCTCCTTGTGTAAAGGAGGGGAACATCGAAGGTGGCGGGAGGATTGGTTCATAACAATCCCTCAGTCAACTTCGTTGACAGCTCCCTTTAAGAGAGCCACTAATATTCACTGCTGAACAGCCTTGACATAAACTAGAACATAACATCTTTCATAGTAAAAAAGACTTGTTTCGTTAATAGCTCTTTTTTCGTGTTATGCTAGCTGAGGGAATTATCTGTAGTGCAATTTGCACCTATGGCATTTTTATTGTTGACTAATTTCGCCACAGGCAATTTTTTCGCCACTGTCTCCTGACGGTTGTGATCTGAAATCGTCAGTCCCTTTGTGTATTACAACTGTTTTGCCGATGATTTCATCAACGGAGAAGCGGTCTGTAAGAAAACTTAAAAATGCATAACCGCTGTTGGAAAATAGCGGAGGCATATCTCCCGGGTGATATGGGTGAGGGCAACCTTGTGGGTTATAATGTCCTTTAGTCTCAGAAAAAGGTTCTTTTATACTACCATCACAGGATTCTCCCTCGTGTATATGAAATGCCAAAATATCTTCTTTACACTTCTCTTTGCTATATGGTAGACCATGAATATTAGCCATGACTAAAACACTGTTTTTTCTTTGAATGAATGATACTTTTCCCCTAATAGTTGGATAATCTTTGCTACCGCTTATATTAGCAATAGCAAAATTATTTGCGAAAAATTTCATTTATATCATATCCCTTTCATAAAAATAGTACCATTTTTATTATATGAGACAGCTCTTTTGATGTGTTAAAACTTAGGCAAAGTCATTGACATTTTAGGGTTGTTATGATATCATATCATAGATAAATGCTGAAAGGAGAACAAATATGTCTGTTTGTACTGACAATATTACAATAGATACTTTAAAGGATAAAGATATGTTTTTCTGCTATTTCAACGATATAGGTGTTTCTAAAAATGATTCCAATTATAAATATATAGTATTTCCCGGTTTCGCCGATGTTCATGTTCATCTCCGAGAGCCGGGTTTTTCGTATAAGGAAACTATCGCTGACGGAACATATGCATCTGCACGAGGTGGCTATACCGATGTGTGCTCTATGCCTAATCTTGATCCTGTTCCTGATAGTGTAGAAAACCTCAAAATCCAGCTTGATATAATAGATAAAGATGCCAAGATAAGAGTGCATCCATATGGAGCACTTACTATTGGTGAAAGGGGAGAACAGCCTGCCGATATCGAAGGAATGGCTCCATTTGTTGTTGGATTTTCTGACGATGGACGAGGGGTTCAATCTGATGATATGATGATTGACCTTATGAAAAGGGTTAAAAGCCTTGATGGAATAATTTCTGCCCATTGCGAGGTTAATTCACTTCTTAATGGTGGATATATTCACGATGGGGAGTATGCAAAGATAAATGGTCATAGAGGGATATGCTCCGAAAGTGAATGGCAGATGATTGCCCGTGATATAGAGCTTGTCAAGAAGACAGGTTGCAAATACCACGTGTGCCATATATCAACAAAGGAAAGCGTAGAAATTATCCGCAAGGCAAAGGCAGAGGGTGTTAATATAACCTGTGAGACTGGTCCGCACTATCTTGTGCTTAATGATATGATGATACAGGAAGAAGGCCGCTTTAAGATGAATCCTCCTATCCGTAGTGATGAGGACAGACTTGCACTTATTGAGGGGATTAAGGACGGCACAATTGATATGATTGCTACTGACCATGCGCCTCATTCAGTTGAAGAAAAGTCCAAAGGTCTTGAAAAGAGCGCAATGGGTGTAGTGGGCATTGAAACAGCCTTTTCGGTGCTTTATACACATCTTGTAAAGACAGGTATTATTACGCTTGAAAAGCTTGTTAAGCTTATGAGTATCAATCCTAGAAATAGATTTAACCTTGACTTTGATGAAAACACAAACTTCTGTGTTTATGATTTAGGTAGTGAATATACAATTAATCCTGATGATTTTTTATCAAAGGGAAGAAGTACACCTTTCCAGGGCGAAAAGGTGTTTGGCAAATGCATGCTTACTGTTTGTGATGGTAGGGTTGCATACCAAGACAGTAGTTTTGATTTTTAGACAAAGGAGTGCAGATTGTGAAGCAATCACTTTTTGAAATTATAAGTAATAAAGAAATAGCAAAATCTGTATATAGGATGGTCCTTAAGGGCGACACTTCTCATATAAGCGCATCCGGGCAGTTTGTTAATATTCAGCTTGATGGGTTGTTTTTAAGAAGACCTATTTCTGTTTGTGATTATGACGGTGAAAGCCTTACACTTATTTATAAAGCTATAGGTAGGGGTACTGAGCAGCTTGCCACAATGAGGGAAGGACAAATTTTAGATATCCTAACAGGTCTTGGTAACGGCTATGACCTTACAAAGAGCGGGGCAAAACCATTGCTTGTTGGTGGTGGTGTAGGTGTTCCACCTTTGTATAATCTTTGTAAAAAGCTTGTTGAAAATGGCACAAAGCCATCTGTTGTAATCGGCTTTAATACACAGGATGAAATCTTCTATGAAGAGGAATTTAAAAGGCTCGGTGCTGATGTTTATGTAACAACAGTCGATGGAAGCTATGGTATAAAGGGCTTTGTAACAGAAGCTATGAAAGATATTGAATATACATATTTTTATTCCTGTGGTCCTGAGCCAATGCTGAGGGCAATTTACAGGGCATCTGTAACAGAAGGACAGATGAGTTTTGAAGAAAGAATGGGCTGTGGTTTTGGTGCGTGTATGGGTTGTAGCTGTGAGACCCTTACAGGCTATAAGAGAATCTGCAAGGATGGACCTGTTATGCTTAAGGAGGAAATATCGTGGGAAGATTAAATGTTGAATTATCAGGCATAACTCTTGATAACCCTATTATCCCTGCTAGCGGTACATTCGGATTTGGATATGAGTTTGCAGAGCTTTATGATATTAATTGCCTTGGAACGTTTTCTTTCAAAGGTACAACAAAGGATAAGAGATTTGGTAACCCAACACCAAGAATTGCAGAGTGTGAAAGTGGTATTATTAACTCTGTAGGACTTCAAAATCCGGGTGTTGAAAAGGTTATCTCCGAAGAACTACCAAGGATGAGGGAATGCTTTAACAAGCCTGTTATGGCTAATGTAAGTGGCTTTTCAATTGATGAATATGTATATACATGTCAGATGCTTGATAGTGAAGAACAAATTGGCTGGTTTGAGGTTAATATCAGCTGTCCTAATGTTCACGGCGGCGGCATGAGCTTTGGTACATCGCCTGAGGCAGCAGCGCAGGTTACAGAGGCAGTTAAAAAGGTTACAACCAAGCCTGTGTTTATTAAACTTACACCTAATGTAACGGATATAGTTTCTATCGCAAAGGCTTGCGAAGGGGCAGGTGCTGATGGAATTTCTCTTATCAATACAATGCTTGGTATGAGAATTGACCTTAATCGCAAAAAGCCAGTTGTTGCAAATAAGATGGGTGGCTTTTCAGGTCCTGCAATCAAGCCTATTGCACTTAGAATGGTATATCAGGTTTATGAGGCCGTTAACATTCCTATTATCGGAATGGGCGGTGTGTCCACAGCAGAGGATGTAATTGAATTTATGCTTGCCGGTGCAACAGCTGTTCAGGTTGGTGCGGCTAACCTTGTTAATCCTTTTGCTTGCAGAGATATAATAAATAATCTCCCAGAGGTTATGGATAGATACAGAATAAATTTATTAAGTGAAATTATAGGAGGCGCACACAATGGGTAAAGATGTAATTATAGCATGCGATTTTTCAAGCAAAAAGGCAGTAATGGAATTCCTTGACCTTTTCACAGAAGAGAAACCATTTGTTAAGATTGGTATGGAGCTTTATTATTCAGAAGGTCCTGAAATCGTAAAGGAAATCAAAAAGAGAGGTCATAAGATTTTTCTTGACCTTAAACTTCATGACATTCCAATTACAGTTAAAAAGTCAATGGCTGTATTGTCAAGACTTGATGTTGATATGTGCAACCTCCATGCGGCAGGCACGGTAGCGATGATGGAGGCTGCTATCGAGGGTCTTACAAGAGAAGATGGTACTCGTCCGCTTCTTATTGCAGTAACACAGCTCACATCTACAAGTCAAGAAAGAATGGAGAAGGAACTCCTTATTCCAGTTCCTATTGACGAGGTTGTAATGCACTATGCGCATAACTCAAAGCTTGCAGGACTTGATGGTGTTGTATGTTCACCTCTTGAAGCTGGCTTGGTTCATGAAATCTGCGGTGATGATTTTATCACAGTAACTCCCGGTGTTCGTTTTGCTGATGGCAATGTTGGTGACCAGGTACGAGTTATGACTCCTGAGCAGGCAAAGGAAGTTGGTTCTGACTACATAGTTGTAGGTAGACCTATCACAGCAGCCGATGATCCTGTTGCTGCTTATAAGAGATTCATTAGCGAATTTATTGGATAAGGAGTAGACACAAATGACAAATCTTGAAAGAACAATTGCAAGTGACTTGCTTAAAATTAGGGCGGTGTTTTTCAGACCTGAAGAGCCTTTCACATGGGCATCAGGCATTAAAAGCCCTGTTTACTGTGACAACCGACTTACACTCACATCAACAGAGGTAAGAAACGATGTTGAAAATGGTCTTGCTCAGCTTATAAAGGAGAACTATCCTGACGTGGAGGTGCTTATGGGCACATCAACAGCAGGTATCGCACATGCTGCTATCACAGGTCATATCCTTGATCTGCCAATGGGTTATGTAAGAAGCGGTGCAAAAGACCACGGCAGAAACAACCAGATTGAAGGCAAACTTGAAAAAGGCCAGAAGGTTGTAGTTGTTGAGGACCTTATCTCAACAGGCGGCAGCGTTATAGAAGTTGTAAATGTGTTAAGAGAAGCTGGCGCAGAGGTACTTGGCGTTGTATCAATCTTTACATATGGTATGCAGAAGGGTATCGACCGTCTTGCACAGGCTAATGTCAAAAACATCAGCCTTACAAACTTTGAGTGCGTTGCAAACGTTGCAGCTGAAACAGGTTATATTAAACAGGAAGATATTGCAAGACTTATAGCTTTCCGAAACAATCCATCTGACGAGAGCTGGATTGGAGGCAACAAATGAAGAGCCTGATTGATATACTTGAACTTTCAACTATAGAAATCGAACAGTTGCTTTTAACTGCAGAGGATATCATTGCGAATCCCTTAAAGTATAGCGAGAAGTGCAAGGGCAAAAAGCTTGCGACACTTTTCTTTGAACCATCTACCCGTACAAGATTGTCGTTTGAAGCGGCTATGTATGAGCTTGGCGGAAATGTCCTTTCTGTATCAAGTACCAATTCTTCATCAGCATCTAAAGGTGAGAGTGTTTCAGATACAGCAAAGACCGTTTCTAACTATGCTGATATTATTGCTATGCGTCATCCGAAGGAAGGAGCGCCACTTGTTGCATCACTTAATGCATCTATACCTGTAATCAATGCAGGTGATGGCGGACACAATCATCCAACGCAGACTCTTGCTGACCTTCTTACGATTCAACGTGAAAAAGGTCATCTTGATAATCTTACTGTTGGTTTCTGCGGTGATCTCAAATTTGGCAGAACTGTTCATTCCCTTATTTCTGCACTTTCAAGATATGATGGTGTTAAGTTCGTACTTATCTCTCCCAAAGAGCTCAAGCTTCCAAGCTATGTGAAGAATTCCATGATTAAAGATAAGGGAATTGAATATTTGCAGACAGACGACTTAGAGTCTGTTATTGGTGATCTTGATATCCTTTATATGACAAGAGTTCAGCAGGAAAGATTCTTCAACGAAGAAGATTATCTCCGTCTTAGAGATAGCTATATTCTAACTCCTGAAAAGATGAAGCTTGCCAAAGATGACATGTGCGTAATGCATCCGCTTCCTCGTGTTAATGAAATTGCAGTTGCAATTGATGATGACCCTCGTTCTTGCTATTTCAAACAGGTATTTAATGGTAAAATTATGCGAATGGCATTGATTCTTAAGCTTTTGGAGGTGCAATAATGAATATAGATTCTATTAAAAATGGTATCGTTATTGACCATATTACTGCTGGAAATGGTATGAAGATTTATAACCTTTTAGAACTTGACCAGCTTGATTGCTCTGTTGCAATTATTAAGAATGTTGCGAGTTCTAAAATGGGCAGAAAGGATATAATAAAGATTGATGCGGATATTGAAATCAATATGGATATTTTAGGCTATGTTGATCCTGATGTTACAGTTGATATTATCCGTGATGGAAAGCTTGTGGAGAAGAGAATTATCTCTCTTCCAGAGAGAATTACAAATGTTATTCTTTGTAAGAACCCCCGTTGCATCACATCAACAGAACAGGAACTCCCTCATATCTTTGTATGCCCTGATAAGGAGAAAAAGGTATATAGATGCCTATATTGTGAAACTAAAGCAAACTAAAATTATAATCGGAATGTGCTTGTTATGATTAAATTGACAAATATACAAATGCCTCTTGACTATACAGATGTGATGATTAAGGATAAGGTTTGTCAGGTGCTTAAACTTGAAGATGAACTTATCACTAATATTACTCTGCTTAAAAGAGCCACTATAACGGAAAATAAAGATACTATTCACTATAAAATGACCGTAGGGGTATCCTTGCATAATAGCGAAGAAGAATCAAGAATTTCATTTATAAGGCGTAGCAAGGGAGCATCATATATACAAGATTATAGATATAATGTTATCCCTGCAAATCGCAATAGCCGACCTGTTGTTGTTGGCTTCGGTCCTGCAGGGATATTTGCTGCGCTTATTTTAGCTGAGAGTGGCCAAAGCCCCATTGTACTAGAGAGGGGCAAGCCTGTAGATATACGATTTAGTGATATTAATGCTTTTGCGAGTGGTGGAGAGCTTGATACGCAGAGCAATATCCAGTTTGGCGAGGGTGGCGCGGGAGCTTTCTCGGATGGCAAACTTAAGCCCGGTCTTGTAGATAACAAGAAGTATAAAGTTATGAGTGAATTTGTTAAGGCAGGCGCAGATGAAAAGATACTATATCTTGAAAAGCCCCATGTTGGTAGTGATGTTTTGCGAAAAGTTGTTAGAAACCTTCGTGAGAAGATTATATCCCTTGGAGGAGAGGTAAGGTTTTCGTCTAAATTTACTCGTGTTATCACTAGAGGGAATAAGGTTTATGGCGTAGAATATGTAAGTGATGGTCAGGTTTATGAAATCCCTTGTGATAGTGTGATTTTAGCTATTGGTCACAGCGCGCGAGATACTTTTGATAATCTCTATAATCAAGGAATCACAATGGAGCAAAAGCCCTTTGGAATCGGTTTAAGGGTTGAGCATCCACAGGAATATATGAATAAACTTCAGTATGGCGGTGAATATGACAATCCTCTTTTAGGTCCGGCAGATTATAGGCTTGTTACGCATCTTGACAATGGAAGAAGTGTCTATTCATTTTGTATGTGTCCTGGTGGTTATGTTGTCCCTGCTGCATCAGAGCAAGGCGGAATATGCACCAATGGTATGAGTGAGGAAGCAAGGGATGGCAAGAATGCCAATTCTGCACTTCTTGTAAGTGTCACACCCTGTGACTTTCCAGATAAACATCCATTGTCAGGTATAGCGCTTCAACGCTCTATTGAGAGGGCAGCTTTTGATATTAGTGGAGATTTTTGTGCACCTGTTCAGCGTATGGAAGATTTTATTAATGGTAAGAATACAACTGCTTTTGGAGATGTGTCACCAACCTATAAGCCGGGCACAATCTTTGCACCACATTCAAGCTATATGCCTGACTATATTGTATCGTCTCTTAAATCTGCAATAAAGGATTTTGATGAGTGGATGAATGGTTTTTACTATCCTGATGCACTCCTTACAGGCCCTGAAACTCGCACAACTTCACCTGTGAGGATTCTCCGCGGTGATAATCTTGAGAGTGCAGATATAGAGGGACTATACCCTTGCGGTGAGGGAGCAGGCTATGCTGGCGGAATTATATCCTCCGCTTATGATGGACTGATTTGCGCAGAAAAAATATTGGGAAAATAAAAAAACAACTTTAACCCCCAATTTTTGATTAATACAATTGTATTATATAACAAATCAGAAAAGGAGGGTTTTATATGAAAAAGAAAAAAATAATAGCAGTTATTTTGGCGGTATTAGTAATGTTGAATTTTGCTTTTGTGGTAAATGCGGAGGATGTTGCGGCAGTATCTGATGAAGAAGTCGTATTAGAACCCGCAGAACAGGGAGAAGAAGTAGAGGAAATCAAACAAGAAAAACCTGAAAGGGTGAAGAAAGAAAAAGATGTTAAAGAAACGGAAGAAGTAGAAAATGAGAATGAAGTAACTGTTACTGAAGAAGAGCCAGAAAATGAAAAAGATGGAATATTAAGACTTCGTGAGGCGAAAAGACTTGTTAAGGAAGAGAAAATAGAACTCCGCACTTACTTAAAAGAAATGAGAGAGCTCTTCCCGGATATGACAAAAGAAGAGAGAAAAGAATTGCTAAAGGAAATTGCTGAAGCTAAAAAGGAACTGAAAGATTTTAGAATTGAAACCTTCATTGGTGGCAAAAATGTTGATTATGAAAAGTATGATAAGGTTTATCCCGTAATTAAAAGTGGAAGAACAATCGTTCCTATAAGAGCACTTACAGAAGCCTATGGCTGTGAAGTTAAATGGGATGAAGAAAATCAAAAAGTTACTATCATAAAAGATAATATTGTAATTGAGATGGTAATTGATGAATTAAAAGCCTATGTAAATGGTGAGGAGTTCCAGCTTGATGCAAAACCTGAACTTTCAAACGGCAGAACAGTGGTTCCGGTGAGATTTGTTGCAGAAAGCCTTAAATTAGAGGTTATCTGGGATGAAGAAAGCAACACTGTTATAGTGGAATAATAACAAAAAATGACTGCCGTGCTAATTGCACGGCAGTCTATTGACTTTATAGATGTTTTCTTATATTATTATTTCATAGAAAGGGTGTGAATATATGGTGGACATAGATGAACTAAATCGTGCAAAGACGGAGACACAAACTCGTAATGAATTTATAAATAGATACGATAAATTCATTCTAAAATGTGCGTATAAAACAGTTGGTAAGTTTATATCAAAAGATGATGACATATATTCAGAATCCCTGATTGCTTTTAACAATGCGATTACATCTTATGATGAATTAAAAGGCAGTTTTGAAAGCTATGCCTTTATTGTTATAAAAAACCACATTATCAATTTTCTTAAAAAGGAATCAAGGTACAGAGGTGATGTGCTTTTTTCTCAGCTTTCCAACGAAAATGACCACGGAGAAGAGATTGCATTTGAAGTTAAAGATAATAATTCAACTATGACAGATACTACTTTTGAAATTATGTCATTAAGTGATGAATTAAAGGCTTTTGGTTTGTCATTTTACGATATGGTTGAACAAGTACCAAAGAACAAAAAAACAATATACTACTGCACCTTGATCGGGGAGTACATTTGTTCAGATAAGGAAAGATTTAAACACTTCAAAAGTGCAAAAGTCTTACCTAGTAAGGAAATAATAGAAAAATTAAAAACTAATAAAAAGATAATTGAAAGACACAGAAAGTATATTATTATGGTTAGTCTGATTATTGGTGGTGAATATGAAAATTTAATGTCGTACTTGTATGGAGAGAGGAGGTAAGGATTTGAAAAAGGGAGTTGTTTTGGAAATAAGGGATACTGAAGCTGTTATTCTTTTTAATGATGGAACAATGAAAAAACTACCTGACAAAGAATACAAAATTGGACAAAGCGTAATGTTTCATAAAGAAAGTTATGTAAAATATCTTGCAGTGGCAGCGTGTTTTATGATTTTCCTTTTTGTTGGTGGAATGAAGTTTATGAGCATATATAACACCCCTGAAAGTTATTTGTATGTTGATATCAATCCAAGCCTACGACTTGATATAAACAGGTTTAATAAGGTGATTGATATTATTCCTTTAAACAACGATGCAAAAATCTTGCTTCAAAAACACACTATTAATGAAAAAAATCCAGACGAGTGCTTTAATAAAATTGTGGGGTTTTGTGAAGATGATGGATATCTAAACGAGAACAATAGTGATATAAAAATTGGCGTTGTTTCTGATAATAAGAAATTTACAAATGAGATCAAACAAAAGTTTACCCAAACACCCATCAATGGTTTTCAAACAGAAGTTATAGAGATAGATGATTCAAGGCACGAGGAGTATAAAAAGCAAAAGAATAATTATGATAAGAATAAAGAAGATCTTGATGATATAGAGAAAGACGATGCATTAAAAGAAGAAATTATTAATGATAAAAGTAATAAAAAACGCGGGGAAACAGCTCCAAAATCCAAAGAAAATGAGTCACACAACACAACAAATGATAAGGATAACAAAGATGTTGACAAAAAAGAATCTAATTATAAAGAGCCTAAAAAGGATTCAATAGATGAAAAATCCGAGAACAAAGGAAAAAGCCCTAAAAGTAAAAATGCAGATAAATGATACATTTAGTGTTATGAGTATAATTTAGTGTAGTCTTATGCATAAATCGTCTGCAAAAATTCATATTATGAAATTGATTATCTGTTTATTCCGTGGTATAATTAACACAAATTAAGGTGTTTAAAATGCGGAATAAACATTTTTTTATCCCCAATTAAACACAATCCCATACGAAAGAGGAGATTAATTATGAGATTTGTTTCATGGAATGTTAATGGAATACGAGCTTGTATGACAAAAGGGTTTGCGGATATATTCAGTAAATTTGATGCTGATATCTTTGCACTTCAAGAAACTAAAATGCAGGAAGGTCAGGCGGATATTAATATTGATGGTTATATCCTTTATATGAACAGTGCGCAGAAGAAGGGCTATTCGGGTACTGCAATCTATACAAAAAAACAACCAGTTAATGTTACATATGGAATTGGAGTTCCAGAGCATGACACTGAGGGTAGAGTTATAACTGCGGAGTACGAAGATTTTTATTTTGTCACTTGCTATACCCCAAACTCTCAAGATGCACTTAAAAGACTAGATTATAGAATGATATGGGAAGATGCTTTTCTTTCGTATATAGTCAATCTTGACAAAATCAAGCCTGTTATTCTCTGTGGCGACCTAAATGTTGCTCATGAGGAGATTGATATTAAGAATCCTAAAACTAACAGACGAAATGCAGGATTTACCGATGAGGAAAGAGAAAAGATGACGGTTCTTTTGTCCAATGGATTTAAGGATACATTCAGGATGCTGTATCCTGATACCAAGGATGTTTATTCTTGGTGGAGTTACCGCTTTCAGGCAAGGGAGAAAAACGCAGGATGGCGTATTGACTATTTTATTGTTTCAAACAGAATCGCAGGTAAAGTAAAAGACTCAAAAATTCATACAGATATTTACGGCTCCGATCATTGCCCAGTGAGTATAGAGGTTGAATGATTAACTAATGAAAAATAATCAAAAGGTGGTTATCGTATGAAAAAGTTTCTAACAGCCTTTATCATTTTTATTGCTATATTAGTTTTTATGTGTGGTTGCGCAGGCGATACAATAGAGACTTCAGCTCCTGTGCAAGAGCAGCCTAAATATATTGATCTTGTAGCGTGCGGCGATAATCTTTATCATATGCCGGTTATAAATAGCGGCAAAAAACAAGATGGGACTTATGATTATTCGCCTATATATGAAAAGCTTCAACCTATGATAAAAAATGCCGATATATCAGTCATTGGTCAGGAAACTGTTTTTGCAGGAAGCGAATTGGGATATAGTGGTTACCCTTTGTTTAATTCGCCCGAAGATGTAGGAAACACTTTGGCAAAAGAAGGGTTTGATGTTGTTCTCCACGCTTCAAACCATGTGCTTGACAAATGGGATACAGGTGTTGTAAGAACGATAGAATTTTGGAAGAAATATCCTGATATAGCCGTTCTTGGAATTCACGAAAGTCCCGAAGATGATGAGAGGGTTTATGTTACCCGAATTAATGGTGCTAATATAGCAATGCTCAATTATACATATAGCACTAATGGGCTTCCGCTACCCAAAGATAAGCCATACCTTGTAGAGCTTATAGACGAGGACAAAATTTACAAGGATGCACTTTATGCAGAGGAAAATTCAGATTTTACTATTGCATTTATTCATTGGGGAACCGAATATGCCACATCACCTAATCAAATGCAAAAGGACCTTACATATAAGATGGCAGATTGGGGAGTAGACTTGATAATTGGCTCTCATCCCCACGTTATACAGCCTGTTGAATATATAACTACCGAAAAAGGAAATGAAATATTAGTTTATTATTCTTTAGGTAACTTTGTTTCTAGACAGCTTGAAGCTAAAAACCTTTTAGGAGGAATTGCCAAAGTTAAGCTAATGTTTTATGATAACAAAGTTTCTATAAATAAGCACTCGTTTATGCCCATTGTGACGCACTACAACACATCATATAACTCATTTGCGGTATATCCGTTAAAAGAATACACAAATGATATTGCCGCAGGACATGGCGTATCATATCACGATGGAGTGGTTACAAAAGAAAGATTTGATAATATGGTCAATGCCATTTTTGAAGGGTATGATAAGAGTATAATCGACAATTAACTGCATGTTGCTTTTGCTAGCCTTCATTGCAAAAAGATATGATTTGTGGTATAATGAATTCACAAAGTGAATTCAGCTAAATTCGCTAAAGCAAGCTAAATGTACTAAAGCACGCTAAATTACTTCGTAGCTAAATTGACCTGCGGTCAGCAAAAAGGCGAATTTAATTTAGCTACTCCGAAGTAGTTATTTAGCTGTGGAACGAAGTGGAGTAATTTAGCTTTGCAACTTGTTGCAAAATTTAGCTAAAACAAATGTATTGGATGTGATGATATGGCGGAGAGTATAATGCTTGATAAAGCAAAAGATTTTGCGGTTGAAATAATAAATGAGTGCAAAAGTATAAAGGAAACCAAAAGAGAAAGTGTTATGACAAATCAGCTTATGCGTTCAGGGACATCAATCGGTGCCAATATTCACGAATCTAAGTATGCACATGGAACAGCAGATTTTATTTCAAAAATGCAGATTGCTTTAAAAGAATGTTATGAATCTGAATATTGGTTAGAGTTACTTAATAGGACAGGGTACATAAATGATGAGACATATAAGGCAATCGTAAATAACTGTGGACAAATTCGCAGAATGTTGATTTCATCAATAAATACAGTTAAAGAGAAAAAGCAAAATTGAGATAAAATATACGAAAACTCGTTTTAATTGTTTTGAACATTTTTATACTAATTCCATTATAAACTTAATTTTTACAAGTATATATTTTACATCGAAGGAGGAGTGGTAGAGTGCATCAACATAACATAATAAAAGAAAAAATGATGGAATCCCTTTATTCGGTTTTCCCCATCGTTTTAATCGTAGGAGTTTTGTGTATGTTTTTTGTGCCTATAGAGAGTGGACTAATGCTTTCGTTTATTATAGGCTCGATAATGATAGTTGCCGGAATGGGGCTATTTACAATCGGTTCTGAGGTTTCCATGACACAGATAGGAATCCATATCGGAGCAAAAATTACCAAAAGCAAAAAGGTATGGTTAATTGTAATAATAAGCTTTATATTAGGAGTTGCAATTACAGTAGCAGAGCCTGATCTGCAGGTGCTTGCAAAAAATGCTCCAAATATAGATACCACAGTTTTGATACTTACAGTATCTGTAGGTGTAGGAATATTTCTTATGTTTAGTATGCTGCGTATTTTGTTTGCAATTCCGCTCAAATGGATGTTAATTGTGTTTTATGTATTAGTGTTTGGATTAGCATTTTTATCTGATAGGAATTTCCTGTCAGTAGCATTTGATTCAGGTGGTGTTACAACAGGACCAATTACAGTACCTTTTATTATGGCTCTTGGGGTAGGTGTTTCATCAATTAGAAGTGATGAAAAGGCAAAATCAGATAGCTTTGGTTTGGTAGCCCTATGTTCAATAGGTCCTATTTTAGCAGTTCTTGCTTTAGGCTTTATATATCAGGGGAATGCAGAAACTGCATCGTCTATTGTCGTTAATAACTTTGAAAGCACAGTTGATATGGGTTTCACCTATCTAAAAGAGTTACCAGAATATTTTAAGGAAGTGGCAATAGCGCTGTTTCCAATCGCACTGTTTTTTGGGATATTTCAGATTGTATCACTTAAAATACACAAAAGACCATTACTTAAGATAATAATCGGACTTCTATTTACATATATCGGTTTGGTGTTATTTCTTACAGGTGTAAATGTAGGGTTTTCTTCGCTTGGCTATGTATTAGGCGAAGTTATGGCTACTAAGGCAAAATGGCTGCTTGTGCCTAGTGCGATTATTATGGGTTGGTTCATTATAAATGCAGAACCTGCGGTTCATGTGCTGACAAAACAGGTTACAGATGTAAGTGCAGGAGCAATTTCCGAGAAAGTCTTAAAAAATACATTATCTATTGCAATATCATGTGCAATGGGATTTGCTATGATAAGAGTTCTTACAGGAATTTCAATTCTGTGGTTTATGGTTCCTGGATATATCATATCACTTATATTGGCACTTTTTGTGCCGCCAACCTTTACAGCCATTGCTTTCGATGCAGGCGGAGTTGCATCGGGACCAGTAACTGCAACCTTTATGTTACCTCTTGCTATGGGAGTTTGTTCAGCGCTTGGAGGAAATGTAGTCAAGGACGCATTTGGACTAGTGGCAATGGTTGCAATGATGCCACTTATCACAATTCAGATTATGGGCGCTATGGCAACCTCGAAATCTAAAACTGATGTTCGTGAAGAATTCATTAGTCTATTTGCAGATGATGAAGTTATTGAATTATGGGAGGTGTCATAATGGAATTGTTTTATGTTTTAACAATATTAGATAGAGCTAGAGCAGATATGCTTATTGATATTTACAAAGAGTTAAATCTGAGTCTTATTATGGCAAATCTCGGTAATGGAACCGCTACCTCTGAACATCTGTCACTCTACGATTTAGAACCTAGTGATAAGACCATTGTAGAAACAATAGCTACCTCGGAGACATTAAAGCAACTAATTAAGCTAGCAAAAAGAAAGCTATTTATTGATATTCCGGGTAATGGAATTATGATGGCGATTCCACTTAAAAGTGTATGTGGCGGAAAAAATCTTGCATATATAACAGAAGGTCAAACTGTAGGAGGTGCGATTGATAATATGATGAATTGCGAAAACGAGCTGATAGTAGTAATATTAAACGAAGGATTCTCAGATGATGTAATGGACGCTGCAAGAAGTGCAGGAGCATCAGGCGGAACGGTCATTCACGCAAAGGGAACGGGCAAGCGTAAAGCTGAGAAATTCTATGGAGTATCTCTTGCGGAAGAAAGAGATATGATATACATTTTAGAATCGACAACGAAGAAATCAAATATAATGAAGGCTATAAACGAGAAATGTGGAGCAGGAACTGAAATCGAAGCAATATGCTTTTCTATACCTGTTTCTGAGACCGCTGGTATGAGAAAATTTGAGGAAGATTAATTGCAGATAGGTAAACATAGAGAGTACCATTCAGGTACACAAGCGTATATTCAAAATTTCGAACATAAACTAAAAGCGATTAATATAGCCAAGTAATGAAAACAATAAAAAACAGGCAGTTGCATCGATGATATGCGACTGCCTGTTTTTAGTATTAATTAACTTTTCTAAATTTGATTACATTAATCCCATAAACCAGATAACAATGAGCGCCGTCAATGTTACTAATGTATCTATGGTGATACCATAGAACATTGGTGATAGACCAGCTTTTTTGAAATCATGAAAACTGGTTCCAAGTCCGATTGCAGCCAGAGCTGTAACCATCAGAAACTTGCTAGCTACTTTGATTGTACTGGATATTCCAAGATGTATATACCCAGCAGTATTCAGTAGTGCCATTGCCAAAAAACCTAAAATGAACCAAGGAATGATTTTTGTTATATTTACTTTCTTTCCACCGCTTTGCTGTTGCATCTCTTTACGCTTTGCTCTGATGCCTATATATGCAAAAACCAAAACAGTGGGAATGATAGCAACGGTTCGTGTAAGCTTCACCATTGTAGCAAAATCGCCAGCTAACTCGGAAAAAGCATAGCCAGATGCAACAACGCTTGATGTATCGTTTACAGAGGTTCCTGCCCAAATACCATACGCAATATCAGACATGCCTAACAATTTACCCATAATAGGATAAAGCGCAACCAGCACCATATCAAATAGAAATGTGGAGGACATGGCAAAAGCAATGTCCTTATCTTCTGCATCAATTACAGGTGATATTGCTGCGATGGCCGACCCACCACAGATTCCCGTTCCTGCAGAGATAAGATTAGACAACCTCCAGTTCAGTCCAAACAGTTTTCTGATAAAGTAACCACCTCCAAAACACATTAGAAATGTAAAAATCATTACAAAAAATGTCATCTTACCAACTGAGACTATAACATTGATTGATAGCGATGCTCCCAATAGGATAATAGCAAACTTTAAGATTTTCTTGGATGTAAATTTGAGAGCAGGCTTCATCCATGATGGATGAAAAAAGCTATTAATTATGGTTCCTGCAAATAAGGCGATTATGGATGCACCTAACAAGTCACCGGGAATTACCTTTTCGAGTAGCACAGATAATCCTGCCAATGCAAAGCAAATCATTAGCCCCAAGATGAACATAAGTCCTTTTTTTGTTTTTGTACTCATGGAAAAATCTCCTTTTTTCTTATTTCCTCTTTATATTATCACAAAACTATGATAATATAAAGTTATAATTAGGAATAATGCGATTCCAATAAGTTATAGGAGGAAGCTATGGATTCTAAACTTTATACTTTCCTTGTTCTTTGTCAGACTATGAATTATAGTAAGGCCGCGCAGCGTCTACACCTGTCACAACCTGCTGTCACAAAGCAGATAAAGTCACTAGAGCAGGAGCTAAGGACAAAACTTTTTATTTATGATGGGCATAGCCTTCATAAAACTGAGAGCTGTCAACTATTGGAGAGATATACCATTTCCCAGCAATATCAATTTGAAGAGCTACAGTTGGCTATAGCGGATAAAAAGCGCTTAAAGCTAAGGATTGGTGCGACAAAAACGATAGGTGACTATGTGTTGATAGATGCCATCCGTGACTATTTGAAAAATCCTGCTCATGAGCTTTCTCTTGTAGTGGATAATACCAAGAACTTACTGCAATTGCTTGATGAAAACCAACTTGATTTTGTTGTTATAGAAGGAAAGTTCAGAAAAACAAAATACGATTCGTATTTACTACGAATGGAGCCCTTTATTGGTATATGTTCTATAGATAGTCCCTTCTGTGGAAAGCGTATAACAATAGAGGAATTACTAAGTCAAACTTTAATTGTACGAGAGGAAGGCTCAGGAACTCGACATATATTTGAGGACCGCTTAACTGCATCAGGATATGTGTTGGAGGATTTTTCTAGAGTGGTTTCAATCAGTAGTTTTGTGTCAATTAAGGCATTGGTACAATCTGGTATAGGCATCAGTTTTCTATACAATTCTGTTGTTGCAAAAGAATCTGATATTGGAACATTCACGGTTGAGGGATTAACACAGCCTCACGCTTTTCATGTTGTATATTCAAGGAATACCTCTGCTAAAGATTACGCAAAACAGTTTCTAGCTGGTAGTATTAATATAGTGAATGTTGATCAACAATAGCTTATTATAAAATAATTAATGATAGAATGTTTCTTCGTAAATACTGAGTTTGCTTATTAATTATATAGTTTTATCGACACGCTTGCAGACTGTGAAAAAGGAAGTTAAATTCGACATTCCCGACATCGTCGGCGTACGAGGGTACGGTAGAGGTCGGGAAGGGTGAAAGCAAGCAATGGCGTAGGTTTTTCGATAAAACCTACGCCATTATAATTATATATTATTATTTTTTATAGAACAAGCAAGAGATAAATATTTTCTATTTTGCTTGTGGTTGAACGACTTTTTCGGCGGTCTGAGGAATTTGAAGATATTCAAATGCCTGTTTTTGTATGTTATAAATTCACCTTTTTGAATACTTTCTTTATGCATATAAAACTTACAATAATCGCTACTATCTCTGCTAATGGAAATGCAAACCATATCGCGACCGGATCAGTTGGGTTGACAAGTGAAAGCAGATATGCAAGCGGAATAAGAACGACAAGCTGACGAAGAACTGATACAACAAGTCCATATATGCTATATCCAAATGCCTGACATACTGAAATGCAGATAATAGAAACACCGGCAAACATAAAGCTGAGACTGATTCTTCTAAGAGCTTGTGAACCAACTACGATCATGCTTGCATCTGCGTTGAACATTCCAAGGAGCACCTCAGGAATTGCATTAAAGAGTATAAGTCCAAATAGCATAATAGATACTGCAATAATCATTGCACACTTAATTGTCTTTAGAATTCTTTCTTTATTTCTTGCACCATAGTTATATGCAATAATTGGCACCATACCATTGTTAAGACCAAACACTGGCATAAATATAAAGCTCTGAAGCCTGAAATACACACCAAATACTGCAACTGCATTGTCGTATTTGTTAAGTATCTTGTTCATCGCATAAGTTGTTATAGAACCAATTGAAGCAAGGAGTATGGAAGGTACAGCAATGTATAGAATATTCCACATTGTCTTAGGCTTTGGTTTCATATCACTAAAGGATAATTTTATCTCGTGATTGTATTTTATATTAAGAATGAATCCGATAATACCTGCTATTATCTGCCCTATTACAGTTGCAATCGCTGCACCTGCGATGCCCATCTTTGGGAATCCAAACAAACCAAAAATAAGGATTGGGTCAAGGATAATATTAATTACGGCTCCACATATCTGTACAACCATTGCAAGAAGGGTTTTGCCTGTTGATTGGAGAAACCTCTCAAATGTAATCTGCATAAACAAACCAAAGGAGAATATAAGACATATTCTAAGGTATTCTGTTCCCTGCTGAATAATACTTGGATCTGCAGTCTGTGATGAAACAAGCTGCTTTGTTGCAAATATTCCAAGAATCAGAAATAATACATAGCTTATGGAGTTTAACAGTAAGCCTTGCATCGCAATCTCATTTGCAGTTTTATGCTTTTTTTCCCCAAGCGCTTTTGATAAAAGTGCGTTTATACCGACACCGATACCAACACCTACAGAAATCATAAGATTCTGTACTGGGAAGGCAAAGGTTACGGCTTCTAATGCTTGCTTGCTGAGTATAGATACGAATATACTGTCAACAACATTGTAGAGAGCTTGTACCATCATTGAAATCATCATAGGCACTGCCATATTGATAAGTAGTTTTAGGACAGGCATTGTGCCCATTTTGTTTTCTTTTGTTTGTAAAACTGTTTCTGTCATTATATCCTCCGTGATTGTTTATTTATCTACACGGCATCTTTCTTCACCGTTAGTATACGCTGTAATATTCTTAATAATTTCCTCAAGACATCTCACCCTTGCCTCGAGTGCACCCCATGCCATATGAGGAGTAAGACATACATTGTCAAGGTGGGCAATCTCGTTATATGGATGGCTTGCGGGGAACGGCTCGGTTGAATACACATCGACGCCTATTCCAGAGATTTTTTCATCCTTGATTGCGTTTGCAAGAGCTTCCTCATCAGCTACTGCCCCACGGGCAACATTGATTATTATAGCAGATTTTTTCATAATTGCAAGTTTTTCGCTATTAATTAATTTCGTTGTTTCCGGTGTAAGAGGAGTATGAATGGAAATTATGTCTGCCTCTTTGCAAAGTGTGTCGAGGTCTACGCAGGTATACTTCGGATTAGGCGTTTTCGTATATGCGATAATATTGCAACCAAGAGCCTCGGCGCATCTTGCCACCTGTCTGCCTATATTACCCAGTCCGATTATACCCCAAGTCTTGCCGTATAATTCATGATATAAAGGGATAAGGCGGTTCTGAATGCCACTTTTTGTGTAGTCACCGCTTTCTACAAATCTTGTATACTCCGGAATATGTGATGTGAGATGAAGCGCCATAGTGATAGTGAGCTGAGCCACACTATATGTGGAATATCCGACAACATTTGTTACAGCAATTCCCCTTGACTTGCAATATTCAACATCAATGTTGTCATACCCCGTTGCAAATGCGCAGATGAGCTTAAGGTTTTTCACATCAGCTAAATTTGTTGCATTAAGGTTGACTTTATTGACAACTACTACATCTGCATCAAGTATTCTTTCGGTAATTTGTGATGGAGGGGTAATATCGTATAGCTCTACATCACCAAATTGTTTGAATGCTGAGAAGTCAAGTCCTTCTCCGAGGGTTGATTTGTCAAGAAGCACTATTTTCATTTTTTATCATCTCCTTAGTAGAATATATAACTTTCGGTTATAGGTGTTAAAGTTTCGTAGTCCCATAAATGTATTTTAAGTTCGTATCTGTCATATGCGTTTTCTGGGACGTTAATTGTATCATAAATGCTAACGGTTTTATTTGATTCAATGCTTTTAGAAGATGCTTTGACCTCAGCTAAATCTCCTGTTGTCTTGTCATACAGCGCAAATATTGCAAGCACATTGGCGGCTTCATTACCTGCGTCTATATCCTTTGTGTTACTTACAGTTATAGTAGCCTTCACTTTGCCTGCTGATAAACCCTTGCTGTTAATTGAAGCACCTGTGCTATCTGTAAAGTCAATCTTTGTTATACCAACCTTGCTATTTGTCCAGTTGAATGAGATGTTATCCACATCAAAGTATCTGTCGGTGTTGCCACCTTCGGTGAAGGATGGATAGAATATTACATAGTTTACTCTTGACGAATTTCTTGTGAAATCATTGTATAGCCAACTTGAAAGGAAATCCTCAATTGGGATTGTTACAGTTTCCCATTTACCGTTGGTATTAGGGATTGTAGGTCCCGAGCTAGTCTCTCTTGCAGAAGGTCCATTCTGATAAAGTCTTACTGCTACATTTGTGTTGGAACGAATACTCATTGTAACATATTTGAAGTTTGAAAGATCCCACATACTTCCTTGACCTAAAGGAAGATTGAAGTGAGCAGACTTCATCGTTCCATATGTACCTGTTTCGGTAAATGATGTGTGATAATATCTATCGGTACTTGAGTTGTCACGAAGAAGCTTTTGAACATCCCAATTCTTCATATTACCATCATATCCTTTGTAACCCCATATTTCATCCTCTGTATTGTTAAAGTCTGCTGTGCTTCTTTTAATAACAGCTGATGAGAAGCGGTCAAGCGATTTTGGTGTATCAAGAATAGTTTTGCCATCAGTATTTATAAGGGATGATTTAATTACTGTTATATAACCTAAAAAAGCTGTTTCATCTGATGAACTGCCCCAATTTGTGCAGACAGTACAAAAAAGACAGCCTATGGTAGTTAATATTAAATTTTCAAGCAACATACTGACTTCGTTTTTCAAACGGAGTCAGTTTTGTTTTAAGTTGAATTCTCT
>JAQVYH010000017.1 GCA_029004515.1 Eubacteriales bacterium | reverse complement strand
AGATTACAACTAAAAACAAAACTGACTCCGTTAGAAAAACGAAATCAGTTTGTCGCTTAAAATTTAATTTTTGCCTACCATGAGGTCTGTTTTTGTACTGTCCGCACAAACTGGTGCAGTTCAAACATCGGAGATTCTCATTATTAATGAAATTTTAGTTTCTCATACTAAGATATTTTTTTCTTGTGAAGAACTGTAATGCAAGTACTGTACCTACGAGGGAAAATCCGATTAAGTCGGTTACAAGCCCTGGATAGATAAGAAGCAGACCACCAGTCAGACAGAGTATTCTCTGATACCATGGCATATGGTGAAGCAAATATCCTTCAAGAGATGCAGAAACCGCAAATATACCAACAAGTGATGTTATACAGATTGTTACTACCTCATACACTGTTGTATCAATAAAGAGCATTGCAGGGTTAAGTGCAAATACATAAGGAACGATAAATGCACCAATTGCAAGCTTTGTTGCTGTTACGGCTGTTTTCATAGGATTCGCCTGAGCAATAGCCGCACCTGCATATGCCGCAAGGGCAACAGGTGGAGTTAAGTCAGCTACAATACCAAAATAGAACACAAAGAAATGTGCCGCTACAGGAGGAACCCCCATTCGCATAAGAATTGGAGCACAAGTAGCCGCCATAATACAGTAATTGGCAGTAGTTGGAACACCCATGCCTAATACTATACAGCAAAGCATTGTTAAGAACAGCGCAATTATAACTTGTCCACCTGCTAATGCAACAATCGCATTAATCATAGTTGTTGCAAGACCTGTCATAGTGATTGTTCCTGCAATAATACCGGCAACACCACAAGCAGCTGCTACAGTAATGGTACCTTGACCACCTGCTGCTAATGCCTCCCAGATTCGTTTTGGAGTGATGCGGTTCTCTTTATTGAACAAGCTAACAACAATCGCAACTATAATAGCAATAGTAGCCGCAAACTGAAGTGAGTTCTTACCTGTACCAACAAGGTAAATAAGAAGAACCAATGGTAATAATAAATATGACTGTTTGAGCAATGGAAGGAATTTTGGTAATTCTTCCTTTGTAAGACCGCGAAGGCCCTCTTTTTTAGCTTCAAGATGAACAGCAATAAATATTCCTGCAAAATACAAAACAGCAGGGAGAATAGCTATAACAGCGATCTTACCATAAGGCATGCCTAAATAGTCTGCCATAAGGAAAGCTGCCGCACCCATGATAGGGGGCATAATCTGTCCTCCTGTTGAAGCTGCAGCTTCTGCAGCACCAGCGAATTCAGGCTTATAACCCGTCTTCTTCATAAGTGGGATAGTAACAGATCCTGATCCTACAGTATTTGCAACGGACGAACCTGATACCATACCCTCAAGAGCACTTGCTACAACAGCAACCTTTGCTGGTCCACCGGAAAATCCACCTACAACTGAATTAGAAATTTTAATAAAGAAATCTGCAATCCCTGTTCTCTCAAGGAATGCACCAAATATAATAAACACTACAATAAACTTTGATGAAACATTAATTGGAGTGGACAAAATACCTTCCTTTGTGTAGAAAAGGTTATGGGTAATATAGTTTAATTTACCCATTACTGTTGGGTTAGAAGAACCCCAGAATAGAGCATAAACAATAAAAGCTACTGCCACAATGACGATAGGCATGCCAACGCTTCTACGACAAACCTCAATTAAAGACAAGATACCAACAATACCAATTATTATTTGATGTGTTTCCAAAATGGAACCCTGCTGAATGATGTCCTTAGCATTAAACGTAAAGTAGAAGAAAGCAGCTGTACCAAATATCATTGCCACAATATCATACCAAGGCATACTGTTTACCTTCTGTGTGCCTTTCTTGGCAGGGAATACTAAGTATCCTATAAGAACAATAAAACCAACAAATGATGTAAGTCTGATTTCTTCCAACCAACTGGCAAAGAGTGTTACATACATACAAAAAAGAGAAAAGAAAACGAGAATACAACTTACAAAAAACTTAGGTTTCCCCTCCCATATTCTTGTGTTTGACTCTCTGTCGAACTTTTTCATTACTGTTTCGAGATCCATCGGTTGATGTGCCTCTGATGTCTTTTTCTTGTTAAAAAGCACCAAAATACCTCCTTAAGATTACATTAAAAAGGCTGCGACGATATAGACGCCGCAGCCAAAAAGTTGCTAGGGCTATTTAGTTAACAGGAACCTCTATGCCTTTTTCTGCAAAATATTTAGCAGCGCCAGCATGGAAAGGAACTGTCATACCACTTGTTGCATTTTCGATGCTAAGTTCAGAGCCTTTTGAATTTTCCTTAGTAATGGCTTCAGCATTATCAAAAATTGCCGCTGTAAGGTTGTACACATCCTCATCAGAAGCGTTTGCACTTACGATCAAAGTAGCCTTAACTGTAATTGTTTCTACATCCTTATCCTGTCCTGAATATGTTCCGGCAGGAATCTTATATGTTGTATAGAATGGAGAATCAGCCATGATCTTTTTAGCAAGTTTGCCATCAATCGGAATTAAATATGCATTATTAGTTGTAGAAAGTTCTGTGATAGCTGGTGTTGGAGGGCCAGCTACGATGAACGCAGCATCTATCTTACCATCCTTTAAAGCATCTGCACTATCAGCGAATGACTGATACTGAGCCTTGATATCATTTTCCGTAAGTCCTGCAGCATTAAGTACATCAACAGCGTTGAAGTAAACACCAGAACCAGGTGCACCGATTGAAACGCTCTTACCCTTAAGATCTGCTACACTCTTAATATTCTTATTCATTGTTATAAGCTGCACCGCTTCTCCATAGAGACCAGCAACAACTCTGAATGAATCAACTTTGCCATCTTCTTCGAATGCGCGAGTGCCTTCCCAAGCATAAGCCATAACATCTGACTGAACCGTACCGAGCTGATAGTTGCCTGCCTGAATACCCTGGATGTTTGCCTTTGAACCATCAGTAGAAACAACTGTCACACCGATATTGGCGTTATTGCTGATATATTGACCAAGAACACCGCCGTAACCATAATATGTACCGGATGTACCACCTGTACCCATTGTCATTTTTGTACCGGCTGAACCGCCACAAGCTGTTATCGCAAATACCATTACAAGTATCAGAGCGATAGAAATAATTTTTTTCATCTTTTTTCCTCCTGTATTGTTGTGAACTAAATTTCGTACTGTAATTATATACTATATTTACATAGATTTCAAGTATAATTTACAATTAATCTTACAAAAATAGCTTACGTAACAAAAAAACAAGACATTTTCGACTTGCAAAAAACGTCTTGTTTCACTATCATATTGTATGCGTTAATACATTTAGATAAGCTTTTCTGGTTCAACTACATATGTATCCATTAGAATTTTTATAAAATCTATAAGGGCAAGGACCCCTCCGAATCCGCAACATAATGATGCAATAATTTTCACGATACCCTTCTTGTTCTCACCCATCATAAAGTTATGAATTCCAAAGCCACCCAAGAAGAAACAAATAAGTGCCATTGTAATCTTATCTTGTCCGTTTAAGTTTCCTGATTTAGCAGCATTCGCATGAGTAGATGCACCACAGTTTAAGCATACAGAAGCATTTTCATCAACCTGCTTACCACAATTCCAACAGTATGATGAGCCACTACCGGCTTTAACTCCGCAGTGCAAACATACAAATTGTTTGTCTCCCAAAATTTCGCCGCAATTTTTACAATACATATATAATCATCCCCTTTTTCTATTCTACATAATAATATCATCGACCTTGATAACTGTCAATACAAGTCAATAATTTTTAATAGCCAAGTAACAATAAAGCCAAATACTATTAATGAAAAAATCAATTTATTCGCAAATTTACTTTTAATAATATTCCCGTCAAAAATGAAATATAATAAAAGAATTGGCACGGACCAAAACATAGGATTGTATGCGAATGCCTCTACAAAGTTAAAGCGCAAGGCAGATAGGCAGGCTCGTGTAATACCACAGCCCGGGCAAGGAATGCCAGTAACCCTATATATAAGACATGTTACGTCAAAATATCTGAATGAGAAAACTATAATTGTATAAGCACATAGGAATATTACTTTTTTTCGCAAATCATTAATTTTATACAATTCAACACCTACTATTATTTTATTCACACTAATTATATATCATACTAAATAATAATTCAATATGAGATTTATGGCGAAAAAAAACAACCACTAACGTAGCTGCTGCTTATATATCATGAATCCCCTTGGTAATAGTTCCAATTAAGTCTTTGTCCGCATCTATCACAGTAAGACATAAACTCTCTTTCTATCGTCATACTACATCTTGGACAAACAGGAAAGTAAATATCTCTATCACGAGTTGCAAATTTCTTAGTATCGTATACTTCCATTGATGCTCGGTATGATAATGAATTGTGAACACCTATACGCCTCTTCCTAAAAAAGTATACAACAATAAGAGACATTTTTCTTAATTTTTTAAAACCATTAATTGTAATGCCCCACAAAATAAGACCTATCACTTGTACTTTAGAGCATTTTGGATTAGAAGCCACAGTATCTTTCCTCCTCTTTCCATGAACACAATTATTTAGTTTATATATTATCTATATCGAAGGCGAATATTTCTGAAACAGACAACCCAATATGTTTAGATATTCTTGAAATTGAATTTAATGTAGGATTAACCATTTGCCTTTCTATAAGACTTATCATCTCTGAACTTAATCCACACTTTTCAGCAAATACTTCCTGAGACTCTTGCATAAGGTGTCTATGATGTTGGACGCATTTAGATAATGTTGTAATTTCTTGCACAAACACACCTCCTCAGGTCAATATTTTACCATTCTTTATTTTAGCTGTCTACGGAATATATTACTAGTATTGCGCTATTTCGACAAGATAATGTTTAAAACTCTCATAATTATTCAAAATATGCGTACAAAATAGCATAAATATTAATATTTATACTTGTTACATGCTTCGTTGACAAAAATAGCGTTAAATGATATCCTTACTAGGACTTATCACACTAAAGGAATGTGCTACATATGAACAAACAAAACCGATTTACAAGAGGAGTTATTTTCGCTATGCTAGGTGGAATATTCTGGGGATTCTCAGGCACTTGTGGACAATACCTATTTCAGAACTATAATGTAGACTATCAATGGTTAACAGCAGTCAGGTTACTAACATCAGGTATAATACTTACACTTTGTCTAATAATAAAACAAAAGAGTGCAGCATTTACTATTTGGAGAAGCAAAAAAGATTCTTTATCACTAGTTGCATTCGGACTTATTGGACTAATTTCATGTCAGTACTCATACCTTGCTGCCATCAGATATACAAACGCGGCAACTGCTACTGTCCTCGAATACACTGGGCTTGTACTTGTAATGATATACACTTGCATAAGAAATAAAAGACTTCCTAAAATAAAAGAATCAATCTGTGTTTTATTAGCTGTAGCAGGTGTTTTCATAATTACAACGCATGGTAATACAAAGACAATGATTATATCTGATAAAGGTCTTATGTGGGGGATAATATCAGCATTCGGCTTGCTTTTGTATACAGTTATTCCTGAAAGAATCATTCGCAAATATTCTAGTCTTCCTGTAACTGCCTTTGGTATGCTTATAGGCGGGATATTTCTGTTTTTAATTGTTAGGGCTTGGGAGATCCCTGTATCACTTGATTATAAAGGTTATATGGCAATGGCGGGTATTATTATAGTAGGTACCGTAATTTCTTATACGTTATTTCTTCAAGGTGTTGGTGATATAGGTGCTGTAAGAGCAAGTGTTATTGCCTGCGTCGAACCTGTTTCTGCAACTGTTATTTCTTCGGTGTGGCTTAATACAAAATTCGCCCCAATGGACTTTGTCGGGTTTGGAGTTATAATACTTACCGTACTTATACTATCTATAAAAAATAAGGAGAATGTGTAACATTTTAACAAATATATCGACATAATGAAACCTTAAATGTTACAAAAAAGTTAAATGGAAATTTTTTAGTAAAAACTCTTGACATTTAATATACTTTAATATATAATAATCAATGTTGTTGCGGCGCTAAAAACTTGCTGATGTAGCTCAGTTGGTAGAGCACTTCCTTGGTAAGGAAGAGGTTCGGCGGTTCAAATCCGCTCATCAGCTCCAAATTAATATGCACCATTAGCTCAGCTGGTAGAGCACCTGACTCTTAATCAGGGTGTCCAGGGTTCGAGTCCCTGATGGTGTACCAACGAAAACCCTTGAGGCACATGGCCTTAAGGGTTTTTCTTCTTTCTTTAAAAACGTTCAAATTGCTGTTTGACTAAATTTTGACTGACTGAAGAACTCGTTTATTCTATTAGCAGTTTCCGTATTATTCTTATTTTGCAAATGAGTATACGTTCTTAATGTCATATCTAAAGTTGAATGTCCCAATAAATATTGAGTTCTTTTTATGTCCATATTAGCATAATACAAATTAGTTGCATACGTATGCCTAAAAGTATGTGGCGTAAAAGAAATCGTTTCATCGGAGATAACTTTTAAGCCTTCAAATTCATCAGCTTTTTCTTCTAACAAACTTGCCGTCAGCTTCGTTTTCTTTATAATACTATCCCACATCTTTCTAAACGAAGAACGCGACACCAATCTACCATCATTCATCGTAAACAGATATATAGCGTTTTGTTTGGTGGTATATTCTACAAGTTCGTTAAACAATATGTCTGGAACAGGTATTTCTCTATAACCAGACTTTGTTTTTGGTTCTTTTAGTTTAGGTGTGTTTTCTCTAATGTCCAAGCTTTTGCTAATTTTTATTGTTCTGTTTTCTTTGTCAAAATCATTTACTTTTAAAGCTAAAGCTTCCCCTCTTCTTATTCCTGTATAATACAATATGTCCAGAAACATTTTTTCTTTATCAGTATATTTAGTCCTTGCTATACATTTTAATTCAAAGTCAGACAAAACTCTTTTCTCTTCTCTTTGGGATTTTATTGTGTCCAAACAATTACACACGCTTTTTGCAATTATTCCCTCTTCAACCGCTTGGTTTACTATTTGCTTTATTGTAAGTTTATAAAGCTCTGCCATCCTAACCTTGCCTTTATCTATGAGATTATTTAGAGATGTTTGTATTTGTATGGGTTTAAGCTTTGTGAGTGGTATATGTCCGATTGTGGGAATTATATGGTTTCTCAAGCAATTTTCATATGATGCATATGTACTGGCAGATGTTTTTGTTTTATATACCTTTAACCATTTTGTTCCCCACTCTTTTAGTGTTATATCGTCTTGAATCAATCTAGTCCCACACTCAATACTATCTCTAATTTCCCGTTCTTTGTTTTCAACCTCCTTTATGGTCTTCCCATAGATAGTTTTCATTTTGCGTTTGCCATCAGGTTTATACCCAACAAGTATTTGTTTGCAATATCTACCATCAGCGCGTTTTTTATATTTCGGCATTTCTGCACTTCCTTTCTGTGAAGTGCGTGTAATACTATATTGAGTATATCACGCGTACATAAATATATCAAGTTTACTTATATGATCTAGCATGTTCTATTTGTCTCCACTTGTGATATCTCTCGATGTCCACATACCACCTGCCACACAAATTGTAGGCTGGAAAATTTAAAGAATGTGCCCACTGCAAGGCGGTTGTTCTTGGAATATCAAATTCTTCACAGAAATGCTTTAATTTCATTTGTTTTTTTACCATACTTATAATACATTATCCTTTCTTTTTACTGTTTTTATATTGTTGAGTTTAGTTAGTTCATTAAACACTATATTACATAAAATATTACTTATCGCTTGTTGTATTGTCTCACGAAAATCTTCTATAGGTCTACGTCCAAAAGCTTCTTCAACCTTTTAAATTCTTCACAATAAGAACGACTGCCAAAGTCAAAATCTAAACATACAATATCTCTTGTGCTTTCATCTTTTGATCCGTCATTTTCTAGTTTTCGTCTATATACATTCAACCCATTGCGTTTAAGGTAGTAACTGAATAGGCTGTTGTTTAACATTGCATCGTTATATGTAAAATAATCTCTTGTTCCGAAATTTACATCGTATAACATACCTGCGCTAATATTTTTAATTTTAATGCCGTATTGACTTATACTAAATCATCCTTTCATTTTCTACAGTCTCTATAACCATAAAATTAAAGTTAAAGTTGTTTGGGTATGAGATTATATACCCATAACCATCTATTATAAATTCTTAGGTTAATTAAGTTGCATAGTAAGAAAATTCATTAAGATTTACTATTACCTTTCCTCATCTCTTTCATTCTGTCAGAGGCGAGTTGTCTCTGTTCCTCTGACATCTCTCTTGTGACGATGCAACTTCTAATGCTAATTAGTCTCTTTGGAAACTTATATGTCTTGCCCCAATCGGTTTCAAATACCACCTCAAATAAGTCCGGCGATTTCTCAACCAATTTGTCAAACTTTGTTATCCACATACTGTCACTACAATATGCGGTGGCAAACTCCTCGTCACGCATAGCGTTTATACATAGCTCTTGCTCTTCAATTCTCAAAGCCACTAAATAGCACCCCCTGTTGTATGCTTCAAATATTTATTAATATCCCACGCAGTTATTTCGATTCTATGTGGATTAGGTTGTGCCATACTAAAATAAGCCGCACTAATTGTACAATCAATACGATGTGATTCCTCTTGTATTGCATTATAATCTAAATATGTATAATCTTTTTCCGTCCTCGTCATTAACTTAAAAAATCTCTCCTTTATAATTTTGTTTTTTCGTTTTGTGTTAGAGTTGGTGGCTCTTACTATATTATTCTATATTTATTAACGAATTTTTATTTTATTTTGGGCTGTTTTCCTCAATCCATTGCTTTAAGAGCTTTCTCATTCTGGAAGGAGCAATAAACACATGAATGGGCTTATCGTCACGTATACATGTACGCCACAAACACTGCAACAACTCAGATAAGGAGTGCTTGTCCTCATCAATGCTAACTCCATTTTGTGCAAAAAAGTTTTTGACGAAAGGATTCAGGTATTTATTCATTAGATAAGCAAAACAATCCCTATCTCGGAACTCGTTAGTAGCCCTTAAATTACAAGGAATAAAACCCTTAGTATATCCCTTACCTCTAATCTTGCTTTTGTACGATTTGAACGTGGTCCATAAACATCTTTCACTTTTGGCGACACATATATTTTTAAAGAAATTCCCCACATTGTTCTTCAATTGACCCATAAGGCAATTATCTTGATTTCTCACGTACCACGCTTTAGACAAATCGTGTTGTTTATCTCCAATACGATTTAATTTTTCTTTTTCGCAAATCTTTATCAAACTTCGATAATCTTTTAATTTTATATCGGGTTTATTTTTAGTAATAAAATAATCACCATTAGCATCCATGTCCACATATAAATACTCATACTCAATATTCTTCATGTCGTAATAATACTTCTGTATTTGAGCCTCAAACATATATGTCATCACATAGACATCACTAAAGGCAGTAAAAACATCAACAGGGAACAACCATAACGGCATTTGACCCGCCCCGTACACAGCAAGGCACCCAAGTTCACACATACGCCTATATTTACTTAGACCACCGTAATAGGTATCATCATCCCATACAACCAAATGTGAATCAGAATCTAAATGCGCAAAATTTTTAAGTATACAATTCAAATCGCTACGGGTTATGCCCTCAACTCTTTCATCACTTGTCCTCTTTTCATAAGGGAGCACAACGTCCACAACCTCGTCCATTACGAGTATATAATTGTTGTTTTTAATCAAGTCAATTGTTTCTTGATCAAAATAATGAAATAAAGCATGTGTGGTAGCTATATTTCTTCTACTCTCTAAAAGTATCTTTAAACTACGAAGTTTTGCCTTTCCTGTTTTAGGCTGGCAGAAAATTTTGTCAGGACACTCGTCAATTATTCTTTGCACTTCTGTTAAATAAGGTGTTATAAATAAAAACCTCTCCTTACCTTTGTGGGCATTCATATAATTTATCATTCCAATTGTTTACCCACCGCCCATAATTACATCTAAAACTTTAACTTTCAATTAATCACTCCTCATTTTTTTACCTACAATTACTTATTCTCCATTTTAATCCGTTAATATGTGAATTTTGCAAAACTGTCTCGACTGACGTCGTCTTTTCGTATCCCCCTTACAATATCAAAATATAAATAACACTTTTAAATACCCCTTTCTTTCATAATACATTTGCTTTGGAACCTACTAATATTGGGCTTTATTTAAAATTTTATTACTTTTTCTTATTTTTGTTATAGTTTATGTTATAAATCACTAAAATGATCACAAACCCAGTAGCCATCAGCAATTTAAGTGTTTTTCAAAAATATTTTTATAACATTTCGCCTTATTTTTGAAGTGCTAAAGTACTAAAAACATTTTAAATGTAAAATATACCCCTACCTATATATTCTCTACTTACTGTAAAATAAAAGTTAAAATTATTTCATTTTCTTATTATGGGTTAGCACTAATTAAAGTTAGTGGCACTATTTGTAATGAGTGCAGATTTGTAGTGAGAAAAATAAAATAGATTAAATAACTTTATCCGTATATGATAAATATTTATAGATTAAGAGTGAAGTAAAAATAATTAACTTCGTTACCCTTATATAATTATGGTTAGTTTAAGTGTTGATAAAGATAGTAGGTATAAGGTTTTGAATAGATATATGGACCATTGCAAACACAGAATCAATCCTATAATATAGGTAGAATTAGATATTCTCGTCAAAAGCATTGATTTTACTGGTGTTTCTGAGTGTTACATGTTACAAGGAGATAAATTTGAACATAAAAAAAAGAACCATAATTGGCTCTATACAAGGGTTATATCGAAGTCTATATCGAATGATTATGTAATTTTTAGTATATATGGGCAAAAAAAAGAGAGTGGATTGACACTCTTAATTGGAATTGAATTTGAAAAAACAAAGTTGAGGTGTGAGTTGAACAGATAAGTGATATATAGCGGTTTAAAGTCTTTTATATAATGTAAACTATGCCCCATATTAGTTACATTTATAATCAAAGTGTTACTAATGAAAATAATCAGCTTATAAAATGATACTTATTTATCTTTGGTATATAAGGAATCTGCTATATCGTTCGCTGTATAAAGATGAATTTTTTATAGTAAAAATCATAATCAAGAATATATAATGATTACTTTATCATAACTTCATCTTATGGTAATTAACATTCATAAACTTATTATCCGTTATATTTAATATAGTTATTATCTTTATCGTTTATATTATAAGCTGATGTTTTATTCTTTTATAAATTCTATTTGCATTTTGTACCCAGCAGCATCTAACATTTTATAAATATCAGTAAAAGACAAGTTAACCTTATTAAAAGTATTATTCAGTTGATTTTTTGATATTTGCATCCGTTCTGCTATCTCGGTCAGTGTGATCCCTTCATCAAGTAAAATCTTTTTAAATTCAATTTTTATTTGTTTGCTATCTCCATTGTATAACATAACTAACACTCCTTTATATGCTCATATTTCAATTGTAATGGCATTTTAAATAAATTATATATATTTACTAATATATCAATTAAAAATCATTATAATATACATTAATTAACTTGTCAAGTATATTGTGAAATTTGTACATCAAAACAGTTCATTTATACAAATAATTTGAGCACTATTTAACTATTAAAGTGTATTTAAAACATTTACAAGTACATAATAATAGTGTATAATCAGAATGTAATCAAGGTTAGCAATTAACCAGCGTTACAGAATCCCGGGCTTGATATTGGGTAGAGTTTATCAAGGGTTATCATTCCATTAAATGAACAAATATAAAACAATTTAATTTTTATACTATGAATTCTTTGCAAAAATAGATAATATATAAAGGTTATTTAAAGCTGAATTTAAGTTTGAGCAACTATCAATCATATTTTTATTACGAGTTATGAAAAGATATAATTATTAAGACTTGTGAGGTTGTATAATTCTCTTTATATTAGTATAATTATTAGAGAAAATATTTGGATAAAAGTAAAATCCCTAGTAAAAAGGAGGGAAAACAATGTATTGAAATAGCTAAAATCTGTGGTTTAAAAACAAGGCAGCAAGCCTACGAAATTTATTGTAGGTCAAGGGTAGAGTTTTGAAAATATTATAAAATTTAAAGGAGCAAAATTATGACAAATATTATAATGGCTATTGTAATTATAGCAATTTGGGCAATTAGAAAGATAAGTCTCGAATATAAGGTAAATAATTATCCAAATGACAGAACGGACTGTTATAAAATGAGCTATGATAAAAATATGAATAACTTATCTTATACACAAGTAAAGAGAAACATGGTCAATGGAAAATATGATAAGAGATAAGAGGAATCAAGTGTGTTAGGTGATGTATATACAACAATTAAATAGTATTTTAATTAACGAAATATAACACCTTATGGAGCATAATATTTCGTAGGGTGTTATTTTTGTACTCAAAAATCAGAAAGGGGTAGCAAAATGGCAAGGAAAACAGATGTTATTAAAGGAAAAATCTTGAACGAAGTTTTATCTATGACAGAGTTGGAAAATATTATGACGGAGTTTGAGTATGTTCCTATTGAAACGGAAGATGATACCGAAACGCTTAAATTTACTAATTATTAATCTCAGCTATGGATAGATGGAGAAATAGATAATGATGGAAATATTCTTATAACAAATGTTAGTGTAGTGACCCGTATGGAATCCGAACCAACAAGGGTAGAAGCATTTAGGTCTTATGAGGACTTAGAAAAAGTTTTAAATTGGTTTTGGAATAATAAGTATTATAATCACTGGATAACGGCGTGGCTTATGACGGCACTTGGTAGGCGAGTGGGAGACACTTGTGGTTTGAAGTGGTCCGATATATATAGGAGGGAAGGGCAGTATAGAGAACGCCTGACGCAACTCAAAGAGGAAAAAACAGGAAAGAAAGTTGCTCCTATCCTTAATGCATTAGCAAAAATGAAAATAGAAGACTTTATTTCTACAACAAATGTGTCACCAAATGAATGCTACACAGAAAAAATTGTTGACACAAAACCTTCAGCATTTAGAAAAATGCTCAAAAGAGCCATATCAGAGGTTGGACTGAGCTATGACATATCCACGCATAGTTTTCGCAAGTATTATGCCAACACGATTTACAAATTAAATCCTCAAGATTCTGATAATCTTATGATAGTACAATCAATGCTTGGTCATTCGTCACCTGAAACAACTAAAATTATATAGGTGAGATAGAGAGAAAGCAGGATAGGTATATGGAAAAATATTCAGATTATCTTATTTCAAAAGGCAATAGGGTTGATGTGGAAATCTCGAACAGTCCTATGGTGGTTTTAAAAGCGGAAGATTTTCGTGATATTCTTTCAAAGTCTTGGGATATGTCACAGAAGGGAATATCTAAGTTTGACGGAATAAATGAGCTTATAAGAATTGTGGAAAATCGCGTTGTTTGATGTTCTATTTGACCTTACTATATTTTCTAAAATATTTTGTTCTTCTTCATTTTGACTACTTCTTAAATTTTAATTTGTTGTTTAATTCAACTTCAAATAACATTACTACCCCTCTATTTATCATTTTTGTTGCTATTTTTTTTGGCTAGTTACCCATGATTTCGGCATACCCTCCGATTTCCAGTAATCTCATCCAGAATATTAAGGTACATAAACCCAACTAAGAACGATGTCATTCCTTGTATTTGCATAGCATACATTAGATTTTGTCAATTTGAGACAGATTTGGTCAATTGGGGACTTCGTCAATTGACATATTTTTAAGTCGGATAATTAACTGCGCCATCGTCAATTACTTACTTGATCTCAATATATCATCAAATTCAAAGCAAGTCAACACAAAAAAGAAAGGGGCGGAAGCAGTATTGTAACAAAAAACTGCCCTCGTCCCTATAGCAATTTTAAAGCATTTTATGACTATATATTTCTTTGATGTACCTACTAGGAATTATATCTGCCAACCACACTTGTTCGTTACCTTTATAAAATTTTATTCCTTCATTCCATGCTTTTTTCGCATCTATAATTAGTATGAACGGCTTTTCATCATGACGCTTTCCTACGATTTCAGCAGTCTCTGGGTCTTGAGATAAGTGAACATATTGCCTATGCCGTGGTAATAAACCGTTTTTATTAATTGATTCAAGAAATCGCCTTGCTGTACCATGATATAAAATCTCTGGTGGTTCTATTTCTTCTTTTAATACCTTTATAGGTGTAGAATGCCCATAAAATGCTCTAATTTTCCCGTCTTTGAGTTCATGGCGTTTTTTTTCTGATTTCTCAATCATTTCGGTTAAATTTTCTTCACGTATATTTTTCCATTTCTCTTTTCTACGCAAAGCATCTAGAAGTTTTTCGAGGGAAACCCAACCATTTGTATCTAACATTAGTCCATATTCCAATGGGGCGTGTCGTAAAGCATAAGAAATTTCTTTGCTTAATTCTTCCAATTCATTCATATTCTGTCACCTCATACCCTTTTGCTATAAATTGAAACATACCAACCTCATCCAAATATATAATATAGTGGCTAGGTTTCCAATAACTAAACTTTTCTTGGTTTATATTTTTTAATTCTTGTAACCATTCAGACTCCTTCAGTTCAACTATCTTATCATACGAATTGTATAATTTAGGTGTAAATCCTGCTAATGTGTATTTATAGCATACCACTGAATTGAATTGGATAATTATTTTTTTCAATTTGTCTTTTTCATCAAATCCTGTTAACTCAAGTATAATATTCATGTCCTCAGGTTTTACAACAGGATTATTTATTAGGCTTGATGAGAAAATAGGCAATTCATATTTTATATAACTTTTCATTAATATCCTCCTTTTGGCCTCACGATTGATATTCCTTGCGAAGTTAACTTGTTTCTGGATAATTGTCCAGTAAGAAGTTCTTCAAACAGATCATCACCTGTTCTGTTAACAGCATTCCATTGACTCCTGGGTATTCCTGCTTGTGTTAATGCTTGTGTTGTTCTAGTATTTAAAATAAGTGCGTTTCCATCCCGTACTATATAATCTATAGGCAAATCAGTCACATTAATCTTGCCAGTATTAATAACTTTAACCAAATCATCAATTGTATTAATATTATATCCTGCTAACTCTGAATATATATTCATCCCTTCAACACTAAAAGTAGTACTGTATGTTCTTTGAGCGTAGTTTGCATTGTCTAATACTCCTAAACTACTCTTAGTGGTAAACTTTCTTGTAAACTCACCTACACGAGGTGCAATTGATCCAAATGCATAACCTGTCATACCTGCCGTTGCGCCATTTGTAAAAGCTTGGATATAATCTACGCTGCCATATTCAACTTGTTGTCCTATTATATCTCCAGCTGTAACGCTTGCACCTGTCCAAGTACTTAGTTTACCGAGCGATAATCCTGCTGTTCCTCCAAATGCTGTCAGTCCTCCTATTATACCTCCGCGTAAACCTGATGCAACATATTTTTGAGTCGGATAATTAACTGCGCCATCGTCCTTATAATCCAACACCATTGTTAGACTCATATCCAGACCGGCACCAATCATTGCTCCGCCAGCAATTGCGCCCGCTAGAGCTACTGCCGGGGCTGCCGCTCCTCCTGTTGCAACAGTAAGTGCTGCTCCTCCGACAATAAGACCAGCTGCAATAGCACCTGTCTTTATTTCTTCCTCATATTGCTGAACAAACTTTACTGTGGGGCTTATCACATAATTATTAAATGCTTGATAAGCTGACTTTGCAAAGTCTTGTATTGGCGAAACCACGTTATTCATTACATAGCTACTTGCCATATCAAAAAGACTGCTGATACTTAATGACCAATGTCCTGATGGATCATAGTATTTAAGCGGATTGTTAAAACAGTATGTATATCTGTTAAGGCTAAGAGGGTCATTTGGATCGCCTATTAGCGTATCCTGTGAAATGAATCTTGCTATCTGAGGATCATAATACCTTGCACTACAGTAATACAGTCCTGTTTCGCTGTCATACTCATATCCCGAATATTTATATGGATTATCAAAACCTTCAGTTTCATCTGTTATATTTCCAAATGAGTCATAGCTGTATGATGAAAGATTTATGCCATCAATATCCGAAAGACTTGTGACATCACCATGTCCGTTATACATATAGTAAGCTGTTATTTCATTATTGGTTCTTGATATAAGCTTTTTGCCGTATACATTTCTTGAAACGATTGCATTATTGCTGTCTAACTCTAATACGGCATTATCACCGACATAAATATAATGTACAGCATTTTCACCGTTTACGGACTTCGAAACTCGTTTGTTTTCAGCATCATAACCATTTGTAGTAATTTTATCATCAGAAGTCACGGTTGTCAATCGGTTAAACTCATCATATTCATACAGTGTCACCATATCATTAGGTGTATTTTTACCCAAAATGGAAATCATTATTTCACTTATTGAGGGTTCCGAAGTTGTATTCTGTGTTTCTTTAGATTTACTGTACAAATTACCGTTATTATCATACTGATAATTTATAATTTCTTTATTTCCTCCCGACTCAGATACAGCTTTCAAAAGCCATTGCTGACCATTATACGCATAATTAGTTGCAACAGTGTTTCCGGCATATTTCACTGTTTGGCTTTCACGATTGCCTGCTAAATCATAACTATATGTTGTTTGCTTGCCTGAAGGCTCGGTTGCAGAATCAAGACGGTTCATATGGTCGTACGTATAGGTTGTTATTCCTTTGCTTGCGCCGTCTCTGGTTTCGTCTATGCTAGTCTGATTGCCTGCAGCATCATATGTATACATATACTTTTCAAGCACTTGCACACCAAGTTTGCCTGTAAGTGATTCTAATAAACTATTGTTATAGTATGTATATTCCTGAATTGTACCGTTAGGGTATGATACAGATTTAGCGCTGCCGTTTTTGTAATATGCATAGGTTGTGATACCGTTATTCCCATCGGAAACTGAAGCTATACGACCGGCTTTGTCATAAACAGTGAATGTAGTATTTCCAAAACTATCTGACTCTTGTTCAGCAGTGAGTCCTTCGGCGGTTACTATATCATATGTGTAATTAATTGTAACCCCAGAGGCAGTTTTTGAAATTGTACGATTCAGTTCGTCGAAATGTCGTGTAATAGTACCTGATGAATCGCTAATGCTTGTGGGATTTCCGTCATTATCATATACGTATGACACAGATAAAGGTCCAGCAGTTTCTGATTTAACTTTCCCGAGCACGGTATATGTATAAACGGTTGTTACAGTATTACGGTCTGTTTTTGATTTCATATTACCGTCTGCATAATATGTGTAATTCTCGCATGTTGTCTCACCGGGATATGTTACGCTCTTAACCTTGTTTTGTGCATTATATGAATATGTTGTTACATCACCTTTTCCGTTAGTTGATGTCAGCATATTGTTATTATTATCGTAAGTGTATGATGATTGTGTTATATACTTACTTCCCTTTTTTGCTGACACATTATCTAAACGGTTCAGTTTATCATATTCATATTTAAGTTCACTGTTTCCATCATTCTTAGTCGAAACATTTCCTCTTCCATCATAGCTCTGAACAACAAAATTTCCACACTCGTCTATTGTAGTGATAAGCTGATTGTTAAGATTATATGTGAATTCCTTTTTCGTATATTCATACTTATTATTGTTATATACAGGAGTATATGAATATTTTTGTGCGCTATTTAAATCATACTGCAAAATTTCAATTATATCATTATACTGATTTTTGCGTATAACAAGTCTGCCCAGTGCATCATAAGTAAAACTATTTGTAAACTCTGTTCCGCCTGATACTGAGGATACACCTGTTGTTTCGGTTTTGATATTGTCATCGAGGTCATAAGTTTTCTCTTCGCAATGGGTATGGACTGTTCGGTTTATATCGCTTGAAGCGATTATTGTCTTAGTTTTTCTGTCAAAACAGTCATATAAATATTCAGTTATATTTTCTCTACCGTCTGTCTCAAAACGAACATTACCGTTTTTGTCATAAGCCCAGGTTTTCACAACAGAACTTTCGTCACTTTTTTGCAATGTTGTTTTTAATATATTGCCTCGATTATCATATTCTGTTATTTCTGATATTCCTGTGCTGCTATTGCTTATGCATTTTCTTCCCGATGTATCGTACTGATATGATATCACATATGTATCAATACTTTCATCACCTACTTGTGTAATGCTGCGAACCTTACCAAAAGCATTATAAGTATAGAGTGTCTGATTTCCGTTCCCATCCTTATGCATATCAACATTTCCGAGACAATCATAATTGTTTTCTTCAAGCACATCATTTTCATCTGCTAAAGTTGCCTTTAGCAAGTCACCTCTGCCGTTATATACAAAACGTTTAATAATCTCTCCATTCAACGCATCAGAGGTTTTGTGACCAAGTGCATTATATGTATATATTGAAAGCTGCTCTTGTGCGTTTTCTGCTGATGGAATTTTTTCCTCTGTAACAAGTTTTTTTGCATTGTATGAATATTCTTTTCCGTGAGCATTTTCGATTTTTTCCGATACATTGTCTCCGCTTGCATCGGCATATTCTTCTGCGTTAACAACTTTAATAGCATTACCGTCATCATCGTATTTGTATGCAGCTGTAACGTTGCATACCTGCTCTTCTGTCCAGGTATCATCAGCAGCATTATATATACTATCAATATATATAACCGATTCTGTAACCACCCTATTCATACTATCATATGTATATACTTTTCTGTTCAACTGCGATAATTCGGCATATCCTTCTTTATAATTTTCGGGAGATACCTCGACTATTTTTCTTCCGGCAAGATCATAGTCGTAAAAAGTTGTTTTATTAATGCCATTTAATCCCTGGTTTATTGTTGTTACAAGCAAACCACGCCCATTATAATCATATATAGTTTTGAGTGGTTCTGATTTCCCATAATTATTGGGGTCTGTTACAGAAATAACATTATTTCTATAGTCATATTCCTTTTCAGTTGTTATTGTTGTGAGATTTCCATACTCATCTGAATCTGTAATGGATTCCATTGTCCGTCTATCAAGATCATCATATCCATATTCTTTTAATACTTGGGGATAATACACACCATCCTGTGAATATGATTCCTTAGTTTCAAATAACAGGTTGCCATTTTTATCATAGATGAATTTTGTTATTATCGGAGTATCTTCCGTCTCAGTATCGGAATACCCATACAAATCCTTTTTGCTGACAAAGTGCTTTACCTCATCAGGTTTATTGGTACGTTTATTTACAGCATAAGAATATTCTGTTATAATATTTTCATTTTTTTTGACCTTTTCTGAAATTTTTATAACATTCCCTGAACTATCATAATAATATTTTTTTAGATTACCATCGTTTGTGCTTTCTGTATCAGGTTTACCGTTATCATAATAAGTTGTTGATTTTACATGGTATTCTTGGGAGGAAAGCTCGGATGCCGAAGGCAGATCAATGTTTGAGGGATAAGTTACGAGGTCTGTTTTTGTTATTTCGTCAAGCAATCTACCATCAGAATCATAAATATATTTTGAATATATAAAATTATCTTCATTTTCTTTAGTTATATTGAGCTGTTCCCATTTATCGGTAACTTGTCCTAAACAATTATATTTGTAATATGTTATGTAATCACCTGCATTTTTTTCTGAAAAAACAGTACCATTTTTGTTATATACCTTTTTAGTAATTGTTCCATCAGAGTTTAATGTCTTGATAAGTCTACCCTTATAGTCATATACATATTTTGTTTCATAGTACTTAGTCGTATCTGTTTCGCCGTTCGATTTTAAGGCATAATATCTTCTATGAGTACGTACGGTTTTACTTCCGTCAGATATAGAATACTCACTTGTTAAATTATCAGAGTTATCAAGTTTTTCTTGTGTGTCGCGGACTTCTGTTGTGTTTCCATCTGGAAGTAAAACATATTCTTCCAACAAAACTTCAATTGCTGTTTCCGATTCCTTATAAAATATTTTTTGTTGTTTTCCTGATTTGTCATATTCATTTCTGTATAATGCACCTAAAGGCGTTTTTTCAAGAGATATTTTGTTGAAGGGATTATTGTACTCATACTCTGTTACATTACCTACGGCATCGTTTTTTCTGACTATGTAGCTACTGTTTCCTAAATACTCGTAAGTTGTTCCTGCACTAGAGGTTCCATATTGTTTAGGACTTATCTCTTGTTCTATGTTCCCTATAGAATTGTATACAGTTTTTGCAATGCTTTTATTGTTGTCGTTCCCATATTCTGTCTTTTCCTCTTGTAGCCCCCGTACGTTATATATCGTTTCGGTAATGTAGCCTATAGGTGATGTTTCTATTGTTTTACTGCCTGCAAAAATCTCGTTATCCGTTTTATCACTACCATATAAAGCTTCACGTATCTTCCCGCTTTCTTTATCTTTAAATATTAACCTATAAGTGTATATTGTTTTCTGCTCATTCGGATTGTTATCGGAATCTATATTGTGTATGCTATATAGCTGACCTAATTCATATGCGTACTTAGTCACTATTCCTTCAGGCGACGTCACTTTTTCCAACAATCCTTTTGTTCCTGTTGTTGTGTATTCGAATGTTGTGATAAGACATTTTTTCACACTGCGATCAGAAACGTCAGGCTGTTCAAGTTCATTTTTTTCAGGCCTCATGCCGTTACTTTTATCAGGTTTCCAGATACTATTGTCAATGACTTGTATCTTTTCTGTTTTTGTTAAATAATATCCGTCATAAGTGTTTATATATATAACAGAATTACCAATTTCATCCTGCTCAAATATAATGTTTCCGTGACTGTCATAATCATACAATTTATAGCTGCCATCAGGATTTATTATTTTTCTGTATTTTCCTACTTCATTTAAATCTAAATACTGAGTAAGGTTGCTATTCACGTCTTTAATTGATTTTACTGTTATATTATCGTCATAATACTCGTATTGTATGTTATTTTGACCATTATCTGTTTCAGTTGATATACGTCTATTCTCAATAAAGTACGGTGCAGCATCATCACCATCAAGACTAATTGGGCTGTCTGCAACAACATCAAAATTTAAATCATATTTATTTTGTATAATTCCCCCATTTTTATCGGTTATAGTTTCAATTGTTTTTTCTATAATCTGTACAGGTCCTTTCACATAGTAGAGGCCGCCGTATGTTGTATATTCATACGGCCACCACATTGGTGTTGACTTTGTTTCATAATTATATGTTGTAACTGCTCCTGTCTCATCAGTGATTGTTTTAATACAACTACCGATATCAGAGTCATACATAACATAATACATATTATCAGTGATAAGCTTTTCCTCGGGATAATATTCAAATGTCTTTAAAACCCCTTTCTGGCTGTCTTCAATTTTAAGGAGTTTTCCATTTAAACTGTCTGTATGATAATATGTAATATTCTCTCCATTAGATACTGTTATTTTTTCATTTTCATACTGATATGTAATCTTCTGATGGGTTAAATCATTTGTTATTGTATCTACAACCTTATTATACAAGCCAATAGAATGTGTATTTATTGTATAATGAATTCCTTTATAATCAACTAGTCCTGAAACAACTTCACCTTCGTATTCAACTTTTAGTCTTTTCCCATTCAAATCAATTATTTGTTTTAGGTACAAATATTTCCAATCATCTATATATTGATACATATATGTAAATCCATCTCTACATGTCAAGTATATATTTTTGTTACTGTCAATCTTTGCAGTACAATAATTGACGGGCTCACATAATGTTACCTCTTGAGTATTTGAATCATATTGAAAATTTACTGTATTACCGTTTGGTAGAGTGACATTGTACTTAGATCTACGGAGCCTACTATCGTATAAGGTAGCAACACTATCAAAGTTGAAACTCCATTTTTTAGGTTTTGATTTATAAACTCTTTTTACTGAAAGTTCAGGGTAATAACCTGCTATAGTCATATCGGTAAATTCCATATGCAGAACGCCAGAGGATACATCAACATTATTTTTTGCAATGTATGTTGCCATGTACGGATCTTCCTCTTCAACTACACCCTCTATATTAACATCACCATTGTTTTCTGAGTCATCTTCAGTTTTTATGCTGCTTATGCCCATAATATTGGTGTAAATTTTTTTGTTATCAGCCTCATAACCACTGATGTTTTCAAGTTCAGCAGAAGTATTCATGAGTATTGCAAACACATCTAATCTACCATTAGTGTTAACTTTACCATTTAATAGATTAGACTGTTTAACATTGTTTAAAATTCGATCTTTCACAGCAGAAGCAGTAATAGAATTGTCATAACTAAAAAGAAGTGCAGCACTGCCTGACACAAAAGCTGAAGATAAAGATGTACCACTTGCATATTCGTACGTTCCATTTGTGGACAACAGATAAATATCTGCTCCGGGAGCTGCAATGTCTACTTTTTCACCATAATTGGAAAATAACGGAGTTATTCCAATATTATTAATTGCTCCAACCGATATAACATTATCAAGTTCATAAGCAGCTGGATATACAGGAGCATCATCTAAATCTAAACCAAAATTGCCCGCTGCACATACAAATAAAATATCGCTGTTCATCATAGCATCATACAATGCTTGGTTATACTCATTACATGTAAAGCTACAATTAATAACCTCAACACCAATATTTTTGGCATATTCAATTGCACGAATTGCATCTGAAGTTTTGCCACCATTTTCATCCATGAATTTAAGCGGGAGTATTTTTACATTCGGTGCTATTCCCTCTATTCCTATATTGTCCTTTGAAGCAGATATAATTCCAGAAACCATCGTACCATGCTTTTCTAAAATTGTAGAATTAGAAACATCATTATTGTTATCGACAAAATTCCACCCTGTTATATCATCGATGTAACCATTGTTATCATCATCAAGACCATTTTCAACCATTTCATTTGTATTAACATATATATTGCTTGTTATTTCTAAATTATTTATGTCAATACCGCTATCAAGAACCCCGACTATAACGTTATTTTGCCCCGTAGTTATATCCCATGCAGGCAATAAATTTACATCAACATTTTCTCGGCCAGTTTCACCATTTATGGTTTGTCCATTATTGTATATTCCCCATTGCTTGTGAACATCTGAATCAACAACTGTGCTTGGATATAACATATAATCAGGCTGTGCATAGTCTACATCCGTATTATCTTTTATTGTCCTAAGTATTTTCTTGACATCAGTATTTGTATGGCATGTTACCATCAACATGTTGCTATCAGCATCATATTTAATATCTGTTATTTTATCGTTATGTTTTCTTTTAATATAATCTTTCAAATCATTGTAGTTACAATCCGGCTTACATTTAATCATAAGTTCATTTACAGAATATTCTTGATGTGCGTTGTCATTGAACATTATTAGTTTTATACTATTTCCATATTTGGAAAATAAAAGAAACATCAAAACAGCTAATGTAGATAACAAAAACACTATCAGCGCTTTTTTTTGATTTGTTATAAAAGTATTCATCCATTACACCTCGTATTATTTAATAGTAATTATAGAATTTGTATTATCAGTAAGTACTTTGAACTTTATCACATTTAGGCTCTTTGATCTGTTGTTAACCATTTCATTATAATTCCTAAATACAATTACACCCTTATTAGTATCAACATTAATAATTGCTATTCCTGTACCAATTACTTCTCCAGCAGCACGTTCTTTTTTATAAGTTAATGAACACAAATGTACAATCACTAGATCAACAGGATCGTATTTTACTGTGTGTTTACCTCTGTCATTAGCTGGGATGTTTTTATGAAAACACTAAATGGTATTCTTTATTCAAGGTGCAAATTATATTTATAAGTGCAATATTGTCTGGTATTGAATGCTAGGCTGTGTTTCAAGCGTACTAACGAGCAATACATCTCCATTGTCAACTTGTCCATAGGTGTTATCACCCCATGCGTACACTTTTCTGACTGTTAAGACAACATTATGATTTCTGCCCGCTGCAACCATCTGTACTCCTGACAGGTCTGTAACTTCAGTTTTCTGTGCTGTGCTGCAAAGCTGACCGTAGTTGTCTCTCCCCCAAAGGTATACATTATTATCATTACTTAACGCAATACCATGATGAACACCGTAACCAATTGTCTGAATGTTAGATAATCCTGATATTACAACAGGAACATTTGTATTGGTACCAACTTCTGCACCTAAACAATTGTTGGTATTCGCGCCAAAGCCTATAACACTGCCATCTGTTTTAACCGCACAAGTGCAAGAAGTTACTGCCTCAACATCAATAAATGTGTCATTTGTATAATTGGTAACATAGGTAGGTACAACTGTGTTTTCATAATCCCCCTGTGCCAAGCTGACCGCATGTATTATCTCCCCATGCTACTAATTTATTATCAGAAAGTATCACAGCACTGTGCTTTTCACCTGCAGATATATGTTTAGCAATTATTAAAAATGATACATGTATTTTTTATATGACCCAATATAACCAACACCTATCTGTCCTGAGAACTCATGCCCCATGCATATACACTTCCATCCTCAGCTCATTATTTCATTCTATTGAAATTTTTGATTGGGGCTCTGAAACAAGTCCTACAAACCCAATTACATTAAGCACTTTTGATGTATTACAATTATATTGATTTGGATTTGAAAAAACTATCTCGCCAGTTATTCTATTAACGCTTATAATTTCAATATCAGGGCCACTGATTGTTCCGGCACTTAACTCTTTTGTATATGTTAAAGCGCATAAATCTTCAAGATCAATTTCGCTTGGCTCATAATTAATTGTGTATTGTCCACTATTATTTGTTGGCATATTTTGTATCGTTACAACTAAATTAATTTTTTTGCCGGAATGAACCTGTATATCAATTTCTTTGATATCACCATCTCCTTCAACGCTGAGTATATACTTTCCCTTTTTGTTATTGGGCTGATGAATTTCGATATATATTGATTCATAGGCATTTAAACCTATCCTGTTTTTAACTGCATCAGCGTCAAGTTCAATTAATCCGCCTATAGGGACATAGACATATATTTTCATTTCAACATTATCATCGCTGATTATACTAAATATATAATCCCCTTCAATGGGAGCAGTAAAAGAATAAAAGTCAGAGGTCCCTTCAGTTGTAATCGCACCATTAATAGTATCCCCCAAAGAAAGTTCATGATAGTCATTCTCTGTTCCAAGATTAGTTATACCGTTAACAATACTTGGTAAAGTATGATGCTGTTTTCTCACATTACCTAGCAGGGATCTTAGGTTACTTCCCCAAGAATATACATTACCGTCATCTGTAATTGCGTAAATATAGTAGTCACCTACGAACACTTTATCAACAGTTGAAGGCATAATAACTCTGCTTGCATTATTAGATGCATCATAGAATTCGCCCATCCATTGTTCAAAGCTTGTATTACCCCACTGGAAGATATGGTTGACATTCGGTCTTACTGCTACATTAAGCCCAAATCCTGCACCTATTGTATTAGGATTGGTTGTATCAACTGAGGTAAATGAACCTGAATAGTCACCTGCAGAATAACCCCACTGATAGGTTTTTCCGTCACTCTTAAGTATCAAGTCGTGATATGTACCCGAAGCAATAGAAACAGCATTTGATATGCCTGCAACCTGAACAGGAACATCATCATACAAAGGTCCCTCAACCTCACCTGTGTCAGGGTTGTATTCGTATTCAACAAATGCCCTTCTACCCCATTCATATACTGTTCCGCCTACACGCGCAAGGCTACTTTCGAGGCCTGCCGAAATCTGATCAACATTTGAAATAGCAGTGACTTCAACGGGAACATCAGAATCAATAACTGTACCGTTACCAAGCTGACCGTAATCATTATCACCCCAACAATATACAGTGCCATCATTTGACAGAGCCATTGAATGATATCCATTCTGGGAAACTGATTTTATATTACTTATTTCTTCTATCTTTTCCGCCTGTAGGTCATCTGACCATTCCCATACATAACCGTCTTCGTCTACTGCAAGGCGGTTTGATATTGTCTCAATATACGGAAGATTTTTAACCTGGGTAAGAGCAGAGTCTATTTTCCAAACCGTGCCATCTTCTCTTAATCCGTAATTTTCATAAGAGCCAACAGAAAATTCTGTCATACCCTGTGCCAAAGTTGCCAATGCCGGTTTAGTTTGAACCAAAGGCACACCATCGCCAATCTGACCGTACATATTGTCACCAAAGCAATAAACTTTTGCGCTTTCGTCTATCACTGCACTGTGATTTTGACCTGCAGTCAATTCTACGGCAGTATTAAAGCTACCAATATTATTAACGCTTACGGGAGTTGTAGAATTATCCAAAGTACCGATTCCTAACTGACCTTTAGAATTATCTCCCCATGCCCAAACCTTACCGTCTGAAGTAAGAGCCAAGGTATGTTCTTCACCCAAGGCTACTTTATCAACTGATTCCATACCAGGAACGTTCAAAGGAATTAACTGATTATCCAGGTTGCCAATACCTAACTGACCGGCATTATTCTTACCCCATGTTTTCAAATTTCCCGAAGCATCTATTGCTGCTGCCTGATCATATGTTGCATATATATCAGTAATATTAGAAAGCCCTGTTATATGGGTAAAGGTGGTTCTGTTAATAGTATTGCCTAATCCCAACTGTCCGTAACCGTTATAACCACAGGCATACACATCACCACTTGTATTCAATACAATACAGAATGAAACACCAAGTGCAACCTGCTCTGCACTGGTAAAGGTTCTAGCATATGACCAGGAATCGATAATAGTCATCAGACCGTTATTATCAATAACAGCACTGTTATACCCGCCAGCAGCGATTTTATCAATATTACTAAATCCTGAAATTTGTATTGCCACATTGGCATATGACACTCCGCCATTTTCGCCCCATGCCCATACAGTACCGTCATCTTTAAGAGCAATAGCATGATCAATACCTGCTGCTATCTGCACAACATTAGTTAGTCCTACAACCTGTACAGGTGTAGAAGAACTCGTAACTGTTCTGTTGAGTACATCTCCGTTACCCAAGTTACCACAATAATTAGAACCAAAAGTCCATACTGTACCATCGTTTTTCAGGACTACCGTAAAGGCAGAACCTGTAGCAACCTGTACATTGTCGAGAGAGCAGAACAAATCCCAATTTTCAGAAGGCGTTGCCTGATATCCAAAGACATCAAAATCATCCTCGGGTTCTGCTTCGGTCTGTGTGCCGGGAAGCGCGTTTACTGCGTTCCAAAAGTTCAGCTTATTTCCATCGGCTGCCTTTCCCGTAAGGCAGGTAAGCTTGTCCGACGAGTTCATCAAAACTTCTCTGATATCAGTGTTTTCTTCGCTTACCGCCTCAACCAATGCGGCTGCTCCGCTGACAAATGCAGCAGACACCGAGGTTCCCGTCATTGTTCCGCTGCCGTTATTAGGAAGCAGGCTTTCGACCTCTCTGCCCCAGGCTGTTATATCAACCGTCAAGCCGTAATTTGAAAAGTATGACATTCCGCCGTCATTATTTATTGAACCTACGCTTATTATATTATCAAGTTCATATGACGCAGGATAAATGCCTGTATTATCTATATTCATCCTGTTGTTGCCTGCTGCCGCAACAAAAAGCATATCCGAATTTTCCATTGCCTCTTTAAGTGCAAGATTCTCGTCACTGCTGCCCCAGCTGCAGTTGACAATGCTTGCTCCGTTTGCATCTGCATATTCAATTGCAGCAATTATGTCGCTTGTATATGCGTTGCCGTTTTCAAACACCTTTAATGGCATGATTAAAGACCCCGGTGTGCATTTTGCAATAATTCCTGCAATATGTGTTCCGTGGTTCTCGGTTACCGTCTCGCCCGAGCTTATGTTCAGCTCTGAATCATTAATAAAATCCCAACCGATTGTCAGGTGATCTGCCAGCTGTTCATGATTTATATCTATAATCGAATCAATAATCGCTATTGTAACATTCTCACCTGTCGATACCGAAAACGCTGTATTTAAGCTGTCTTCAATATTGAATGAATCAACATTGTCAGGCGGATCTGCGACGGTTGTCGGCTCATCCGAAACCTGTTCGTTTTGAGAATTCTCGGAAACATCAGGCACGGCCTGTTCCTCCGCACCTTCAACATCCTCCGTGGCAGTTTCTTCACTCATATCTATTTCAAGTTCACCCGTGACCAAATCAGATAAACTGAGTTCATAGTCGGGCTGTATATATTCAATTTCGGACATATCCTCATTTGCTTTGATAATAGATTTAAATTCCTCTGTTTCAAGTTTTTCGGAAATCTCTACAAAAAGCATCTCTCCAGGTTCGGAATTCTTATTTTTGTCCTTATTCTTTCCGTTTCCTTTATCCTTGATTTTAAGCTTTCCATAGGCGTTGCCTTTTTGCACCTTAACAGCACCAAGCTTGTTCTTTGTCTTTTTGCTCAGTTCTTTATCTAAAATACCCGATTTGTATTTTATTATATATTTATCTGTCTTGTCCTTATGCTCCGGCTCAGCTTGTTCAATCTGGCCAATTTCGCCTTCTTCAATTAATTCTTCATTCGCCACAGTTTGCATAGTAGCTTGCTCAGGTGAAGCAAAAACAACTATCATATTCGTTGTTAAAAATATCACCGATAACAACACACACATCAACATCTTGATCTTTTGCATACTTATCCCCCTCTTTTTTGTATATATTAATTATATTTTTATGTAAAATAAAAAATCGGATTTGCTGTGAAATTATCATATTTAGTTTATGCCAAAACCCCCAAAGCATCCGATTTAATTATTAATTTTTAGCTATATTTACTTTTCTCTTGATATGAATAACACTCGTTCTTACATTGTCAATAGCTACTTACAGAATGGTTAAGTATATATAAAAGCAGCTCATACTTGTTGTGTAAATCAGTATATTTCGTATGCTCTATGTTTTTATTAATTTTTTCTTATCATACCTCACACATACAAACTATTTTATTTATCAAGTAAATAAATAATTGCTCCAGTAATACCGTTATTATCGCATTTAAATTAAAAAACCAATGGCGGTATGGCTACACAAAATAAATCCTCAATATTCATACTATTCATCGCATTTGTCTTAGTCATCCTTTTTTATCGGGGATAATTGTATGAATGCCTGATGCATGTTTATACATAACAATGATGCCTCATTACGTGTTTAATTCACTTTATTGATATTTATACATACTATTATTCTATGCTCTTTAAAGTGAGCTAAAAAGAACACTAATCAACAACCACTCAAAAATTACATATTACCGGTTGGCTTGCATTTTATCGCTTTGCAAATTTTCCCGACTGTCCCCTTAGTAACATTCATATCTTTTATGATCTTTATAATGTCGTGATGGGTAATACATACCTATTCTTACAAGTCTTTACTTCTTATATTCTTTTTAATTACATAATCCTTAATTTCTTGTAAATAACGGATATAACAATTACTATCCTTCATATTTGACAAAATATATTAAAACACAACATCATTATATACGATTTTGATATATATACTTGTCAGATTATGTCGAACAACAAATGCAAAAATTAACGTCACTTTTTTGTTCAAATCTACCAAAAATAATACTCTGCAAAACAAGTGATATAAAAGACAAAATACAGAAATCTAATTGGGTTTTAGTATTTTTATATTCATATATCCTTAAACACCAAAAGAAACTTATTATTAATCACGATTAAGCAATCAATGATAAGTTTCTTTTAGTAGAAAAAAACAATTAGTATTACACGCACTTATTTTGACTAAATTTTGACTGACTGACTAACAATTTGACTGACTTATTACTGTTTATTACCGTCTGTTTCTGTATACTCTCAAACTCAGTAACATCAACGGTTTGAGCCACTTACGTAGGCAACAAGCTACTTTATAACAATGCCCTTTTATGACTCTTAATCAGGGTGTCCAGGGTTCGAGTCCCTGATGGTGTACCAACGAAAAAGCCTGTAATCATAATGATTACAGGCTTTTTGCTTGTCTTTTTTCTTCTACTGAAACGCATATTTTTGATGTTTGACAGCTAAATGACAGCTAAATTGTAAAAACATAATATATGGTATTATTATTCAATTCACTGAATGCTGAAAAACCTGATAAAGCCCAGGTTAGCTCCTATAAATAATCGGTGAAAGACAGTTTCTCATCAGGATGCAATGTACTAATACGTATTATTCTTAACATATACGACATCCCTAATCAAACTATCAGATCATATCAAAACTCATTGCATTTGTTCAGTCTTAATTTTTCTGTGATTTTGAAGTGTTTTTATAGATTTATTTACAATCTGTATAGTTATAACGCTCATAAGGGTAAATAGTGAATATACAAACACAACTAAGTTATAGTATATTTTTTTATAAAAAAGACCTGATGATTCGATATAAACTCCATTTGGCTTATATATTATCATTATTAATCCATAGATCGCCCCAATAATACATAGCACATATGGTATAAGATTTATCAGTCTTTTTTGTGTTTTCGTTGCAAACTTTCCAAAGGCTAAGCATAATATAAATCCGATTATAAAGGCAATAGATATCATTATTCTTACATCAATCCCATATATGCGTTCATTTACTCGTACATATAAATGCCCTCCTTCCAGACAAAATCTATGTTCAAGTATGTATAATTTGGTAAACGGTGTAAGCCACATTATTTTCATTGGTGATATGTCCACCAAATAATATGTAAGCTCTTGCAAAGCATTGGGTTTTTCAATTTTTATGTCCATCGGCGTATAATAACACGTGTATATGTTATTATTGCTAATACGTACTGAAATTTCAACTGCATCGGCTGCTCCTATACCACTGTAAAAATCTGTAATCTCCCTACCGTCAAATTCAGCTTTTTTTATTAGCTCTTCTATTTTTACAATTTGCCTTTTTGACAATCTTTTAGTTTTTGTCCTTCGACTGATATCTTTTGTGTATTTATCATAATCTTCATTAAAATGTTCTATTAGCCTATCCCCGGTTGTTACTAAAAGCGTTCCGTCCGATTTCACCTCCATAATACATGAAGCATGCGTCTGGGCTCCCTGAATAAATACTTTTGCAGAGCGCATATTAACAGGTTCTTTCAAAAAAATATACATTAATGAAAATAGTACGACTGTACAAAAAAGGCATACAAATATAAAACTATATTTTTTATGGCACATTGTATTTCACTCTCCTCCCATATCCATAATCTTCTCTTAATGCATTTTCTGTGGTAACCCAGTTAGCTGCATACGCCCATGTCACATCAGGTCTTTTATATGAAATACCAATTGTAGCTAACTCTTCCATATACACTCTTTCCGTATCCCATTTTCCTTTCTTTGCAAATATAGTATCACATTTTCTATAATTATAGGACTGTCAATTGGGGACGGTACGATTTTGGACTGTCAATTGGGTTGTCAATTGGGGACTGGGTTGTCAATTGGGGACGGTACGATTTTGTCAACATTTTTGAATAACTCCACGGGGGACTGGGTTGTCAATTGGGGACGGTACGATTTTGTCAACATTTTTGAATAACTCCACGCGAAATCCCTGTCGCACGCTCGATTTGTCTTATAGATAATCCCTTGTTTTTTAATCCAATCAAAATTTCATTACGAGTTGCCCTGTCAAGTGTTGCAATATAATTTGGATCTTTACCTTCTAAATAATGAATTATTTCTCTGCGAATCTGCTCCTCACTTTTCTTTTTACCATAAGTAGGAACAAACTCCTCATTATCAATTTTTTGATGAAATTCTAAAAAGTTTTTTGTAGCAGCTTTTCTGTTTTTGGATAGAGCATTCAACATAAAATCAATGTTTGTAATTTTCTGATTGTTTTCTTTGTATTCTCTAAAGCTACTCCATTCATAGTCAGTTATATTATCAACTATACCTGCCTTAATAGGATTAAGATGTATATATCTTATCAAAGAATAAAAATACTTTTCATCTTATATGCACTCACTTTTATAACGGTTTGCTACTAGAGTTCCACTTCTTTTATATTTTCTATTAAACCATCCAGCATAAGTTGTCAATAATTTTTTCATAACCTTAACAATATCACCGATATTCTTTTCATAAATAAATAGATGAACATGGTTGCTCATCAAACAATACGCATATATTTCAAAATCCAACTCTGTTTTTACCCTTTTTAATTCATCTAAAAACTTAATGTAATCATTCTCTTCTTCAAATAAATGACAATGATTTACACCTCTAAAAACAATGTGGTACATTCCGGTTTTACTGAATTGACGAGCTTGTCTGCCCATTTTTATCACCCAAACCAAATTGTACCACTTTTAATATAACCTTGTCAATATAAAGTTGTCAAAATCGTACCGTCCCTAATTGACAGTATTTTTGAAATCGTACCGTCCCTAATTGACAGTATTTTTGAATGACTCCACGAGAAATCCCTGTCGCACGCTCGATTTGTCTTATAGATAATCCCCTATTTTTTAATCCAATCAAAATTTCATTACGAGTTACCCTGTCAAGTGTTGCAATATAATTTGGATCTTTACCTTCTAAATAATGAATTATTTCTCTGCGAATCTGCTTCCCAATTTTCTTTTTGCCATAAGTAGGAATAAACTCCTCATCTACTATGTACTAATTCATCTAAAAACTTAATGTAATCATTCACTTCTTCAAATAAATGACAATGATTTACACCTTTAAAAACAATGTGGTACATTCCGGTTTTACTGAATTGACGAGCTTGTCTGCCCATTTGTAATCACCCAAACCAAATTGTACCACTTTTACTATAACCTTGTCAATATAAAGTTGTCAAAATCGTACCGTCCCTAAGTGTCCCGGTCCCTAAGTGTCCCAAAAATCGTACCGTCCCTAAGTTTCCCAAAATCGTACCGTCCCTAAGTGTCCCAGCGAGGAGAATAAGG
>JAQVYH010000016.1 GCA_029004515.1 Eubacteriales bacterium | reverse complement strand
AGGTTCGGAGCTTTCAGAGATATTGGAAGCAATTGAACAGGAGAAGCCATATGATTCAAAAGGCAAAGATCTTTTGAGAATAGGAGTACATACTCTCCCCAAATTCTCGAAGGACTCTACTGATAGGAACAGAACTAGCCCATTTGCATTTACAGGCAATAAGTTTGAGTTCAGAATGCTTGGTTCTGCATCTTCAATTTCTTGCACAAATACAGTTTTGAACACAAGCGTTGCAGAGGTATTAAGACAGTTTGCTGATATTTTGGAGCAGGCAGAGGACTTTGAAAAGGCTTTGAACGAACTTATCAAAAGTGTTATCGTAAAGCATAAGAGAATTATATTCAACGGTGACGGTTATGACGATGCATGGGTAACGGAAGCAGAAAAGAGAGGACTTTTGAACCTTAAGTCTACCCCTGATGCATTGGCACATATGCTTGATGAAAAGAATATTAATCTTTTTGAATGCCATAGAGTATATAGCAAGACAGAGCTTGTTGCTCGTCACGAAGTACAACTTGAAAACTATTGCAAAACTATTAATATTGAGGCACTTACTATGCTTGATATGGCGAGAAAAGACATCATGCCGGCAATGAGTGAGTTTGCAAAGGACCTTGCAAATGCGGCTCTTGACAAGCTTCACCTTATGCCTGATGTGGATTGCTCTTATGAAAAGGAAAATATCAAGAGCATTGCTGCAATGCTTGGCGCAATGAACAAGCAGGTAAAAAAACTCGAGTCAGATTTGCTTGCATCAAAATCAATTGATGACCTTGCTTCACTCGCAGACTTTTATAAATTAACGATTTTAGACGATATGAAGGATTTACGCATTTTGGCAGATGGAATGGAAACAATTGCATCTTCAGAAAAATGGCCTTATCCGTCATATGGTGAACTTCTTTTTGGAGTAAGATAAAATAGAGAGGATGATAATAATGAGTATAGAAATGATTATAGATACTATTTGGGTGTTTTTAGCAGCAATTTTGGTATTTTTTATGAACTTAGGGTTTGCCTCTGTTGAGGCGGGATTTGCTCGTTCAAAGAACACAGTAAATATATTATCCAAAAACTTTATTGTGTTTGCAATATCGTCACTTGGATTCATATTGTTTGGCTGGGGTCTGATGTTCGGTGGAGATAACCCAATTATAGGTACACAAAACTTGTTTATATTGGGTAATAGCGACCTCTCCTTTTATGACAACACATTAACAAGTAATGTTCCTTTCTGGGGAAAGTTTTTCTTCCAGTTAGTATTTTGCGGTACTGCCGCAACCATTGTGTCGGGCGCAGTTGCAGAGAGGGTAAAATATATTTCCTTTATTTTGTTCTCATTTATTCTGACGTTAGTTATATACCCGATTGTAGGACATTGGGTATGGGGCGGCGGTTGGCTTGCTGACCTTGGATTCTTAGATTTTGCAGGCGATACTGTAGTTCATTCCGTAGGCGGATGGGCAGCACTTTCGGGAGCAATGATTTTAGGCCCGAGAATTGGTAAGTATGGCAAGGACGGAAAACCTCGTGCCATTCCTGGACATAATATGTCTCTTGCAGTAATCGGATTGTTTGTTCTTTGGTTGGGCTGGTTCGGATTTAACCCCGGCTCTACAATGAGTTTCCAGAATCCGTATGATGTTATGCATATTCTTATGACAACAAATACAGCGGCGATAGCGGCAATTGTAACTTCAACAATTGTTGCGTGGATATTCCTTGGTAAGCCTGATTTGGGTATGACAATCAACGGTTGTCTTGCAGGTCTTGTTGGTATAACAGGAAGCTGTGCATATGTAACGGTTGGCGCATCATTACTGATAGGTGCGGTTTCCGGAATTATTGTAGTATTTATGGTTGTTTTATTTGACAGAATCAAAATAGATGATCCTGTTGGCGCAACATCAGTACATCTGTGCTGTGGTATCCTTGGTACAATTTGTGTTGGTCTTTTCTCAAAAGCAGGCGTTACATCACTTGCCACACAGAACGGATTGTTCTATGGAGGTGGCTCATCGTTGCTTGTTGCAGAGATAATTGGTATTGTAGCAGTAGGTGCATTTGTTTTTGCATCCTCAGCTTTGGTATGGTTAGCAATTAAACATACAGTTGGTCTTCGTGTAACTGCCGAGGAGGAAATTGCAGGACTTGATATTGGTGAGCATGGAAACGTTGCATATCCGGATTTTGTGGTTGAGGTTGAAAAATACACATCTGATAAAATAAGCAATGTTGCAATGGAAAGAGAAGAGGGAAAAGCAAATAGAGAGACTTATGTTCCTGTAAGTGTAGATGCACAAACTCACAAGAGCGTACCTGAAAGTAAAATAACTAAAGTACAGATTATCTGTCGTGAAGCAAAGTTCGAAGAGCTTAAAAATGCTTTGGGAGATCTTGGAATAACAGGTATGACAGTAACCCATGTTGTTGGTTGCGGAGTGCAGAAGGGTAAGCCAGAATACTATCGTGGTGCTCCAGTTGAAACTAACCTTCTTCCTAAAGTACAGGTTGATGTTGTTGTAAGCGAGATTCCTGTTAGAAGCGTTGTGGAAACTGCAAAGAAAGTTCTTTATACAGGACGCATTGGAGACGGAAAGATATTTGTATATGATGTTGAAAATGTAATTAAGGTAAGAACAGGCGAAGAAGGCTACGATGCTCTGCAGGATGTGGAATAATTATTACGTTGTAATATTCCATAGTAGATAATGCATTAACCATTGTAGAAAAGTTAGAACATAGAACATGGAAAGATACAAACGGAGAAAAGGGAGATTGTGGTATAGGGGTGTTTTGCTTGTAGCAAAACACCCTCTCCCAACTTAGTGCAAAGAAAAGCTACCAAACTATTTGATGAAAAGCGGTGTAAAGGTCTTAATATGGTGCAACATTTCCAGTGAGTGGATGATTATGGATTGAACACATTTTTTACACTCCGCCGTGGAGAGCAGACTTTAAATAATATTTTTTAAAGAGAATTAAGACTAAATACCGTGCATATAAATATTCATATTGGTCAGTTTATGCAATTTGCGTAAAACTCATTTTGTTGAAGGAGAGGTTCTATGTGTGGAATAGCTGGATTCTGTGATTTTAGCAACGACTATTTGAAATATGCGGATAAATGGGAGCGGGTTTTAAAAGACATGCGCTCCACAATTGCTCATCGTGGCCCGGACCAAGATGGAGAGTACCTCTGTCATATGGTGGGGCTCTCCCAAGCGCGACTGTCTATCAGGGATATTCAAGGTGGCCGCCAGCCTATGATACGGCGAAAAAATGATGCAGAATATGCTATCGTTTATAACGGAGAAATTTATAATATGGAAGAACTAAAGCCTTCACTTGAGAAGGCGGGATATCGGTTTGAGACCACAACGGATACGGAAGTAATTCTCTATGCCTATATGGAGTATGGAGCGGACTTTGTCACAAAACTCAACGGGATTTTTGCAATAGCAATATGGGACGGAAAGCTAAATCAGCTAGCTTTGTACCGTGACCGCGTGGGTGTAAAGCCTCTTTTCTATACTCAATGTGGCAACGAACTGGTATTCGGTTCGGAAATCAAAGCGTTGTTTTGCCACCCCAACATAACGCCGAAAGCGGATATAGATTCTTTTAGGTCGCTCTTTGGCATAGGTCCTGCAAGGATCCCAGGCTGCGGAGTTTTCAAGGGGATCTATGAAATTAAACCTGGATGTATGTGTATTTTTTCAGCCGAAGGTTTTAAGCAATTTGAGTATTGGAAGTTAATTGCAAAGCAGCACACAGACGATTACACACAAACTGTCGAGACAGTTTCCTATCTGGTGCGAGACGCTGTCCGCCGCCAGATGGTTTCGGATGTTCCGGTATGTAGTTTTCTATCAGGTGGAGTAGACTCGAGTATTGTCACTGCTTTAGCGTCTGACTACCTACAGGAGAAAAACTGCAAACTAAATACTTTTTCCTTTGATTTTGTTGACAACTCAAAGTATTTTAAATCAAGTTCCTTTCAACCAGAGCAGGATCGCCCTTATGTAGATAGAATGCTTAAGGCTTATGACTTGAATCACACCTATCTTGAGTGTGATGATTCCATCCTGATAAGTACACTCTTTGAAGCTGTGTGTGCAAAGGATATGCCCGGGATGACTGATGTGGATGCCTCTTTGATGTATTTTTGCAGGCTTGTAAAGGAGCATAACAAGGTTGCCTTGACGGGCGAGTGTGCAGATGAAATATTCGGTGGCTACCCGTGGTTTTATCGTGAAGAGATGCTGAGTGCCGACTCATTCCCTTGGTCTATGGATTTATCCGCAAGAACTGTGTTACTTAACGATGAGTTTCACTCACAGCTGGATATTGAGTCTTTTGTTCGGAGCCACTATGAGGAATCAATTGCTCAGGTGCCATATCTTGACGGGGAAACAGCAGAGGAAAAGCAAAGACGAAGGGTAAGCTACCTAAATCTAAACTGGTTCATGCAGACATTGCTCGAACGAATGGACAGGACTAGTATGCAGTGCGGCTTAGAGGCCAGAGTACCCTTTGCAGATCACCGTATAGTTGAGTATCTCTACAATGTGCCATGGCATATGAAGTATCAAAATGGCGTTGAGAAAGCACTATTACGAGATGCCTGCGGGGACTTGCTGCCGGCTGAGCTCTTGCATCGAAAAAAAAGCCCATATCCAAAAACCTATAGTCCCAAATATGAGCAACTGCTAAGCGAGCGGTTCTTAGCGCTGCTCAGTAATAAAGATTCTAGGGTTGCACCTTTCATTGACCATAGGAATGCTGAGCAATTTCTACAATCGCCGAAAGATTATGGAAAGCCGTGGTTTGGGCAGTTAATGGCGGCTCCACAAATGATTGCATATATTCTGCAGATTGAATACTGGATGGAGAAATTTGACCTTTACATTGATTGAAAACGTTAGAATACAAATAAATACTAGAAATAGGAAACAAATTCTGCAAATCAACAGCCAATCTGTTGTAGCTACACTGTACGCCTTGATGGTAACTTAGTTACTATATTTTATTAACTGTAGATTGCAGAATTGATTATAAGGAATAATAAAAGCCGATTTCAGATTAGAAAGCGGCTTTTGACATACATATTAGATTTCTATATACTGTTCACGGTCAGCACCGACGGATATATATTTCATTTTGCAGTTAGTTGCATTTTCTATGAAATTAATGTAATCCTGTGCCTCTTTGGGGAGGTCTTCAAATTTGCGACAGTTTGTAATATCGCATTTCCAACCATCAAGGTAGTTGTAAATTGGCTTAGCCTTTGCAAGCGCGTCTCCTACAGGGAAAACATCAACCTTTTGACCATCTATCTCATAGGCAGTACAAACAGGGATTTTATCAAGATATGATAGGACATCAAGTTTGGTAAGGGCAATCTCGGTTGCGCCTTGAATCATAATGCCATAGCGTGAAGCCACTACATCAAATCCCCCTACACGCCTTGGTCTGCCTGTTGCAGCGCCATATTCACCGCCTGCTTCTCTTAACTCATCAGCTTCTTTGCCAAACAGCTCACAAGTGAAAGGACCTTCGCCAACACAGCTTGAATATGCCTTCATTATGCCGACAACACTATCTGTTTTAGCAAATGGGATGCCTGCGCCAATCGGAGCATAGGCTGAAATCGTAGATGAAGAAGAAGTATAAGGATAAATTCCAAAATCAATATCTCTTAGTGCGCCAAGCTGTGCCTCAAACATAAGTGATTTATCTTCTTTAATGGCACCGCTTAAATAATCTGTTGTATTCTTTATATATGGGGCAAAGTGAGCACCATATTTGTTAAGCCAATCCATAATTTCATCGATCATTACAGCAGGAGCATTATATCCATTTGTGATGAAGAGATTTTTATATTCCAACAAATCTGAAAGCTTGTCTTTTAAAGTGGCTTGATTAAGCAAATCGGACATACGAAGAGTTTTCTTCATGTATTTATCTGCATAAACAGGAGCAATACCTCTACGAGTAGAACCGAATTTTTTGTCCTTTAGCCTATCTTCTTCAAGATTATCAAGCAATATATGATATGGCATACAGATTGTGGCTCTATCACTTATAACAAGGTTTTCAGGTGTTACATCAATGCCTTTATCTCTAATAGATTCAATCTCTTTTGTTAGATGCTGGAGATCTATTACCATACCCGGTCCCATAACATTAACAGTTTCTTTACGAAACATTCCTGATGGTAAAAGATTTAAAATAAATTTGCCTCTTTCGTTGATTACAGTATGTCCGGCATTGTTACCGCCCTGATAACGTATAACAATATCATAATCGGAGCTTAAAAGGTCAACCATACGGCCTTTTCCTTCATCTCCCCAGTTAATTCCTACAATTGCAGTTAACATAAAAATCCTCCTTAAATAAGTACCTCCGCCTGAAAGCCTAAAAGCTCAGCATTGGCTCCCAATACAGGTTTTATATAATCAGCAAGAAAGTCAGTAGTCTGACTTGGTGCGGCACCGATAAATTTCTTTATATCAAGAACCTCTTCCAAAGACTCATCTGTAAGATTGAATCTAGGGTCCTGCTTTAATAGTGTCAATAGGTTATTGTCTTTGCCCTCAAGCTTTACACATTTAGCGGCCTGCTGAGAATACAGTCTGATCGCTTCGTGAAGCTCCTGACGGTCGCCGCCACGGCTTACTGCATCCATGAGGATATTCTCACTTGCAATAAATGGAAGCTCCTCGTCTAAATGTTTTTTCATAACCATAGGATAAATTGTACCTCCGGAAATAACATTGCAAAGAAGCGTCAAAATTCCATCTGTTGCAAGGAAAGATTCCGGGATTGACAATCTGCGGTTAGCAGAGTCATCCAAAGTTCTCTCAAGCCATTGTGTTGAGGCAGTATCTGCAGCATTTCCGCTGTTGTTAATAATAAATCGTGCAAGTGAAACAATTCTCTCTGAACGCATAGGATTTCTCTTGTATGCCATAGCAGAGGACCCTATCTGATTTGATTCAAATGGCTCGTCAAACTCTTTCATATGAGCAAGAAGTCTGATATCAGTGGCTATTTTTGCACAACTTTGAGCAATACCTGCCAGAACATTCAACACAAAGGAATCTATCTTTCTTGAGTACGTTTGTCCGGAAACCGCCATACATGAATCAAAACCCATTTTATCAGCAATTAATTTTTCGAGGGATTTAACCTTTTGCATATCTCCTCCAAAAAGCTCTAAAAAGCTGGCACTTGTTCCGGTTGTACCTTTACAGCCTAATAGCTTTAGGTTTGATAATTCATATTCCAAGCGTTCGTAATCCATAAGTAAATCCTGTAGCCATAAGGTTGCACGTTTGCCAACTGTGGTTGGCTGAGCTGCCTGAAAATGAGTGTAGGCAAGTGTGGGGACATCCTTGTACTTATCAGCAAATTCATAAAGTGTTGCCATAGCGTTAATAAGTAATTTTTTTATTCGCAGAAGTCCTGATTTGATTTGGATAATATCAGTATTATCACCAACATAGCAACTTGTTGCCCCTAAATGTATAATAGGTTTTGCATCCGGGCATACATCACCAAAGGTATGAACATGAGCCATAACATCATGCCTTAGCTTATGCTCGTACTGCGTCGCCTTATCATAATCAATATCAGTAATGTGAGCTTTCATTTGTTTGATTTGCTCATCTGTGATATTTAGCCCAAGCTCTTTTTCGGCTTCAGCCAAGGCACACCATAGCTTACGCCAAGTGCTGAACTTAAAATCAGGTGAAAATATATATTGCATTTCATTTGATGAGTATCTTGCTGATAGTGGATTTTCGTATTTCTGTTTCATAAAATTCCTCCGTATGGTTCAAAATGCAAAATCGAATTCTCTTATCCTTCATAAATGATAGGCATACAGCGCTTATGCTTACTTTTTTCGTGGTAGCAGTCTATTATTTTCTTTTCCTCAGGATTAGCTTCACCGGTAAAAAGAAAGCAATCAATTGAATCATAGCTGATACCCATTTCTGTCTCGTCTGTTTGCCCATCAAAGAGGCCGGCAGAGGGGGACTTTTGAATAATATTTTTGGGCGCGTCTAAAAACTCTAGAAATTCATAAATTTCAGTAACCGTGAGGTCTGCAATGGGGTTAAAATCATAAGCACCGTCGCCCCATTTGGTAAAGTATCCCATATAGGCTTCACTTCGGTTGCCCGTGCCCGCTACAAGTCTGTTTTCACTTGTTGCCACTGTATAAAGAGCGGTCATACGAAGTCTTGGAGCAATGTTGGCAAGTGCAGTATCTGAAGGCGTTGTGACAGATGAGATGCTTTTTACAGCAAGCTCTCTAACATCGGTTATATCAATAATCCTTGTTTCAATATTAAACTGCTCAGCAACTTCCCTGCCATCAGCCATGTCCTCATGATAATTTCGTTTTGAGAAGCAGGGCATAATAATACCCAATGTGTTTTCACACGCCTTTTTGCAAAGAATTCCAACCAAAGCACTGTCCTTACCACCACTGTTGCCATAAACAATGCCCGTGGCATTTGTGCTAGTGACAAGGTCTTTAATGAACTCAACTCTTTTTATGTATTCTAATTTATAATCACGCATTTAATGATTCCCCTTTATTTTACTCCACAGTTACAGATTTTGCAAGATTTTTTGGTTTATCTATATCGCAGCCTCTCTCTTTTGCAATATAATATGAGAAAAGCTGGAGAGGAACGATCTCAGGGATTGCAACGAGCAATGGATTAGTGCTTGGAACAACGAGAACGTTATCAGCTTCTTTGTAAATTCTGCTGTTATGTTCAAGTGCTACTGCAAGAACGTTAGCGCCTCTTGTTTTAACTTCCTTAATATTAGACATCATTTTATCAAATAATTGCTCCTGACATGAGGCTGCAACAACTAAACTGCTGTCATCAATCAATGCAATAGTTCCGTGCTTTAATTCTCCTGCGGCATACGATTCAGACTGAATATATGATATTTCCTTTAATTTCAGCGAACCCTCCATACAAACAGCGTAATCAATGTTACGACCGATAAAGAAAATACTATTGTTTGAACTGCATTTTTTTGCAAGAGAGGTAATATGAGGGTTTAAGTCCAAAGCACGCTGAACACGTTCAGGTAGCGTATGAATATCACTGATTAAATCAGTGTATAGCTTTTCATCAATTAAATTCAGATTATCCGCAAACCAAAGAGCAAGCATATCTAATATGGCGATCTGAGTAATGTAGCCTTTTGTTGTGGCAACTGCAATTTCCGGTCCCGCCCAAGTATAAATAACGAAATCTGACAATTTTGATATTGTGCTTCCTACAACGTTTACAATGGAAAGAACGGTTGCACCGCGGTTTTTACATTCCTTCATAGCCGCAATGGTATCGGCGGTTTCGCCCGACTGCGAAATAGCAATCAAAAGAGTGTGTTCGTCAATAATAGGATTGCGGTAACGAAGCTCACTTGCAAGCTCGGTCTGCACAGGCAGACGGCAAAGTTCTTCTATAACATATCTTCCGACACAACCTGCGTGATAAGCAGAGCCACATGCCGTAATGACAATTTTTGTAAAATCCTTTATATTTGATTTTAAATCATTCAAACCGTCAAAATTAACCTTTCCGTCTCTGATGTTCGGCTTAATGGTAGACTCCAATGCCTTAGGCTGTTCCATAATCTCCTTCAGCATAAAATGCTCGTAGCCACCTTTTTCCGCTGACTCAATATTCCACACAATTCTTGATACAGTTTTATTTATAGTAGCAGAAGTACAATCAAAAACTTCAACCTTATCAGGAGTTATGCGTGAAATCTCGCCATCCTCTAAATAGATTACATTTTTTGTATGGCTGATAAGTGCAGTTGCATCAGAAGCAAAAAAGTTTTCGCCAACTCCCACACCTATAATTAGGGGAGAGCCTAATTTTGCTGTGTATATTTCATCTGGAAAATCAGAACAGATTACGCCGAGAGCATAAGAACCCTCAAGCTTGGAAACTGTTTTTATAAGTGCCTTGCGCATATTACCCTTGTAATAATATTCAAGAAGATGGACAACAACTTCTGTGTCAGTTTCACTGTCAAAATGATAACCCTTTTCGATAAGTTCATCACGAAGCTCTGCGTAGTTTTCGATGATTCCATTGTGAACAACAGCAAACATACGGTCATTGGAGATATGAGGATGAGCATTCGTGTCAGTAGGCGCACCATGCGTTGCCCATCTTGTATGCCCGATGCCACACAAGCCGGAGACATCGCTGTCACTGGCTTTGTTTATCAAATTAACAAGCTGACCGCTTGCCTTTATTGTGTTAATTTGGTTATCATTGGTAACAGCAATACCTGCCGAATCGTACCCTCTGTATTCAAGCCTTTTCAATCCGTCAAGCAGTATCGGTGCTGCCTGTTCACTTCCTGTAAATCCAACTATTCCGCACATGTTATTTGTCTCCTTTTCTTGATTTTTAAAGCATTTTCTACAAGACCGCAAAAGAGCGGATGAGGTCTGTTGGGACGACTCTTAAATTCCGGATGATACTGCACTGAAACATAAAAGTCGTTATCAGCAATTTCAACAGTTTCTACAATATATCCATCTGGAGAAGTACCGCTGATAGTGAGTCCTGCGTCTGTTAAGACCTTGCGGTAGTCGTTGTTAAATTCGTATCTGTGGCGATGTCTTTCCAAAATGTTTCTTTCGCCATAGTATTTATACATCTGTGTATTTTCTTCAATATGACAGGGGTATGCACCCAAGCGAAGCGTGCCGCCCTTTGCAACAGTTTTATTTTGATCGGGTAGAAAATCAATCACCTTGTTTTTGCAGTTTTCATCAAATTCACCAGAGTTGGCATCACTAATCCCTGCAACATATCTTGCAAAGGCAATGACTGCAATCTGCATGCCAAGGCAAATACCGAGATATGGAATATTGTTCACCCTACAGTAGTTTGCGGTTGCGATTTTTCCGTCAATACCACGGCTGCCAAATCCCCCAGGTACAATAACACCATCACACTCTGACAAAATATCTGAAACATTATCATCTGTTACAGTTTCAGAATCAATCCATTTTATGTTAATTTGAGCGCCTAAAGAATATCCGCCATGACAAAGAGCCTCTGCAACGGACAGATATGCGTCATGAAGCTTAACATATTTGCCCACAAGAGCGATATTGACAGTTTTATCAAGGCTATTTATTTTCTCAACCATCAGGTTCCATTCGCTCATATCAATAATATCTTTTTTTATTCCCAGCTCTCTGCATACGACTTGTGAAAAATTGTTTTTTTCAAGCATTAGGGGAGCCTCGTACAAAACAGGAACAGTCATATTCTCAATAACGCAGTCCTTGTGAACATTGCAGAAAAGTGCAATCTTATCGAAAATATTTCCTTCTAAAGGCACATCACAACGAAGCACAATGATATTTGGATTGATGCCCATCCCTTGAAGTTCTTTTACAGAATGTTGGGTAGGCTTTGTTTTATGCTCGCTGGAGCCAGAAAGAAACGGAACTAGAGTTACATGAATATACAAAGAATTCTCTCTGCCGACTTCAAGACCGACCTGGCGAATTGCCTCCAAAAAAGGCTGACTTTCAATATCACCTGTTGTACCGCCGATTTCTGTAATAACGACATCTGCGTTAGTCTTTTGCCCTACACTGTAAATAAAAGATTTAATCTCATTTGTGATATGTGGGATAACCTGAACGGTCTCACCGAGATACTCTCCATTTCTTTCTTTGTTTAAGACATTCCAATAAACTTTTCCAGAAGTAAGATTAGAGTATTTATTTAAGTCTTCATCAATAAATCTTTCGTAGTGTCCAAGGTCAAGGTCGGTTTCAGCACCATCCTCTGTTACAAAAACCTCACCGTGCTGATAAGGACTCATAGTACCTGGGTCAACATTGATATATGGATCAAGCTTTTGTGCTGCAACCTTTAATCCCCTCATTTTTAAAAGTCTGCCCAGTGAGGCTGCTGTAATTCCTTTTCCAAGGCCGGAAACAACGCCTCCTGTTACAAATATATATTTTTTCTGCTGCACTGTTCTACCTCCCCGTGTAATAATTATTAATTAGATAGTAAATAAAATGTTAATATCTATGTATAGTGCTTATTTTGTCTGAAAAAAACGTTCGACAAGTACACGAGGGGTGGAAATAACCCTCTGCTTGTCGAACGCCATTGTTCGTTTATTTATCATATGTGCGAATTATGTTTTCTGCAATCTCTCGTCTGGATAGCCTTGTATCCATTGCTTGTTTTTCTATGTAATAGTGAGCATCTTTCTCTGCCATATTCATATTTTCTATCAACAGCCATTTTGCTCTGTTTACAGTACGAATATCATTCATCTTGTCTTTGAGAGTCTGAATTTTCTTCTCAAATCTTGTTATTCTTTTATTTGTAGCGGCAAGCAACTTGACAGCACTATAGATAGCTTCAACCGAGTTAGGTTTGGATAATGTCAAAATTCCATTATCCTCAAGCGTATATACAGTTTGGTCATATACTTCACTCTTTACCATGACTAATATTCCCATACAGCTGTCTGACGAGTCAAGTGCAAGATCAATACCGAACTCATCGGAAAGAGGCGTGTTTATGATCATAATATCTATAGGAGAGGATAGGAGAATGCGCTTTGCCTCACCTGCTCTGTTTGCCCTTAGAATCGGATGAAAATCCTTTTGTGGTAGTATTTTTAAGAAATAATCGTATGCCTTATCGCTGCTGGATACAATCAGTACACGGTGCTTAGTTTTTTCTACCGGCATATTCGTCACCTCATAAAGTTAAACTGTGAAATACTCGACATAATTTTCAGGAAGGATTGATTTAATAAAATCACTTTCCTGTGCAATATTAAGAGCTTCCTCTAATGAACCAGGAAGTTTGTCAAGCGTATCTGTAATCTCTTTACTTGCAGTATAGAGGTTGACGTTTAGGGGTTCGGGAAGAGGAGTGTTGTCATTCATCCCGTCAAGCCCCGCATGGATTAGAAGCGCATATGTGATATATGGATTAGCCATAGGATCTGGTGAGCGAAGCTCGATTCTCTCGTATTCCCCTTTAGCGGCAGGAATACGGATAAGCTGCGAACGGTTTTCGTGTGACCATGTAATGTATTTTGGAGCTTTCTTTTCTCCGAGTCTTTTGTATGAGGACTCACACGGATTTAAAAACAGCGTCATTTCTTTTATATGGGACATAATTCCTGCAATAAATTTAGTAGTAATATTATTGCCGCCCTTATCTTTAACAGACATGTTGATGTGCATACCATTACCGGCTTCTTTGTCCAAAGGCTTTGGAGAAAAATCAGCATACAATCCGTTTTGAAGTGCGACAGCCTTAACGATGGTTATAAAGTTCATTGCATTATCAGCGGAACTCATAGCGTCGCTGTACCTAAAATCAATTTCATTCTGCCCCGGGCCCTCTTCATGATGTGAGCTTTCAGGCATAATCCCCATATCAAGCAGGGTCATACAGATATCACGGCGAACATTTTCACCTCTGTCCTCTGGCGCAACATCCATATATGTCGCCCTATCAAAGGGTTCCCTTGTTGGATTACCTTCAGCATCCGTTTTGAAAAGATAAAATTCAAATTCAGAACCAAAATATACGTTAATACCTTGATCGCTTGCCCTTTTTATGGCTGTATTTAATATATATCTTGGATCTTTTATGAAGGGAGTTCCGTCGGGATTTTTTATTTCGCAAAACATTCTAACAACTTTTCCGTGGGATGCCCGCCAAGAAAGTAAGTGTAATGTAGAGGGAATTGGGAAAAGCAGTAAATCTGATTGTACTACGTCATCAAATCCACAAATGGCTGAGGCATCAAAAGAAATGCCTTGTTCAAAGGCACGCTTTAATTCCTGAGGCAAAATGGAGATGTTTTTTTGTCTACCTCGAATATCAGAGAAAGCCAAACGAATAAACTTAACATCCTCTTGTTCGATGTAGTCAAATACTTCATTTTGTGTATAAACCATTTTTTAAGCTCCTTTCATAAAAAGCACAAAAGGATGTTACCTGATAAAGGCACCCCACCCACATCAGCAAACATCCTTGTTTACAATTAATATAGTATATAATACAACTTACACAGCGTTTTGTCAATAGATTTGGGAAAAAATACGTAACTTCTATTGAAAAATTTCACTAAAGACTAATTTTTTGAAATCTGGCTATTGACAACCAGAAAAAAAGGTGATACAATCATAAAGAAATAAGCGACAAGGAAGCCGCAGACTCTAATAGGTCTGTGGCTTTTTGCTTTATATGCGTTTATTGCAACGACAAAGGCGTCGTTATGGGTATGAATCCTATACTGCCTTTGTCTTTTTTTATTATAATTATAAAGGAGATGTTCAAAATGAATGTAACAGAAACATTTTCATCAATGGTATTCGATGATACTACAATGGAGAGCAGGCTTCCAAAAGAAGTCTATAAGGCAATCCAAAGAACAATCAAAAATGGAAAGCACCTTGACATAAGTGCTGCAACAGTTGTTGCAAATGCAATGAAGGATTGGGCGATTGAAAAGGGTGTAACACATTTTACTCATTGGTTCCAGCCAATGACAGGCGTAACCGCCGAAAAGCACGACAGCTTTATCTCCCCAAAAGAGGGCGGTAAGGTAATTATGGAATTTTCGGGTAAGGAATTGATTCAGGGTGAGCCTGATGCCTCATCGTTCCCATCGGGTGGACTTCGTGCAACTTTTGAAGCAAGAGGTTATACTGCATGGGATGCTACAAGCTACGCATTCATTAAAGATAATGTTCTTTGTATTCCTAGTGTATTCTGCTCTTATGGTGGCGAGGCACTCGACCAAAAGACAGCGCTTCTTCGCTCAATGGAGGCAATTAACAAACAGGCTTTACGAGTACTAAAGCTGTTTGGCAACGAGGATGTAACATCGGTTAAGACAACAGTCGGACCAGAGCAGGAATACTTTTTGATTGATAAGGATTTATTCGACCAGAGAAAAGACTTAATTTATACAGGCAGAACACTTTTTGGATGTCGTGCACCAAAAGGACAGGAGCTTGATGACCACTACTTCGGCGCAATCAAGCCGAGAGTTGCTGCGTTTATGGCAGAGCTTAATGAAGAATTATGGAAGTTGGGTGTGCTCGCTAAAACTGAGCACAATGAGGTTGCTCCTGCACAGCACGAAATGGCGCCTATTTTTACTACAACTAACCTATCTGCTGACCATAACCAGTTAACAATGGAGCTTATGAAGAGAATTGCCAGAAAGCATAATATGGTATGTCTGCTTCACGAGAAGCCTTTTGCCGGTGTAAATGGAAGCGGTAAGCATAACAACTGGTCTATCTCTACAAACACTGGTATAAACCTTTTGGAACCCGGTGAAACTCCCTATGAAAATGCGCAATTTTTATTATATCTCTGTGCAGTTATCAAGGCGGTTGACGAATATCAGGATTTACTTCGTATTTCTGTTGCGTCAGCTGGAAATGATCACAGACTGGGTGCAAACGAAGCGCCTCCTGCAATTGTTTCTATGTTCATAGGCTCTGACCTTGAGGAAATTTTAGAGGCGATCGAAAAGGAAGTGCCATACGACTCAAAGGAAAAGGATATAATGAGAATCGGCGTGCACACTTTGCCGAAATTCCCAAAGGATACAACCGACAGAAACAGAACAAGCCCCTTTGCATTTACAGGTAATAAGTTTGAATTTAGAATGCTTGGTTCTGCAGCTTCGATTTCTTGCACAAACACAGTTTTGAACACAAGCGTCGCAGAGGTATTAAGACAGTTTGCTGATATTTTGGAGCCGGCAGAGGACTTTGAAAAGGCTTTGAATGAGCTTATCAAAAACGTTATTGTAAAACATAAGAGAATTATTTTCAACGGTGATGGATATGATGACGCTTGGGTAAAAGAAGCAGAAAAGAGGGGACTGCTTAACTTAAAAGAAACCCCTGATGCACTGATGTATATGCTTGACGAAAAGAATTTAAAGCTTTTTGAAAGTCACCGTGTATATAGCAGAACAGAGCTTGTTGCCCGTCATGAAGTACAGCTCGAAAACTACTGCAAAATTATTAATATTGAGGCACTCACTATGCTTGATATGGCGAGAAAAGATATCATGCCGGCAATGAGTGAGTTTACAAAAGAACTTGCAAGTGCCGCCCTTGTTAAAATGCAGCTTTTGCCTGATGCAGACTGCTCATACGAAAAGGAGAATATCAAGAGCATTACAGCTATTCTTGGTGCGATGAACAGACAGGTGAAAAGACTTGAAGCAGACCTGCTTGATTCAAAGTCAATTAGTGATTTTGCAGAACTTGCAGAATTTCATAAGTCAGTAATTCTGGACGATATGAAGCAAATCCGTATTTCTGCAGACGAAATGGAAGTAATAGCATCTGCTGAAAAATGGCCTTATCCGTCTTATGGTAAGCTCCTTTTCGGTGTAAGATAAAAGGAGGGATAACCCACAAGCGATAGTTAAAATGGGAATCCTAAAGATTTGATAAATAAACATTAGTTGAGGATAAAAATATGGAAAAATATAAACTGAATATTTTGTATATGTATCCAGAACTGCTGAATATGTATTATGATGTGGGGAACATCAGATGTTTGAGCAAAAGACTTGAATGGCGTAACATTGATTATGAAATTATAGAATTTACAATGGAAAGTGACAATCTTGACTTGACCAATGTAGACTTGATATTCATAGGGGGCGGTTCAGACAGGGAACAGATGATTGTCAGCAACACGCTTAGAAAGTTCAAAGATGAATTGACGGATTACATTGAGGACGGTGGTTCACTTCTTGCAATATGCGGTGGATATCAGCTTTTGGGTAAATACTATCAGGCAGGCGGAGAGAAAATTGAGGGCGTTGGTGTTTTGGATATATGCACGCAGTCAGCAGAAGGTGAAAAACGACTGACAGGAGATATACTGATACAAAGTGATTTGATCGGGCATACAATTATAGGCTTTGAAAATCATGGCGGCAGAACGCAAATCGGGGATTATGAGCCGTTGGGAAGAACACTGTACGGTTATGGGAATGATGACACAAGCAATGAAGAAGGCCTCGTGTATAAAAACCTGATAGGAACCTATTTGCACGGACCAATTCTCCCTAAAAATCCAAAACTCGCCGATTACATTTTGACAAAAGCCTTGAAGCATAAATACCCTGATTTTGACGGACTTTCCGAGCTTGACGATATACTCGAAAATCAGGCGCATGATCATATGGTTAATAGGCTATTGGGATCAAAAAACTTGATTCATTCAAATTTTATTAAAAATCATTGACATATCATTATTAATGTGATACAATATCTAAAATAATGAAGCGACAAGGAAGCCGCAGACGATAACACCGTCTGTGGCTTTTTTTCTTAATAAAATTAGAATGGGGATTTAATATGAGTAATCGAGAAAAAATTATAGTTTTAGATTTTGGTGGTCAGTACAATCAGCTTATTGCAAGACGAGTAAGAGAATTAGGTGTATATTGCGAGGTTAAGCCTTATACTATGCCGATTGATGAGATAAAAGAGGAAAATCCTATTGGCATTATTTTTACCGGAGGTCCACAGAGTGTGTATCTTGATGATTCACCAAAGGTTGATAAAGAGATATTTTCGCTCGGTATTCCAATTTTAGGTATTTGCTATGGATGTCAGCTAATTGCACAGCTCCTTGGCGGAAGCGTCGTTGCTGCAAGTGATGATAATGCAAGAGAATACGGCAAGACTAATACCTATCTAAATCCTGACTGTGAAATTTTTGACGATATCCCCGAAAACAGCAGTACATGGATGAGCCACGGTGATTATATGGAAAAGGTGCCTAATGGTTTTGTAAATGTAGGTCACAGCGCAGCATGTCCTAATGCGGCTATAGCAAACAAAGAGAAGAGATTCTATGCCCTTCAGTTTCATCCGGAGGTAAATCACACCGAGTACGGCAAAACAATTATAAAAAACTTTTTATATAAAGTATGCCAGGCAAAGGGCGATTGGAATATGGATGACTTTGGAAAGATAACTATCCAGCGATTGAAAAGTGAAATCGGTGAAAACAGCAGAATTCTGCTCGCATTATCAGGCGGTGTGGATTCAGCAGTTTTGGCGGCATTGCTTTCAAGAGTTGTCGGAAAAAGGCTTACCTGTGTGTTTGTTGATCATGGCCTTATGAGAAAAGACGAGGGCGATGAGATTGAGGCAACCTTTAAAAGCTGGGACATTAACTTTGTCAGAGTTAATACAGAAAAGAGATTTTTGGATAAGCTTAAAAACATCGAAGATCCGCAGGAAAAAAGGCATATTATCGGCGCAGAGTTTGGATATGTATTTCGTGATGAAGCGGAAAAATTCGGTATTACCAATAGTGATTATTTAGCTCAGGGAACGATATATCCCGATGTAATTGAGTCAGGAGAGGGAGATGCAGAGGTTATAAAAAGTCATCACAACAAGCTGCTTCCGCCTGAAGTTATAGCACGTTTTAAGGGAATTGTTGAGCCTCTGGATTTACTATTTAAGGACGAGGTACGCGCTCTTGGCAGAAATTTGGGCTTGCCTGAAACGATAATAAATCGTCAGCCTTTCCCAGGTCCCGGGCTTGCAATCAGAATCATCGGAGATGTTACACAGGAAAAGGCAGATACGTTAAGACAGGCTGATTACATTATGCGTGAGGAAATTGCTAATGCGGGAGAGGATAAAAATATCAATCAGTATTTTGCAGTTTTAACTAATTTACGCTCAGTCGGTGTTATGGGTGATGGCAGAACATATGACTACACTCTGGCTCTCAGAGCAGTTACAACAACAGATTTTATGACTGCAGATTATGCAAGAATACCTTATGATATACTTGACAGAATTTCAAATAGAATAATTAATGAGGTCAAAGGAATTAACAGAATCGTTTATGATATTACTTCAAAACCACCAGCTACAGTAGAGTGGGAATAGAAAGGAATTTTAATTATGTGTTCAATTATGGGGTACTTAGGTACCGATATATCAGAAAAAGAATTTAAAGAAGGCTTCGATAAAACTATATCAAGAGGACCAGATATGTCAAGGATTCAAAAGCTTGGCGAAGGGTTTTTAGGCTTTCACAGACTGGCTATTATGGGACTTGATGAAAGAGGTATGCAACCATTTGAAAGAAATGGTAGCTATGTTATTGCAAATGGAGAAATATACGGATTCAGAAGCTTAAAAGATGACTTGGAGTGTGAGGGCTACACCTTTGAAAGTGATTCTGACTGTGAAATTCTACTCCCTCTTTATGAAAAGTATGGAACAGAAATGTTTACCATGCTTGATGCAGAGTTTGCACTGATTATATATGATAGTAAAGAAAATAAGCTGATTGCAGCGCGTGATCCTATTGGGATTAGACCTCTTTATTATGGTTATACAAAAGCTGAAGAAATTGTATTTGCAAGTGAGGCAAAAAACCTTGTGACGATATGCGATAAGATAATGCCATTCCCTCCGGGACATTATTACGTGGATGGCAAATTTTATTGCTACAGGGATATCAGTAAAACAGATGAATATTCAAAAGATGATATAGAAACAGCCTGCAACAATATCAGAACAAAGCTTATAGCTGGCATTGAAAAAAGACTTGATTCGGACGCTCCTGTTGGGTTTCTTTTGTCAGGCGGACTTGATTCATCCATTGTGTGTGCGGTTGGGGCAAGGTTATCAGATAAGCCGATTAAGACCTTTGCGATTGGAATGAACACAGATGCTATTGACTTAAAATACGCAAAAGAGGTTGCTGATTATATACACTGTGACCATACAGAGGTTATAATAACAGAAAAAGATGTACTCGAGGCACTAAAAAAAGTAGTTGCAATTCTCGGTACATATGATATAACTACTATAAGAGCATCAGTCGGAATGTATTTGGTTTGTAAGTACATTCATGAGAATACTGACCTTCGTGTGCTTTTGACTGGTGAAATTTCTGATGAACTGTTTGGCTATAAGTACACGGATTTTGCACCTAGTGCGGAAGAATTCCAAAAGGAATCCGTAAAAAGAATTAGAGAGCTTCATATGTATGATGTTCTAAGAGCGGACAGATGTATTTCTGTAAATTCACTCGAAGCTCGTGTCCCATTTGGTGACTTGGATTTTGTAGAATATGTAATGAGCTTGGATCCCCAAATGAAGATGAACACATATGGCAAGGGTAAGTACCTGCTTCGCCACGCCTTTGAAGGCGATTATCTTCCATATGATATTCTAATGCGAGAGAAGGCAGCGTTTTCAGATGCTGTAGGACATTCAATGGTAGACTGTTTGAGACAATACGCTGAAGAAAAATATACAGATGAAGCGTTTGAAGAAACAAGAAAGAAGTATATTCACGCGACTCCATTTACAAAAGAGTCTCTTTTATACAGAGAGATATTTGAAGAATACTATCACGGTCAGTCAGAAATGGTAATTGATTTCTGGATGCCCAACAAGACTTGGGATGGTTGTAATGTAAATGATCCATCAGCAAGAGTGCTGTCAAACTATGGAGCCAGCGGTAAATAAAAGACGATAAATTACGAGAGGTGATGAAGATGCAATACCCGGACAATAGAACGCTATATAGAGAACAATACGAACACGATGCCTGCGGAATTGGTGCGGCAATCAGCATAGACGGAAAGAAGTCATACTCAATCGTGGATGATGCTTTAACAATTGTTGAAAGGTTAGAGCATCGTGCAGGCAAAGATGCAAGCGGAGAAACCGGAGACGGTGTGGGAATTATGCTTCAGATTTCACATTCCTTTTTCTCATCTATTGCAAAAGAGAAGGACATAAACATCGGAAATGAGGGCGACTACGGAGTAGGTATGTTCTTTATGCCGCAAAACACTCTTGCCCGACTTGGAGCGAAAAAGAGTTTTGAAATTATATGCCAGAAAAATGGCGTAGAGACATTATCATGGCGCAATGTCCCTGTAGATGAAAGTGTCTTGGGAGAGACTGCAAAAAAATCAATGCCATATATTATGCAGTGTATTGTTAAAAGGCCAGAGGACGCACGAAAAGGTCTTGACTTTGACAGAAAACTGTATGTAATAAGACGTGTATTTGAGCAAAGCAATGAGAACACATATCTTGTTTCTTTATCTTCAAGAACCATCGTGTACAAGGGAATGTTTCTTGTAGGACAGCTGCGCTCTTTTTATAAAGATTTGCAGAATAAAAAATATAAGAGTGCAATTGCAATGGTACATTCGAGATTCTCTACGAATACAATGCCAAGCTGGGAACGAGCACATCCGAACCGCTTTATCCTTCATAACGGAGAAATCAATACAATCAGGGGTAATTCGGACAGAATGATTGCCCGTGAGGAAACTATGCATTCAGCAGTACTTGAAAATGAAATGGACAAAATTTTGCCTGTTATCACTGCATCAGGCTCTGATTCTGCAATGCTTGACAACACCTTGGAATTTTTGGTAATGAACGATGTTCCTCTTCCCCTCGCAGTTATGATGATGATTCCTGAACCTTGGAAAAACAATCCAAACATCTCAAGGAAAAAGAGAGATTTATACAGATACTATGCGACTATGATGGAGCCTTGGGATGGTCCTGCCGCAATACTATTTTCAGACGGTGATGTTTTTGGGGCGATGATAGACAGAAACGGACTTCGACCTGCAAGATATTATGTAACAAATGACAACAAGCTGATTCTATCATCCGAGGTTGGCGTGCTTGATATTCCTCCGGAGAATATAATAGAGAAATCAAGACTTACTCCCGGAAAGATGCTTCTTGTTGATACTAAACAGAAGAAAATCATAACCGATCAGGAAATTAAAGACCATTATGCAAAGAAACAGCCATACGGCGAATGGCTTGATAAACACCTTGTAAGTCTGTCCAAGCTGCCTATTCCTAATAAAAAGGTTGAAAGCTACCCAACAGATGAAAGAAACAGACTTTTAAAGGCGTTTGGCTATACAGAAGAAGATATTATGAATGTAGTATTACCAATGGCTAAAGCAGGTATTGAACCTACTGTTGCTATGGGCGTAGATATACCGCTTGCAGTATTGTCTGAAAAGCATCAGCCACTTTTTAATTATTTCAAGCAGCTTTTTGCACAGGTAACAAATCCACCTATAGATGCTCTGAGAGAAGAAATCGTAACCGACACAACGGTCTATATTGGAAGCGATGGAAATCTGCTCGAAGAAAAAGCAGAAAACTGCCGTGTGATTCAGGTAAACAATCCGATTTTGACGTCGGTTGACTTGATGAAGATTAGAAGCATGAAGCGGGAAGGCTTTAATGTTTCTACTTTGTCACTTCTCTACTATAAAAATACTTCCCTTGAAAAAGCACTTGATAGATTATTTCTTGAGTGTGATAAAGCTTACAGAAACGGAACTAATATTATCATTTTGTCAGACAGAGGCGTTGATGAAAACCATGTTCCAATTCCGTCCCTTTTAGCAGTTTCGGCTGTTGAGCAATATTTGGTAAGAACAAAAAAGAGAACAGCAATATCTATCATTTTGGAAAGTGCCGAGCCAAGAGAGGTACATCACTTTGCGACACTTTTAGGATATGGTGCAAGAGCTGTTAACCCATATATGGCACAGGATATTATAGCATCGCTCATTGACGAGGGACGACTCGATAAGGATTATCATACAGCCGCTGTTGATTATAACAATGCGGTTCTGCATGGTATGGTTAAAATAGCCGCAAAGATGGGAATATCGACGCTACAATCCTATCAGTCCTCTCGAATTTTTGAGGCTGTTGGAATCAAGCAGGAAGTGATTGACAAGTATTTTACCAATACTGTAAGCCCTGTAGAGGGTATCGGACTTGAAGAAATCAATGAAGGGGTACATTTCAGGCATAATCATGCCTTTGATCCTCTTGGACTTGGTGTAGATGAAACATTGGACAGCATTGGTACACACAAATTAAGATCCTCCAAAAATGCAGAAGACCATTTATATAATCCAAAAATCATTGTAGCATTAAGAGAGGCAACTCACCAAGGCTCTTATGAAAAGTTTAAAGAGTATACTACTCTTGTTGATGATGAACGGAAGATACACACTCTTCGAGGACTTTTAGGCTTTGTATTTGATAAAAACGGTGGAATACCGTTGGATGAAGTTGAAAGTGCCGAGGCTATTGTAAAGAGATTTAAAACAGGTGCTATGTCTTACGGTTCGATTTCTGAGGAAGCACATACCTGTATGGCTATTGCCATGAACAAGCTTGGAGGTAAATCCAACTCCGGCGAGGGTGGAGAAAACCCCGAAAGACTTGGAACAGAAAGAAATAGTGCCATCAAGCAAGTGGCATCAGGCAGATTTGGTGTAACAAGTGAGTATCTTTGCAGTGCAAAGGAAATTCAGATTAAAATGGCACAGGGAGCAAAACCCGGTGAAGGTGGACATCTGCCTGGCAAGAAGGTTTATCCGTGGATTGCAAGAACAAGACATTCCACCCCTGGTGTAGATTTGATTTCTCCACCGCCACATCATGACATCTATTCTATTGAGGATTTGGCTCAGCTTATCTATGACCTTAAAAATGCAAATACAAGTGCTGCAATTTCTGTTAAACTTGTATCGGAAGCTGGTGTTGGTACAGTTGCATCTGGTGTTGCAAAAGCAGGCGCAGAGGTTGTTCTCATATCAGGATATGATGGCGGTACAGGTGCAGCACCGAAAAGTTTTATCCACAATGCTGGTTTGCCGTGGGAGCTTGGACTTGCTGAAGCACATCAAACCCTTGTGAAAAACGGACTTAGAAATAAGGTTCGTCTTGAAACAGATGGAAAGCTGATGAGTGGTAGAGATGTAGCCATTGCGTGTATGCTTGGTGCTGAGGAATTTGGATTTGCAACAGCACCCCTTGTAACACTGGGTTGCGTTATGATGAGAGTATGTAATCTTGACACCTGCCCAGTTGGTGTTGCAACGCAAAATCCTGAGCTTCGCAAAAAATTCTGCGGTAAGCCGGAGTATGTTATGAATTTTATGCTCTTTATTGCCAAGGAGCTTCGTGAGATTATGGCAAAACTTGGCGTACGCACTATTGATGAACTTGTGGGTCGCAGCGATTTGCTTAAAATGAAAGATAAGCAGATAACACATCGTGCCGAAAGTGTAGATATGTCAGGGGTAATTTCCGGAGGCAACAATGTGCATTTTGATAGAGAAGAGCTTTACGATTTTGAGCTTGAAAAGACGATTGATATGAAGGTGCTTATTCCTGAATTTAAAACACACCTAAGTAATAAACAATCGCATGAGATAAGCATAAACGTTTCAAGTACTGACAGAAGTTTGGGAACAATTCTCGGTTCTTACATTACAAAGGAATTTGGCAATGACATTGCTGAGGATACCTATAAGGTTCGCTTAAAGGGTGGATGCGGTCAATCCTTTGGCGCGTTTATCCCAAAAGGGTTAACCTTGGAGCTTTCAGGTGATGCAAATGATTATCTCGGAAAAGGATTGTCAGGTGGCAAGATTATTGTAAAGCCTGAAAAGGAAGCAAACTTCGCACCTGAAGAAAATATTATTGCAGGTAATGTAGCGCTCTATGGAGCGACAAGTGGTAAGGCATTTTTGAGCGGTATTTGTGGCGAGAGATTCTGCGTGAGAAATTCAGGTGCAATTGCGGTTGCAGAAGGCTGCGGCGACCATGGCTGCGAATATATGACAGGTGGATTAGCTGTTATTTTGGGTAAAACTGGTAAAAACTTTGCAGCAGGTATGAGTGGCGGTATAGCCTATGTGTTAGACACAGACCATGACTTATATTTAAAACTCAATAAGGAAATGGTTACAATTTCAGAAGTTCAAAGCGAACAAGATAAAAAACAGCTCAAAGCATTGATTGCGGAACACTTTGAAGCGACAGGCTCACCTGTTGCAAAAAGAATTCTTGATAGTTTTGAAAAGAGTGTAGAGTTATTCAAGAAGATTGTTCCTGAAACCTATGAAAAAATTATATCTACAATTGCCAAATATGAAAATATGGGCAGCAGCAAGGAGGAAGCAAGACTTAAGGCATTTTACGAGATTCAAGGAGAATAGGAGGCGAGCATCATGGGAAAAGCAACAGGCTTTATGGAGTATGAAAGAGAAAAAAATCAAACCACACCGCCTAAAGACAGAATAAAGAATTTTTCGGAATTTCATATTCCGATATCCGACTATAAAAGAAAAGTTCAAGCAGCAAGGTGCATGAATTGCGGAGTTCCTTTCTGTCAGTCAGGTGAAAACTTCGGAGGTATGACTAGCGGATGCCCTTTGCATAATCTTGTCCCCGAGTGGAATGACGCATTATATAACGGTCATAGTAAGGAAGCATTAAAAAGACTTTTAAAAACGGATAATTTTCCTGAATTTACAGGCAGGGTTTGTCCTGCACCATGTGAGGCGGGCTGTACTTGCGCTTTGAATGGTGATTCTGTAACAATAAATGAAAACGAGCTCTCCATCATAGAAGAAGGCTTTAGTAACGGATGGGTTATACCGCAACCTCCTCAAACTCGGAGCGGAAAATCCGTTGCTGTTATCGGCTCCGGACCATCAGGGCTTGCAGTTGCTGATTGTCTTAATCACAGAGGTCATCTTGTTACGGTATTTGAGCGAGACAACAGCTGTGGCGGACTTTTAATGTATGGAATCCCTAATATGAAGCTCGAAAAATCAGTAATCGACAGACGCATCGAGCTTATGAAAGCGGAAGGTGTGACTTTCGAGACAGGAATAGATGTTGGTGTAGATATTAGCTTTGATAAACTTGACAATCGCTTTGATGCAGTCGTACTTTGTTGCGGTGCTAAAAAAGCGCGTGATTTGACAGCACCCGGCAGAGATGCAAATGGAATCTATTTTGCAGTAGACTATCTTACAAATGCAACGAAAAAGGTGGTTGGAGAAATAGCTGACTTTGAAATCAATGCAAAGGGGAAAAATGTTGTTATTGTAGGTGGCGGTGATACAGGAAATGACTGTCTGGGAACTGCCATCAGGCAAGGAGCGATTTCTGTTACTCAGCTTGAAATCATGCCAAAGCCCCCTCAAAAGCGAAGCGATAATAATCCTTGGCCACAGTGGCCTCGTGTTCTTAAGACAGATTATGGTCAGGAAGAAGCAATTGCTGTGTTCGGACACGATCCAAGGATTTTCGAGACAACAGTCAAAGAATTTATTAAGGACGATAAAGGAAACCTAAAGGCGATTAAAACTGTTCAGCTTGATAAGAACTTTAAAGAAGTTTCAGGAACAGAAAAGACTCTTCCGTGTGAATTGCTTTTTATTGCGGCAGGGTTTATTGGTTGTGAGGATTATGTTTCAGATCATTTTCTTATTGAAAAAAGCAAGCGAGGAGTTATCGAAACAGAGCCTGACAAATACTCTGTCAAAGGAAAAATCTTCGTAGCCGGAGATATACATCGTGGGCAATCTCTCGTTGTTCATGCGATTAATGAAGGTAGAGAGTGTGCCAAAGAGGTTGATGAGTTTTTAATGGGTTATAGTAATATGTGAACTAAAACATATAAAAATTGCGGTAGGAGGAAATACAATGGAAAAATGTGGACAATTGTATGAAGGAAAAGCAAAGAAGGTATTTGCAACAGAAGATAAGGATTTAGTTATCGTATCTTATAAGGATGATGCGACAGCTCTGGATGGACAAAAGAAAGGGACAATAGTCGGCAAGGGTGCTATCAACAACAGGATGAGCAATCACTTGATGAAAATGCTTGGGGAAAAGGGCGTTAAAACACATTTTGTTGAGGAACTGACAGACAGAGAGACAGTTGTTAAAAAGGTTAGTATAATTCCTCTTGAGGTTATTGTAAGAAATGTTGCAGCAGGTTCGTTTTCTAAACGATATGGGGTAGAAGAGGGTACCAGCTTTGCATCTCCGACGATTGAATTTTCATACAAAGATGATTCACTTCATGATCCACTAATCAACACATACCATGCAATAGCATTAAACCTTGCAACAAGACAAGAAATTGAAGAAATTAAGGATATGGCGTTTAAAATAAATGAGGAATTGAAGAAATATTTTTTAGAGCTAAATGTTAAACTTATTGACTTTAAACTTGAATTTGGAAAAACCTCCACAGGTGAGATTGTCCTTGCAGACGAGATTTCACCTGATACATGCAGATTCTGGGATTCAAATACGAATGAGAAGCTTGACAAAGACAGATTCCGTAGAGATATGGGAAATGTTGAAGAGGCATATGCAGAAATGATGAAGAGAGTATTTGGGGTGATGTAATGGGCGGCTTAAGAGAAGAATGTGGTGTGTTCGGGATTATATCCAAGGAAAACACCGATGTAGCAGCAAGTACCTATTATGGGCTTTTTGCTTTGCAGCACAGAGGTCAAGAAAGCTGTGGTATTGTTGTAAATAATGGCGGTGCGTTTTCAGACTACAAGGACACAGGCCTTGTAAATGATGTTTTTACTGCCGACAGACTTCATAAACTGGGAACAGGCAATATGGCGGTCGGTCATGTACGATATGGAACAACAGGCGGAAAAGGCAGAATTAACGCACAGCCTATCGTAGTAGAAAATATCAAGGGACATACGGCTCTTGCACATAACGGCAACCTGACAAATTACAGTGAATTAAGGCGTGACTTGGAACTTGGCGGTGCGATATTCCATACTACAAATGATACTGAGGTAATCTCCTATATCATAACACAGGAGCGACTTACATCAGACTCTATTGAAGAGGCAACAGTAAAGGCAATGTCAAGAATTAAAGGGGCATATTCCCTTGTTATAATGTCCTCATCAAAGCTGATAGCTGTAAGAGATCCTAAAGGCTTCAGACCCCTTTGCTACGGTGTGACGGAGGACGGAAGCTATGTGATAGCCTCGGAGAGCTGTGCAATTGATTCGGTCGGCGCAAAATTTATTCGTGATGTGTTGCCCGGTGAAATAATTGTTTTCACAAAGGACAGTATTAATTACATAGATACCCATTGTAACACAGAAAAGCAATCCTTTTGCGTATTTGAATACATCTATTTTTCAAGACCCGATTCTCAAATAGAGGGTAAAACTGTGCAATCATGCAGAGTTAGGGCCGGAGAGTTTTTGGCAAAGGAACATTCGGTACAGGCTGATGTTGTAATTGGTGTTCCTGATTCTGGACTTGATGCAGCTATCGGATACTCAAGGGAGTCAGGAATTCCTTATGAGATAGGCTTTATAAAAAATAAATATATAGGCAGAACCTTTATATCTCCTGGTCAAACCACTCGTGAGGACGGCGTCAGGATTAAATTGAATGTCATTTCAGACGTTGTCAAAGGGAAAAGGGTAGTTCTCATTGACGATTCTATTGTAAGAGGTACGACCTGTCGCAGGATTGTAGGACTGCTTCGTGAAGCTGGTGCTACGGAAGTTCACATGAGAGTATCTGCACCGCCGTTTTTAAATCCCTGTTATTATGGAACCGATATAGACTCAAAAGAGAATCTAATTGCCTGCAACTATACCTTAGCGGAAATAACCACGATGATAGGTGTAGACTCTTTGGGGTATTTAAGCCTTGAGGATGCAATGAGCCTTGCGGGAGAAGAGATGAAAGATAAATTTTGTACGGCTTGCTTTAATGGAGCATATCCGACAGAAATATCAACTAATACATACACGAATTTATACAATCAAGAGAATTCCTCTAAAAATATAGAGGATTAAAATAGACAAGGAGGTCCGTATGAATACACTGTATCTCGTGCTTGAAAACGGAAAGATTTTTAAAGGGAAGGGCTTCGGTAAAATTGAAGAAACCATAGGTGAGCTTGTTTTTACAACTGCAATGACAGGCTACAATGAAACAATCACTGATCCCAGTTATTATGGACAGATTGTTGTACAAACCTTTCCTTTGATGGGAAACTACGGAACAATCAGTGAGGATTTTGAAAGCAGGAAGCCATTTTTAAAAGGATATATCGCAAGGGATATCTGCGAAACACCGTCTAACTTTCGGAGTGAGGGGACGCTTTCAGAATACTTGAACAACAATAATATTGTCGGCCTTTCGGGAATTGATACCCGTCAGCTTACAAGAATACTCAGAGAGAGCGGAACTATGAACGGTAAGATTACCAGTGATATTTCCAATATAGAAAAAATTATAGCCGATCTTAAAGAATACAGTGTTAGAAATGCGGTAAAAAGCGTTAGCAGTTTTGAAAAAGAAATTTATCGTCCGGAAAATCCAAAGAAAAAGGTTGTTCTATGGGATTTTGGCGTGAAACTAAATATGGTAAGGGAGCTTTTAAAAAGAGATTGCGAGGTAGTTGTAGTTCCTTGTAATACAAAAGCCGAAGATATAATTAAGCTGAACCCTGACGGAATTATGCTTTCAAATGGCCCTGGTGACCCAAAAGAAAATACAGAAATAATCGATGAACTAAAGAAACTAAATAAGCAAAAAATCCCGACCTTTGGTATTTGCTTGGGACATCAGATTCTTGCATTATCAATGGGCGCACAGACCGAAAAACTAAAGTATGGACATCGTGGAGCAAATCATCCTGCAAAGGATTTGAATACAAACAGAGTTTATATCACAAGTCAGAATCACGGATATGCAGTAATAAGTGAAAGCTTACCCGGAAATGCAAGGTGTGACTTTATTAACCTAAACGACAATTCCTGCGAGGGAGTTGCCTATCTGGATATGCCTGCGTTCTCGGTGCAATTTCATCCCGAAGCGTGCGCTGGTCCACATGATTCTAATTACCTGTTTGATAAGTTTATCGGTTTAATGGAGAGGTAAAGATAATGCCGATAGATAAAGCCTTAAATTTATGAGAGGGGATAATATGGAGCTTGAATTTACGAAGATGCATGGGTGCGGTAATGATTATATTTATTTTAATTGTTTCACACAGAAGATTGATAACCCTGAGGGACTAAGCGTAGGTCTTTCTGACAGACACAAGGGAATCGGCGGAGACGGTATTGTTCTTATTTGTCCTTCTGCGGTTGCGGATGCAAAAATGAGAATGTTTAATATTGATGGAAGCGAAGGCAGAATGTGTGGCAATGCCATAAGATGTGTTGGCAAGTACTTGTACGAAAAAGGACTTGTGGATAAATTGGATATTACAATCGAAACCCTTAGCGGTATTAAAAAGCTTAAGCTGTTCAATCAAGATGGAGAGATATTTTCGGTACAGGTTAATATGGGTAAAGCTGAGCTTACTCCGCAAAATATCCCTGTTGCATTAGACGGTGAAAGTGTAATTGGCAGAATGGTTGATATTGCAGGTTCACAGCAACGGATTACCGCTGTATCTATGGGTAATCCCCACTGCGTTGTGTTTGTAGATAGTGTCGATGAATTTGACGTTGCAAAGATAGGACCAATGTTTGAAAACAGTCCATTATTCCCTGAAAGAGTTAATACAGAGTTTATTAAAATGATTGATGATCACACAATCAAAATGCGTGTATGGGAACGTGGCAGCGGAGAAACATGGGCTTGCGGAACAGGTGCATGTGCAGCAGTTGTAGCGGCTTGTGAAAATGGATTTTGCAAGAAGAATGAAGATATAACAGTAAAGCTTCGTGGCGGTGATTTGGTAATCAGATATAACGATGACAAAACAGTATATATGACAGGTAATGCAATAATCGCATTTGAAGGAGTAGTGAAAATATGAATATAAATAGCAACTATCTGAAATTAGAGGAAAGCTATCTCTTTTCAACCGTTGCACGAAAGGTAAATGAATATCAGGAAAATCATCCTGAAGCGAAGGTTATACGACTCGGTATTGGTGATGTAACAAAACCACTTTGCCCGGCAGTTGTAGAAGCTTTGGTAAGTGCTTCAAAGGAAATGGGATTTGCGGAAACATTCCGAGGATACGGACCTGAACAGGGTTATGACTTCTTGAAAGAGGCGATCCGTAATCATTATCAAAGTAACAATATTGTTCTTGACACGGACGAAATCTTTGTAAGTGACGGAGCAAAAAGCGACCTTGGAAATATCCTTGATATATTTAGTGAGGACAACACGGTTTTGATTCCCAATCCAGTATATCCTGTATATGTAGATACCAATATTATGGACGGAAGAAAAATTTTATATATGGATGCAAATGAAAAGTGCGACTTTTTGCCTTTGCCTGATTATGATATCAAGGCAGATGTTATTTACCTTTGCTCACCCAATAACCCCACAGGAGCAGTGTATGACAGAGAGCAGCTTGCAGAGTGGGTAAGGTATGCAAAGCATCATAATGCTGTTATATTGTTTGATGCAGCATACGAGGCATTTATAGAAAATGAAAAATACCCTAAGAGCATTTTTGAAATAGAAGGTGCAAAGGACTGCGCTATAGAATTCTGTTCACTTTCAAAAACTGCCGGGTTTACAGGGACACGCTGCGGATATACCGTTGTGCCGAAAACACTTGTATATAATGAAATATCGCTTAATAAGCTGTGGCTTAGAAGACAAACAACAAAATTCAATGGTGTTTCTTATATTGTTCAAAAGGGTGCAGCTGCAATATTTTCAGAAGAAGGTCAAAGACAGATAAAGGAAAATATCGATTACTACAAGGAAAATGCAAGGATTATTTCCAAAACCTTGACAGAGCTTGGCATATGGCATATTGGAGGGATGGAATCACCATATATTTGGATGAAATGCCCGAGCAATATGGATAGCTGGACATACTTTGATTATCTTCTTGAAAATTACAACATTGTAGGAACGCCTGGGTGCGGATTCGGTAAAAACGGTGAAGGGTATTTTAGATTAACTGCCTTTGGTAGTCGTGAAAATACTATTGAAGCACAAAAACGAATGTTGAACGGAAAGATTGAAAAAGCATGAAATGATTAATAAAGAGTATATAAATATGAACTGAGCCAATTTGTCAAGGTAGTACAAATCGGGTCAGTTTATTTTTTATTACAATTTTTATATCAGTTAATTTATAGTAACCTAGTGGGGGATTTATTTATTGCTCATTGTTTGGGAGCAGTAATGTCCCATCCATCGTTTGATATTATTCCTTTTATAGTTTATTTTGTCTTTTTTTGTTGACTATTTACGAATATTGGTATATATTATAAGTGTATTTTTATACACAAGGAGGCTCAACTGGTGAAGGACTATATATCCTTCAGAGAAGCATCCTACAAGTGTGGCGTTCTATCACGACGCGTCAATCAATGTCGCAAATAAGGACGCATACAAGGCTTAACCCATATCAAAGGCTCATGGTGCATAACTGCGAGCACTGAAAAGCCAATTGACCCACGAAGAAAAGCAACAATCTATAAATGGGGGTAATTATATGCTTCGCATTGCTATCTGTGACGATATGCATGATGAACTTTTACATATCACGGAATTTACAAATGAATATTTTACCAATTCCGGCATAAGTGCGGATATTCAGCAGTTTAGCCACCCGGATGAACTGCTGAAGGCTTGTGAAACCAAAACATTTCATATCTTTTTACTGGATATAGTAATGCCGATGCTCAGCGGATTGGATCTTGGACATAAAATTCGCCTTGTCAATACAGATGCACAAATTATTTTTATTACTACAGAACCTGGCTTTGCTTTAGATGCCTATACAGTTAATCCCCTTCATTATCTTCTCAAGCCCGTGGAAAAGAACGCATTGTTTGCCGCTTTGGAATTAGCGACGAATAAGATGAACTACGGAGCGGAAATCATTGTCACAATCAAGACGAAAAAGGATCTTCGGACTATTTCTGCTGACAGTATTGCTTGTTGTGAATATGTGCGTCACACTGTTGTTTATACACTCATCAGCGGGGAACGGATAGAAAGCTCCACAATCTCCGGCAGCTTCACCGAACATATTCAGCCGGTGCTTGCTGACCGTCGATTTCTAAGACCGCATGCAGCTTTTGTTGTAAATATGAGCCAAGTGGAACGCCTATCAAAAGAAGGCTTTACCCTGCGACGGGATATCTTTGTCCCGATTTCTGCAAAGCAGTTTAGGGTAGTTAGGGATGCCTATATGAGCTATCGGCTTGGGGGTGTGTGGTAAATGCAACTGTATGATATACTTCGTTCTATCGTTACGAATATCATGCTTGTAGTACTGCTGTTTACTCTAGCACGTCCCAAATGCCAAATGAGGACACTTTATTATGCACTTGTAGCGATCGTAACTACAGATTTTTTTCTTAATATATATTTCTATCTGAATAATGACTATACAACATTGGGAAAGCTGGATATCTTCTTTTTTATTGTTGTCGGAATATCCGTAAAGCCCCTGTTCAGCGATAGGTTTATGCAATGGTTGTTTAATTGCATTACAGCAATGAATGTATATGCCGTTACGGTAGTTTTGAGCTATTATCTTTGCGGTTATTTTTGGTATCCCCAATATGCCAACACGATTTTACGCTTTCTAATGTTTGCTGCTGTTATATTATTATACCGCAAGTATCTGCGTCCGCTTTATAGACAGGCTGCGGAGCTTTGGAGCGTTTATCTTTTCCAATCAATTTGTATGTTTACAAATCTGGGATGGTATTTTATTGGCAATAATAATGTGCAACAGACTCTTAATGAGAATTATATTCCGATTTTATTGCTTGCTGCTTTGGTAGTTTTTGTTTATGTTGCTATTTTTATTTCACTAAAGAAGTCTTTGCGAGCAGCAACTCTGCGTGAGGAAAACTTAAAAATGCAATCGGATAGTGAGCTAATACGCCAACGTCTTCTGCTTATGGATGAAGCAGTGCGTCAGATGAGCATTGTACAGCATGATCGCCGTCATTTTAATAATACCCTTCTGGCTTTGTTTCAAGAAGGGGAATATGACAAGGCGAAAGAACTCATTTTAAGGCAAAGCGAGGCACTTCCTAAAAAACCGCAAAGCTATTGCCGTAATGTGTCGGTGAATGCTGCTGTTTCCTATTATGCCGAACTTGCCAGACAACAGGGTATTCGTTGCGATTTGCGATTGGATATTCCGGAAAATCTGAAAGTAGACGAATTATCACTTGTTATGGCAATCTCAAATCTACTGGAAAATGCAATTGCTGCCGTTTCCGTTCTTACGGCGGAAAAGCGCGAACTGCGTTTTACAGCTGTGAACACAGGACAACTCATCCTTGAAATGACAAACCCCTATATTGGCGAGATACGACTGGACGAAAAAGGTATTCCGATTTCAAGTAAGGAAGGTCACGGCAGAGGAACCCAAAGCATTTCTGCTTTTATAGCAGGGTGTGGCGGTGAGCTTGTGTACGACGTGTCAGGCGGCATATTTAAGGTGCGTCTTATGGCGTAATATTAGTTTATATAGTGGAATGCTTTGAAAAAAACGAACAATGAGTAGAAAATTAGGTTTTTTAAGTATAAATCAGGTGTTCCTTTAATTTTAGTGCTATTCTATTTCATAGTAAAGTACAAAAGTGAAGGGAACGTTTATTATGGAGAATATCGGAAATAATGGAATGCTGACAGCTCCAAATTGCTTAGGAAATGTATGGCCACATCAAAGATGCCCGGCATTTGTCGCACGAGGTGGCGCAGCAGAGCATACTTGCTGGTACTGCATTTATGCAGACTTTCATTTAGATAAACCACGAGCGTTGGATGTTGGCATATGCTATTATCCAAATAAACAGATGAGTCAGGAGAGGATATTAAAATGAAAAAACGAATTTTGAGTATGATGCTCACACTAACTATTATCGCTACAATAATATCGATTCCTATTACTGCCGAAGCTTTCAACTATGATTATACCACCTTGAATAGTATCACATTTAACGGTAACTATGTTACAGCTTGTGATATGTCAATTAATATGTATGGCTTCGCACCGGGTACCGGCGATGGCAGTGGCTCAAAAGACATCTATATTTCTCTATGGTCT
>JAQVYH010000015.1 GCA_029004515.1 Eubacteriales bacterium | reverse complement strand
GACCGAGGAGTTTTTCGGGAAACTTCGTGATAGCAATGATGTTAATCTTTTTGTATATGGATGTAATGTTTATGATACATCCCCATTGCCCAAGGATTCTAATCTTGGTATTGACAATCGTAAGCAATATATTGAGAAGTTTAGCAAGTCTATGGAAAGTATCGGAGTTTCCTTTGATTATCTTAAGTATGATAATATGGAGGACTATAAAAAGTACTTCTTCAAAACTGACCACCATTGGACAATTCAGGGTTCATACGAGGGATATAAGGATATTATCAATATGCTTTCCAAAAAATCTCCTGAAATTGGCGCTCCAAGACAGGCGGAGTTCTTCAAGGTTGGAGATATAAATTTCCGTGGCTCAATTGCAAGAATTTCATCCTTTGATAAATTAAGTGATGAGCTTTGGGATATGAATATGGATATTCCGCCATATGATTTCACTATCGGTGGCAAGCCGCCTTTTGCAGAATATTCCTTGAAGGAGGAGTATCTTGCAGGTGAGTTTGATAAGTCAACCTTTAACAATTGCTATGCCGACTACTTCCATATAGATGTAGGTAATAGTGAGTATGACTTTGGTAAAAACACAGGCAGAAACCTTTTGGTTTTTGTTGACTCATTTAGTAACTGTATTGACCCATACATTGCGTCACATTATGACAAGACCTACCTTGTAGACCTGCGTTATGATGAGTATCAAAACGGCAAGTTCGATTATAATCAGTTTATTCGTAATTATGATATCGATGATGTTATGTTCCTTATGTATTCTGATACACTTCTTTTTGATAACAATGATGGTAATTATAAGACTAAAATTAATATAGGAGGATAAAGGATGGTATTTTCAAATCTTGTTTTTATGTTTGTTTTCCTTCCCTTATTCTTTATTTGTTATTTTGCATTTAAAAGTCGTAAGATAAGGAACTATGTGCTTTTAGCATTTTCGCTTGTTTTTTATGGATGGGGCGAGCCTCTGTACATATTTCTTATGCTCTTTTCAATCTGGTTCAACTATGAGATGGCAATTAAGATTGAAAGGAAAAAGAGACATGACATTGACCCCAAGGGTACGCTTGTTTTTGATGTAGTTGTTAATCTGCTCCTTATTGGTATTTATAAGTATGCAGATTTTGCGATTGGTATTATTAATGTTATCCCGGGTGTTAATATTCCACCGGCTAATATTCCGCTTCCAATTGGTATTTCTTTTTACACATTCCAGATAGTGTCCTATGTAATCGATGTGTATCGTGGTGATGTAAGGGCACAAAGGAAGATAAGCTATCTTGGTGCATATCTTTGTGCATTCCCACAGCTTATTGCCGGCCCCATTGTTCGTTATAGCACGGTTGCACATGAGCTTGAGCATCGAGTGGAAACCATTGATGACTTTGCCTATGGTGCTCGTCGCTTTGTTGCCGGTCTTGGCAAAAAGGTTCTTATCGCCAACAATATGGCAATGGTTGCAGACTCAATTTTCGCCCGTGGTGGGAGTGAATATGGATTTATCGGTGGTTGGATAGGTATTTTAGCATATACAATGCAGATATATTTTGACTTCTCGGGATATTCTGATATGGCTATTGGTATGGGTAGAATGATGGGATTCCACTTCCTTGAGAACTTTGATTATCCATACATCTCTAAGTCTGTAACAGAATTCTGGAGAAGATGGCATATGTCATTATCTAGCTTCTTCCGTGACTATGTATATATCCCCCTTGGTGGTAATCGCGTTTCCTCTAAAAGGCTTATATTAAACATCCTTATTGTGTGGATGCTTACAGGTCTTTGGCATGGCGCCGCTTGGAACTTTATCTTGTGGGGTGTGTATTATGGACTTCTGCTCCTTGCAGAAAAGTTCATCTTTGGCAAAGCTCTTAAGAAGATGCCTTCTGCCATCCAGCATATCTATACAATCTTTGTATTTATCATCGGTTGGGTATTGTTCCGTGCAGAATCTATGGTACAGCTTGTTGAGATCCTCGGCTCAATGTTTGGTGCCTATGGTAAGGGTAGCGTAGGATTCCTTGTTTTTACACAGGTGCTAACAGTAAAGAACATCCTTGCAGGTATCGGGGCAATTATCTTCTCAATGCCTGTTGCAGTGATTCTTAAGCGCAAGCTGGACAAAACAAAGCTCGGCGCATTTGTAGTGGACTTATCTGTTGTGATAATCCTTATTGCATGTGTGTTGATGCTTGAAATTGGCTCATATAATCCATTCATTTATTTCAGATTCTAATAGTAAAAATCAAAGCCACAGAAACAATCAGTTTCTGTGGCTTTTTTAATAGGAACTCAGGGGATGGGTAAAAAGGCGTAGAATGGGCAAACTGAGCTATTAACATTATATGATATATTTTTTTGTCGATATGCAAACTATGTTTGCTCGATATTTTTGCCATCGCAAAATCGATATGCTTTCACTTCGTTCAACCTCGATATGATATAAATGCTTTTTCTCGTTGCGCAAGCAACATATTGCGTGACTTGTCACATATCGCATCAAAAGGTTCTATCGCAAATGCGGAGCATTTATATCGCTGCAAGCTGCTAATAGCATCTTGCTTTAACATACTCTAAAACCAAAATGCTCGTAGGAATCTCATTATTCCATTCTTTGGGGGAGTGGGAGCTGTGCGGGGATAAACAGCTCCCTTATCGTATTTATTGATAATATCATAGGCTTCAGTTATGATATTATCCTCGTCAGCATTGTTTCTTAGTACAAAGATTACTTCCTTGAAGTTGCGACTTTTCAGCTTTTCAATGTGGATTATTCTCTCATCTCTCATGTTACATATTGTCCCTTCTTTGAGAATTTACCTATTATTACTGTCATATCGTCTTCAACACCGCCTAGTCTTTCGCAGGCTTGCTTTAGTATATCGTCTGCTAATTGCTGTGGGGTAGAGGAGGAGTTATCCTTGACATATTTTGCAACCCAAGGGTCATTTGCCGATTCGATACCGTCTGAAATAAGAACAATATTGCTATTATCAGTAAGGCTCATGCTTGTCCTTTCAATATCCACCTCGGTTAGAATCCCAGCAGGGAGTGACCCTGATGGAATCTTTTTTATCTTGCCGTTAATCAGCACATAACCGCAGTTAGCACCAATCTTTATAAACTCGCATTTAGCAGAGTATTTATCAATTATAGCTATGTCCAATGTGGCAAAACTCTCTGCACCGGAGCGTAGTAGCAGGATGGAATTAATCATCCTTAGGGCTGCCTGTGTATCAAATCCTGCCTCGAAAAATTTACCTAATAATTCGATTGTTGCGTCTGATTGTCTTGCGGCACTTTCTCCGCTACCCATTCCGTCGGATATTGCCATTATCACTCGTCCGTCGTTTAGTTTAGCGATTATTCTACTGTCACCGCTTATTGTCTGTCCATCTTTAGGGGCAGATGCTTCACCGTACTCCAATTGATATTGTGGTGCTTGGGTGAAGTGCAATGTCACCTTATTATGCTCCTCGGTCATATCATAAGGCTCCATCTCTTTGCCTGATACCTCTGATATGCATTGCGTTATTTCTTCAATGGTTGCTCCGGTTTTTGATGATGCAGTAATAGTTATGGAGTATCTGCCTGTATGGTCTATCACGGCATTTATAGAGTGAATGGCAAGAGGGAGAGGAGATAGATTCTCCAAAAGGCGCTTTTCCAAATCTGTATCAAAGTCAATTTCCCTTGTAAGGCGGTTGTTTATTCCTTGAATTATCTTGGAAAAGTCCTTAATCTGCCTTGCCGCCAAATCTTCGCTTATGCTGTTTTTCTTGTGCAAAACCTGATTTATACGGTAGCTTTCATATTCTTTGTTTACCTGCTCTGTGAACTTTTCTATCTTTTCACATCTGTTGCGAAGGTGCGAGGGGAAGTTGTCCACCTCAATATATCCCACCTCTTCAAGATAATGTGAACTATCCATCAGTGCCTCAGCGGTTACGTCGTAGTCCCTCTGCCAACAATTTGATGAGCTTATACAATTCTTACACACCCTGTTTGCTGCCTTGTCAAATACGGTGAAAATGTCCTGTGATGGTGCATCAGGATGAGTATGGCTTAACTTTTTCATATAGCCTGATAGCCTGTCCAAAGCAACCGATGTCTGAACAAGTCGATCATTTACCGCACTTTTGAGTCTGGTGGCATATTCAGGCTCGGGAAAGTATGAGTTTACTATGCCTTTAAGGGTGTTTATGGTTTTTTCACTTGTTAAGAGTATAAGCACCGCCGCCGCAAGCTGTTCACCAATGGTAAAAGCCATGGGTACTTTAAGCGGAGTGATGATAATAAACATGCAGCTTGCCAGAATAAATCCTGTTATAACGCCCCACTTGCCGAGTTGCCTAACAAGTCCGCATAGTAGTCCGCAAACTCCATAGATACCCATAATAGCAGGGTCAGGCGAGAGGTAAAGTCCCGATACAACTCCCAGGATTATTCCTGTTGCCCCGCCAAAGGTGAATCCCCCTGCAAGGCTCATAAGCATTATAATATATCCACATAACATTGCAGAGAGGTTTATATCCATTGGAAATGCCATCTCTGCTGTTGAAATTATTGCTATACACATTACCAAAAACAAACCCATAAGGTCCTGACAATCAGGTGCTCCTTTGATATATGGCCTTTCAATCCTTGTTGTGAATCTCTGCAATATTGGTAAAAGGACGGTTGAAAGACCGATTTCAATTACCAGCATAGATGCATCGTATGGGTTAAATCCATCGATTACTATTATAGGTAATCTTACAAGGGTCAGAGTAACTGCAACCCACACAGCAGAATTTACCTTTGGGTATAATCTCATAAACAAGAATAGTATCAAGGCTCCTGTTATGTAGGGTACAGAATAAAACCCCACAACATCTATCATCAAACACCCGATAATGTGCATAATGATAGAGTATGTTACCCAACGGCGGTTGCTATATATCCCGGCAAGTACGCACAATCCAAAAGGTGCAATAGCATCAAACATTACACAATGAGCTGACGCCATAACATAAAGGCCTATGTATATAAGAGGGATATTAACCCCTTGCAGAATATATCTTCGGATGCTTGGTTTTGTCTTGGTCTGTGATGCTGTATCTACCTGCATTTATATATATCTCCTTTGTGGAATTCTCTTTTGTAATAATTCTGTAAAATATTATATCCCAAGGCTTACGGACTTTTTTGTTGAAACGTGTCGGTGCGTCAAACCAAAATTATTCCATAATTCGCCAAAAAAATCCCCTTCTACATATTGAATAAAAGGGGAAGATGGTGTAGAATAACAATATATGATTAAAAGGGGTTGTGTGTAATGAAACATTTACTTAAAATATCCGATTTAACTCGTGAGGAATTTGATGGACTAATGTCACTTACTGCCAAACTAAAAAAGGAGCAGAAGAGCGGGATTGAACATCACATACTTAAGGGTAAAACTCTCGGTATGATTTTCACAAAGTCATCCACCAGAACAAGAGTATCATTTGAAACAGGTATGTATCAGCTGGGCGGTCAGGCATTGTTCCTTAGCAGTAATGACATTCAGCTCGGCAGAGGCGAAACAATCTATGATACCGCCAATGTTCTTTCGAGCTATATTGATGGAATTATGATTAGAACATTTAAGCAATCTGATGTTGAGGAGCTTGCACAATATGGACAGATTCCTGTTATCAACGGTCTTACAGATGACCATCACCCATGTCAGGTGCTTGCAGATATGTTCACAATAATCGAGCATAAGGGCTCTCTTGATGGTCTTAAGATGGCGTATATCGGTGACGGCAATAATATGGCAAACTCTCTTATGGAGGTTTGTGCCCTTGCAGGGGTTGACTTCTCAATCGCAACACCGGATGGCTTTGCTTGTGAGCAGAAATATGTTGACGGAGCTAAAGCAGTTGCAGAAAAATACGGCTGCAAAATTGATGTGAGCAATGACCCTGTTCGTGCAATCAAGGATGCAGATGTTGTTTATGCTGATACTTGGGTTAGTATGGGTCAGGAAGAGGAAAAGGCGGCAAGACTCAAACTCTTTATGCCATATCAAATTAACAAAGAGCTTTGGAGTCATGCAAATAAAGATGCAATCTTTATGCATTGTCTCCCTGCATATCGTGGATATGAAGTTACCGAGGATATTATCGATTCACCTTGCTCTGTAATCTTTGACGAGGCTGAGAATAGATTGCATGCGCAGAAGGCTGTTATGGCAGCCACAATGGGTCAAATGCTTTAACGGCTAATAAAAATGCACAGACCGCATAAAGCGAAATAGGGTAATGTTTGTTAATGAAAGGATTTGCACAGACGCAAATCCTTTTTTATTATATTCGCTTTATGCTATAAACGAACCTCACCTCTCGATGTACCTGTGTACACCTTCGGGATGGGTGCAAGCACCCTTTCAGTTCGTTCATTCTGCACAATTTTTCTGTTGCCTTATATAATGAGAACCCTCGTGCTGTAAAATACTTACGATAGTAAATATTGCAACTACAAGCCTGAACGCAAGTGTTTTGCGAAGCGAAAAGTGCGATAGTGAAGGCTTTAGCGAGAGAGTATACTAATACAACTTCGGTATCGGTTTTTACAAAACCTCTCGGTTCGTTCATTCTGCACAATTTCTTGTACCTCGCATAAGAATTAAATTTAAAGGGATTATAGCAAAATGCACAGACGCGAATCCTTTTTGCATAAAAAATGACCTGTTAAGATTAACAGGTCATTTTCATAGGTTAAAGATTATTATTTTAGTTTGCCCAAATCTTTACTGCGCTCCATGGTTCATCCTTTTCTGTCCAGAATGGGTGAGATTCAGGTAACCCAAGAGGAAGAAATGCAAATAGGCAGAGGTATAGGCTACCTGTCGAGATGTATCTTTCTCCCATATGGGGCTGATGTCCATGAAGCCCCACGGTGAGCCATCCGTCCTTGTCAAAGGTATCTTCTTTTTCAAAGCATTTATTTATCATTGCGCTTAATGCGCATCTTACACCACCGTATGTAAGCGACTTAGCAAGCTTTTCTTCATAGGTAAGCTGGGATAGCAGGTGGAATGCACCGCTTCTATAGGTAATTGACCTACCAACAGCAGGAAAGCTACCATCGGCGTTTATAAGTCCCTCAAGAATCTCTCCATAGCGTTTAGCATTATTTTGAATGGTGTCATAATACTTCTCATATCTATCCTTGAAAACCTCTACAATATCCATAAGCATTGGAGATATAACATAACTGTTGTAATAGTCCCACTTGAATTCATCCCCATCGCCGTATATTCCCTCACCCTTATAGCGCTGCATATGTTGTTTGACAGCGTAGTCAACACGCATAAGGTCTGCTTGCTTGCCAATCTTATGAAGGAGTGCTTCAATAGTTCCTGAAAAGAGGAGCCAGTTATTCTCGCTGGGCGGAATCTTCCTTGTATCTATAAGATACGCAGTAAGATTTGCCTTTTCTTTATCTGTAAGCTTGTTATAAAGCTCATTCTCAGCACGCAAAATTGCCTGTGATAAAAATGCAATATCCACAAGAATCTGACTATCCGTCCCATCAGCCTCGATCTTTACATAGTCATTAGAAGTAGGGTCGGTGATATCTGCGATAGCGCACCTTGCCAAACGGGCATATTCCTGTGCCTGCGGATCGTTCTCAATCCAAGGGGCAATTCCGCAAAGACTTCTGCCAATAGCCTCAATGTGGCTGAATTTTTCTCTGCCGACACCATTTGTTTCAACAGGCATATTCTTCTTTAGCTCATGCTTTTCTGCCTCTATAAGCACAGGTGTAACTATCTTTGTAAGTAGATCTATCCAATCCTGTCTGTTGTTCATAATAAAATATCCTTCCTTGCGTAAAATCAGCCGTAGAGGGAATTCTCCACGGCTGAAATAATATTTATCAGTCTTCCTTATCCTTCTTTGCCTCTGCGATTACCTTTTCAGCAATATTTGAAGGTGCATCTTCATAACGGACAAATTCAAATGTGAATTTACCTCTTGATTGGGACATTGAACGAAGGTCGGTCGCGTACTTGTGCATCTCTGCCATTGGTACATCAGCATCAACCTGACTAAGTCCCTTTTCAATAGGATTCATGCCAAGAACCTTACCACGACGCTTATTTATATCGCCAATAACATCGCCCATATAATCGTCAGGAATAATAACTTCAAGATGACCGATAGGTTCGAGAATCACCGGTGAGGCATTAACAAGCTGTTTGTATGCTTGTGTAGCTGCCATCTTGAATGCCATTTCAGATGAGTCAACTGGGTGGTAAGAGCCATCAACAAGTGTTGCTGTAAGGCTTACCACAGGATATCCTGCAAGAACACCGCGTGACATACATTCCTGAAGACCCTTCTCAACAGCTGGGAAGTAGTTCCTTGGAACTGAACCACCAAAAACCTTTTCTTTAAATGTAAGTCCATCCTCAGTACCCGGCTCAAATTCAATCCATACATGACCGAACTGACCATGACCGCCAGACTGCTTCTTGTGTTTGCCTTCAACACGAAGAGGTTTTCTGAAAGCTTCTCTATATGCAACCCTTGGAGCATCAATATCCATATCAACAGCGAATTTAGATTTGAGCTTGCTTGCAAGAATATCAAGATGCTGTTCGCCAATACCGCAGATAATCATCTGATGTGTTTCGTGATTGGTATATAAATCGAATGTCTTATCTTCATCCTTAAGCTTATTAAGGCCAGCAGCAATTTTTTCTTCATCGCCCTTAGCTTTTGGCACGATAGCCATTTCAATATTAGGCTTAGGGAATTTGATTCCTTCTAATTTAACAACGCTGCCTGGTTTGCAAAGTGTATCGCCAGTTTTTGTACCTGCAAGTTTTGTGAGGACACCAAGATCGCCTGTTGTAGCCTTCTTGGTTTCAATCTGCTTTTTACCATTCATAAAGAAGATGTGACCGATTTTTTCGTTCTCGCCTGTTCTTGAGTTAACAACTGTTGAGTCGGCATTAAGCTCACCGGAGAAAACCTTGAAGTAGGACATTTTACCTACATATGGGTCAGCAACTGTCTTGAAGACAAGAGCTCTTAATGGCTCTGTTGCAAGAGGTTTAACCTCAACATCATTATCATTTGCATCTTTGGCTATCTCAGCAGGTCTTTCTTCAGGTGATGGGAAATAGTCACAGATACAATCAAGAAGATATCTAACGCCGAGATTCTGTCTTGTAGCACCGCAAAGAAGAGGAGCAATCTGCGCCTCGCCAATACCCTTGCGAAGAGCTGACTTAATTTCTTCTACTGTAAATTTATCATCATTAAAGAATCTTTCCATAAGAGCATCGTCTGTGCTTGCAACAGATTCAACAAGCATAGCGTGCATATCGTTTGCTTCGTCAATAAGGTCAGCAGGAATCTCCATATCTGAAAAGCCATTCGCTTCAAATTTTCTACCAATCATCTTTACGATATCAACAAAGCCGATGAAATTATCGTCTTGTTTAATCGGTAGCTGAAGAGGTGCAACGCTTGTGCCGAATGCGTCCTTAACTTGCTGAATTGTTTCGGAGAATTTAGCATGTGAGGAGTCAACCTTATTAACAAAAATTATTCTTGGAAGTCCTCTTTCATCACAATAGTTCCATGAGTTTTCTGTACCAACAGATACGCCTGACTTAGCACTGATAAGGATAACAGCGCTGTCAGCTACTCGAACGCCCTGCATAATCTCGCCTACAAAGTCGAAATATCCGGGAGTATCTATAATATTGATCTTACAGTCTAACCACTTACAGTGTGCAAGTGATGTACTAATCGAAATCTGTCTTTTAATTTCTTCTGGATCAAAGTCTGTAACTGTGGTACCATCAGCAACGTTGCCGAATCTTTCGGATGCACCTGCGCACTGGAGCATAGCTTCTGTAAGAGAAGTCTTACCCGCATTACCGTGTGAGAGCAAACATACATTTCTAATCAATTTAAATCCCTCCCGTATGATATATGTACCTTAGCAAATTCATATTAACTTTTAAGGTACACAGAATTGCATAATATTTGCAAAATTCTGTATGTATGTATTATATCAAATATAAAATTAATAATCTATCTTTTCATTGAAAAAATGTTGCACAACATTCTCCCGTTGATTTTGTGCATATCTCACATAAAAATAAAAAGTGCCTTATCATGATAAGACACTTTGCACATATTTAGTGTATAATTATTCCTCTTTCGCCACGGCAAAGGTGACACAATCCACCCTGTATGCACCAGCCTTCATAAGCATTCTCGCACATTCATTTATGGTGGAGCGGGTGGTTGAAACATCGTCAACAAGAAGGATGCTTTTTCCCTTGATTATATGATTATCCTTAACCTTGTATACACCCTTAACATTAAGCGCGCGGTCTTTTCGTTCGACCGAGCTTTGAGGCTTGTTATTCTTTGTTTTCACAAGTAGGTTTTTATGTATTGGTATACCTGTCCTTTTGGATATACTCTTTGCAAGAAGCAAGCTCTGGTTATAGCCTCTTTCAAACAGCCTTTGTCTGCTTATGGGTACTGCGATAATATAATCAAAGCTCGATTCTTTTGGCAAGATATCTGCCATAATATCTCCCATAGCCTGACTATGGTCAAATCGGTGGTGGAACTTAAGCCTTAGTATACAATCTCTTACACCCTTTTCATATTCATAAACTGATACAAGTCCCGAGAAGTGAGGCTTGTTATTTTTGCAAGAGCTACAGGTTTCCATGCCGAAATTGCCAAAGGTTTTCCTAAAGCATAATTGGCATCTTGTATCATCAATGCGTGTTATTTTATTTAAGCAGGTTGGGCAGACATTACTATCACATCGAAAGTCCAGAATCTCATCGCAGAATATACAATGAGGTGGGAATAGGAGGTTGCAGATGTATTTAAAATATTTCATAATGACCAATATTCCAAATCTTTAAAATCTTCGATTCGTCTTTTTAGTCCGCTATACCTCTTTTGCTCACTAATGTTATCCACCATTGTTCTGATGATATATTCCTTTCCCACAAGTATTACCATCTCTCTTGCCCTTGTAACTGCGGTGTATAATAGATTCCTATTTTGTAGCATTGGTGCAGATTGGAACATTGGTATAATTATTGCTTTGAATTCACTGCCCTGTGATTTATGAATTGTCATAGCATAGGCAAGCTCTAGTTCCTGCGCACTTTCCATATTATATACAGTTACTTTCTCACCATCGTATAAAACTGTTATTTCTCCATCAAGGACGCTGATTTTAGTTATGTAGCCAATATCTCCGTTAAACACTCCCGAACCGGGGCTGTCAGGTGCATCAATGAAGGTCCATGCCATGTCGTAGTTATTCTTCGTCTGCATAACCTTGTCGCCAACTCTGAAGCAGTTGTGTCCAACATATATCTCCGCCTGACCGGGCTTTTTAGGGTTGAGCACCTGTTGAAGCTCTTCGTTGAATACATTCACACCCACACCTGATCGCCTCATAGGTGTAAGAACCTGTATATCGATAAGCGGGTCATACCCATACTTTGACGGCAGACGAGTAAGGCAAAGAGATTTTATAGTTTCGGTAATTTCCTCTGCACTTTCACGCCCCATAAAGAAGAAGTCACTAGAGTTATTATCAATAATCGGGTATTCACCCTTGTTAATCCTATGAGCATTAATGATGATTGTACTATCGCCCTGCTGACGGTAGATTGTATCAAGCTTTGCAACGGGCAGACAACATGAGCTGATTATATCATTAAGAACATTTCCTGCTCCTACTGATGGGAGCTGATCGGCATCACCTACAAGGATAAGCCTTGTCCCGGGCTTGATTGCCTTAAGAAGGGCATTGAAGATAAGTGTATCAACCATAGACATCTCATCGATGATTATTACATCACCGTGAATCGGGTTGTTTTCATCACGCATAAATCTCTGGGTGCCGTTACTCTCTCGGTTATATTCAAGAAGCCTGTGGATTGTCACAGCTTGATTTTCGCACATTTCTGTCATTCTCTTGGCAGCTCGTCCTGTGGGTGCTGCAAGGGTTATGGTCATATCAAGGTCTTCCATAATGCTGATGATGGTCTTGATAATTGTTGTTTTACCTGTACCCGGCCCACCTGTAACAACAGATACACCATTGGTTGCCGCCATCATAACAGCTTCCTTTTGACGAGGTGCGAGGAGGAATCCTCTCGCCTTTTCCGACTTGGCGATAAGCTTGTTAATTGTCTTTTCTTTCATTGGCTCATAGCAAAACTTTATCATCTTGCTTAGCAGCCTTGCACAGCTCTGTTCTGAATTATAGAATATAGGAAGGTATAAATAATCTGTCCTGCCAACTCGTTCAACTACAAGATCTCCCTGCATACTGAGTCTTGATATATTTGCATCTATTATCTCGCCTTTGAGTCCAAGGAGCGTAGCGGCCTCAGGCACGAGGATATCCTTTGGTAGATTGGTGTGTCCGTTAAGGGATGCCTCGCCTAGGGCATATTTTACTCCTGCGGTTATACGGAATGATGAGCTAGGGTCATATCCCATGCCCAAAGCGATTGAATCGGCAGTTTTAAAGCCGATGCCGTGAACCTCTTCTGCTAGTATGTAGGGGTTATGTTTGATAACGGGGATTGAGCTAAGTCCGTATTTTTTATATATTGTATATGCAACATGAGGGGAGATAGAGTAGCGCTGAAGAAAAATCACTACATCTCTAACGCCAATCTGCGATGCATAACAATCTCCTATTTCCTTGGCTTTCTTTTCAGATATACCTTTTATTTCCGCTAATCGTAGTGGCTCGCCTGCAAGTATATTTAATGTTTCATCACCAAATTTATCAACAATCTTTTTAGCGGTTACCGCACGAATCCCCTTTATTACGCCTGATGAAAGGTACCTGAGGATATCTGCACAGGTCTTGGGCATAATCGTTTCGTAGTAATCTGCTTTGAACTGTGGTCCGTGGGTCTGATGAAACGCCCATTTGCCTGTAAATGTTGCTTTTTCACCAACAGAGAGCATAGGTAAAGAGCCCACAACCACGATTTCCTCCTCAGAGGTATCAACTACACATACTGTGTATCCGTTGTCGGCATTATGATATATAATTTCTGTTATAAGCCCTGTTTCCTTAGTGGAGCTTTCTCTTTGGTGTGACATACCTATTTTTCTCCCTGAAAATAATCTTGATATCCGTCCTTGTCTGTTATATGAATAAAATTATATTCGCTTGCAAGCCTTTTGAGAATTGCGACTGTGTCGTCTGTTGAGCCCATATCCACCACAAGTATCGGCGGGGGGCAAGAGCCTTGTTTAAGGTGGTCCCATACAATTGAACGAAGAATACCCTCTATGGAATCTTCTTTGTTTATAACCTTAACTACAATAAGATAGTTCTCGTTAATAACACTCCTTTTATAAGCATTAATAATAAGCTTTACCATCTGGATTATACCAAAGCAAACAAAAAACCAAACAAACGCCTGAAGTATAAGTAGCAACATAATATCACTCTCCATATTGCATATTATGCACAATATGGGATTGTTGTTAATCACATACAGTATAGCATAAATAATGTAAAAATAAAAGTGGCAAATAAATAATTATTGTAGTAATTCTATTTGTCCTATGTTGACAAAGGCAGGAAAAAGTGGGATAATATTAATAAATATAATTATTTTTTGAAAAGGGGTTTAATAATGAATAAGTTACTCTCACTTATACTGTGCATAGCTATCGTTTTTTCAATGATGACATTTATCACAGTAGAAGCAGCAGATACTCCTGCTTATTACCTTGTATATAGAGACATGAATGATACAGTTGGCAAGTATGAAGCCACAGGAACGTGGAAGGAGAGTAGTAAGTCAATAACTATTTTGGACATTGCTGAAACGGTTACAATCAAACCTGTTTATTCAAATACTGCTGGTTCAATAGCTACGTTTACTCTTTATGATATCCCTGCAGGTGATTATGTGGTTCAGTATTATCTTCCTGTAAATACTTCTACTGCGGCTACAGTTCCACTTACATTGACTTATGAATCAACTACCAATGAATACCCTGCGTTCGATCATAATAATACAATAGGCTGGCATACAGTAGATTTGGCAAGTATAAGTGCTACAGCTGATGTATCACTTGCAGTTACATCAAATGGCGGTACTACTAGCGAATATGTTCGTGCTGTTGCAATGCGTCTTATTCCGTATGTAGAGCCTGAAGTATCAAGCACATATATTATCAGAAACACTGCTGTTACAGGTACAGATGCTTCTAATGGCACATTTGAGCTTAACGGCACATGGTCAACTTCAAGCTCAAATGCCTTTAGCGTAGCTGGTGAAGCTGGAGTAAAGCAGGTTGTTACTTCAACAGCAGGTTCATATGCTCAGTTCAATTTTATTAATCCAGTAGCGGCAATTTCTCCGGTAAACGTTGTCGAGCCTGCCCAGTATGTGGGTCTTGCAGATGGTTATTATGATGTTTATTTCTATCAGCCACAGCAATACAGCGAGAATGATACAGCGGTTGAATTTAGCGTATATCATGATGGAGAAATAGCTTCCTATACCATGGATACAGCTGCTCAAGTTGCAGGATGGCATATGATTTCAAGTGCTGATGCTCCTCTTCAGTTTGCTGGAGATGGCACAGAATATATAAGAATAGCTTCAACAACAGCAGGTAAATACACCCGTGTTGGTGCAGTAAAGCTTGTTCAAAACACAACATATGACCCTGGTGAAACACCGGCGGACAAAGACCCAATTACAGAAATTAAGTATGAGGGCGGAGCGCTTACACTTGTTAAGAATGGTTCAACTCTTGCAGAAGATACAACAGTTTATGCGGTAGTTGCTTCTTATACAGATAGTGGCAAGCTACTTGCTGGTATTAAGACAACAGCTGTAGAGATAGTAAAAGATGCGACAGATGAAACTGTACCGATTGCTCTTCCGGCAGTTGATGGAACATCATATAAGCTCTTTGTATTGGATAGCCTATTAAATATAAAGCCACTTGTATCAAGATATGATTTTGTAAAATAATAGGTGATGGCAAAATGTCATAGCCACACAAGAGAGTTATATAAAGCAATATGAATTGACATTGTCATATAAAGCAATAGAGAGAAACTTCATTGTAAGGCTTCTCTCTATTTTTTATATATAGTGCTAAGTTTTCTTAACCTCTTGAAAATACTAAATATTTGTTGTAGAATCATGTGTATATGGGGGACTAATTTATGATTATTTTTGCTGACAAGAAAGAAAAAACTTACTCTTCAAATGGATTGTTACATGGACCCGCAGCAATTATTGCAGACTTTGATCAACACGACATAGCCCTTAATGCAGCAGGCATTGAATTAGCGCATAGGTTTTCGGATACCGAACGTAAGACAATTCGATTTGAGTCCAGAAACAACTATGATTACTTTCTTATATACGTTCCCGACTTTATTCACCCGAAAACAGACCCAGCTTTAATCGAGATTTATATTACCAAAGAATTTTTAGTTGTTTTAGGTGATAACCCTCTTATGGAAAGCTGGAAAAAAGCTCTTGTTGCTAATGATTTGGATAATACATTACCGGCACAGATGCTATCATTATTGCTTAATCAAATTATGCTTCAAAACCATGGCTTGTTAGAGAAAATTGAGGATGAAATTGAAAAGTTAGAAGAATACACAACACAAAAAAACCCGGGTAATTATTCTAAAACGTTCACTTCCTTACTCAAACGGCTCTTAAATATAAAACGCTATTTTGAAGCATTATATGATATGTTAGAAGATTTAGAGGAAAACAGAAATAATTTATTTTCAAGTGAACAACTAAGCCTTTTTCGCGCACACAAGAACAAGGTCAATCGCAAGTTTAATAATGTGATAAATCTTCGCGATTATCTCTCACAAGTGCACGGAGCTTATCAAAACCAATTGGATATAAGCCTTAATAACACAATGAGTTTCTTCACGGTAATTACATCAATATTTCTTCCCCTTACCTTACTTGTTGGTTGGTATGGCATGAATCTTCAAATGCCGGAAATAGTGTTTAAAATTACATATCCCATCGTAATCGTTGTGAGCGTGGTTTATGTCATATTGGCACTAATTTTTGCTAAGAAAAAAGGTTGGTTATGATATTATCCAGTTGAAAAATCGCCCACAAACTACAAATTGATATATACCATTAGGTTTTAATAGATTGGAGATATTTATAAAATAAGAAGGAGCCTGTTCCATAAGTGAACAGGCTCCTTTAAATCTTTAGCACAATAGAAATAAATATAAAAAAAGGATTCGTCAAAAGACGAACCCTCACAAAAACATTTTCATTAATAAGTTTCCTATTATGCGTTATACGCAACTTTTACTAGCCTTTTTAGATGTTGAAGAGAAGATCTCCATATGTAGGATATGGCCAAAATTCTGCCGATACCATTGTTTCTGCCTCGTCGATATATTCACGAATTATCTGGAGTGCAGGAACGATTGTATTCTTAAATGTATTTGCCTTTTCTGTATTCTCCTGAGTTGCGTTTGTCTGTGCAACTGCACTGTCTAGCATCGCAATCTTGTTATAAAGCTCGATTGTGATTTCAGAAAGACGATTTATAAGGGATGTTTCAACAGTAGTAGGTATACCCTTGCAAACAGCTGTCTTTGCGGCAGCGATTGATGCAAGCCTTCCTGAATAATCAAGGAGTACAGGGATAATCTCCCTCTTAACCATTTCGCAAAGAGTAAGAGCTTCGATGCTGATTGTCTTGGAGTATTCTTCTATAAGAATTTCATATCTTGAGTGAAGTTCTGTTTCTGTGAAGATACCGTGCTTTTTGAAAACCTCGATGCTCTCTTCTTTAATAAGATACGGAAGTGCATCAGGAGTTGTCTTAAGGTTAAGCAGACCTCTCTTTTCAGCCTCTTCAACCCACTCCTCAGCATAGTTGTTACCATTGAATATAATATTCCAATGCTTGTCAAGAATGGCTTTAACAGCCTTTTTTCCGTCTATCATAATATTCTTTGTGCCCTCAAGCTTATCTGCCAGATTCTCAAGAGATTCTGCTACGATTGTATTAAGCACAACATTAGGGTCAGAGATTGAGAATGATGAGCCAAGCATACGCAGTTCAAACTTATTACCTGTAAATGCCATTGGTGATGTTCTGTTTCTGTCTGTTGTATCCTTTTTGAAGGACGGAAGAACAGTTGCACCTGTTGACATCTTGTTTGCCTTTTTGTGCTCATATTCCCCTTCGGATCTAATTGTATCAAGAATTTCGTAAAGCTCATCACCAAGGAACATTGAGATTATTGCAGGGGGTGCTTCACTTGCACCAAGACGATGGTCATTACCAGCTGATGCAACACTAGCACGCAGAAGCCCCTGATGCTTGTCAACAGCCTCGATGACCGCTGCAAGGAAGAGGAGGAACTGAATGTTATTCTCAGGCTCTTTAGTTGGGTTCAAAAGATTCTCCCCTGTATTAGTAGAGAGTGCCCAGTTATTATGCTTACCACTACCATTGATGCCTGCAAATGGCTTTTCGTGAAGGAGACATGTAAGTCCATGCTTTTTAGCGATCTTCTTCATAAGTTCCATTGTGAGCTGATTGTGGTCACAAGCAAAGTTTGTTGTTGTATAGATAGGAGCAAGCTCGTGCTGAGCTGGTGCAACCTCGTTGTGTTCGGTTTTAGCAAGGATACCAAGCTTCCAAAGCTCTATATCAAGCTCTTCCATAAATGCCTTAATTCTAGGCTTGATTATGCCAAAGTAATGGTCATCCATCTGCTGATCCTTTGGAGCTTTTGCGCCAAAGAGTGTCCTGCCTGTGAATACAAGGTCCTTTCTCTGATTGTAAAGCTCTGTGTCGATAAGGAAATATTCCTGCTCTGCGCCAACAGTTGTTGTAACACTTGTTGCGCCTGTGTTTCCACAAATTTTCACAAGACGAAGTGCCTGTTTGCCAACCTCTTCCATAGAACGAAGAAGAGGAGTTTTTTTATCAAGAGATTCTCCGCCGTATGAGCAGAAGGCTGTTGGAATACAAAGGGTATTGTCCTTAATAAATGCATAAGAGGTTGGGTCCCATGCAGTATAACCACGAGCTTCAAATGTCGCACGAAGCCCACCTGATGGAAAACTGGAGGCATCTGATTCACCCTTAACAAGCTCTTTGCCCGAAAATTCCATAATGATATTACTATCATCTGTTGGGGTTATAAAGCTATCGTGCTTTTCTGCTGTGATACCTGTGAGGGGTTGGAACCAATGGGTAAAATGGGTTGCGCCCTTTTCAATTGCCCAGTCTTTCATAGCAGACGCTACAACACTGGTGATTTCCAAATCAAGAGATTTACCCTCTTCAATGGTCTTTTTCAATGCTTTATAGGTGTCCTGAGGCAACCTTTCCTTCATTACATTGTCATTAAATACCATACAGCCGAAAATCTCGGGAATGTTATTCATAAAAAATCCTACCTTCCATTATGTAAAAAATAAGCCGAATCTCTGATAAATAGGGTGAGAAAATACTATCCCAACATATCATATTTACATACAATCATACTCAATAATTATAATGATAAATAGGGAATTTGTCAAGCTTTGGCATATTAATTGAAAAATGAAGGATGTAAAGTCAATAAATAATGTGAAAAACTAACAAAATCAAATTAATAGTAATTATCCACTTGCTATTAAGGGTAAGATGTTGTATAATACGTTTGATATATTGTTAATGTGGCGGTATGTGGCTTTTTTTAAGGGCGAACCGCACTTGGTTGATAATTTGACACAGGAGGTACATATGATTAAGGACGCATTCTTGACACTAGAAAATGGTATGATGTTCAAGGGTCAACGCTTTGGCTATGATGGCGAAGCAGTTGGCGAACTCGTGTTTTCTACAGCTATGACAGGATATCTTGAAACCATTACCGACCCGGCTTACTTTGGACAGGTTGTTATGCAGACTTTCCCATTGATTGGAAATTATGGGGTTATACCTGCGGATTTTGAAAGGGATAAGCCACAGATTAAGGCTTATATTGTTAGAGACCATTGTGATAAACCTTCAAACTTCAGAAGCGAAGGTGTTCTTGACATTTATTTAAAAGAAAGTAAGATTCCCGGACTTTGCAACATTGATACAAGATCTCTTACCCGTGTTATTAGAGAACATGGTGTAATGAACGCTAAAATTTCTTCCCAGCCACTTACTGATGAAGAGATTAAGGCTCTTAAAGATTATTCTATCAATGATGTTGTAAAGTCCGTTTCTTGTATAGAAACGAAAATATACAATGAAAGTCCTGAGCAGAAAAAGGTTGTTGTTTGGGATTTTGGTACAATCAGCACAGTTATTAAGGCTATCGCAGATAAGGGATACACAGTAATTTGTGTACCATATAATACAAAGGCAGATGAGATTCTCTCCCTTAATGCGGATGGCGTTATAATTTCGAATGGCCCTGGTGATCCAAGCGAAAATACCGACCAGATAGCTGAAATTAGAAAGGTTCTTGACCGCAAGATTCCAACATTCGGTATGGGACTTGGTCATCAGCTTATGGCTCTTGCAATGGGTGGCAAGACAGAAAAGCTTAAGTATGGTCACAGAGGCGCAAATCAGCCTGTAATTGATGTTGTTACAAATAAGGTTCTTGTTACATCACAGAATCACGGTTATGTTGTAGTTTCTGACTCACTTCCAGAGCAGGCACATATAAGATTTGTAAATAGTAATGATAAGAGCTGTGAGGCAATTGAATATACTGATATTCCTGCCTTGTCAACACAGTTCTTCCCAGAGCTTACAACAGGACCCCTTGATGTATATAATCCTTTTGAAAAATTTCTTGATATAGTTAATGAAGGGGGTGCAAGATAATGCCACTTAGAAAAGATATAAAAAAAGTAATGGTTATTGGTTCAGGTCCTATCGTTATCGGTCAGGCTGCAGAATTTGACTATGCCGGTACACAGGCTTGTCGTGCTCTTAAGGAAGACGGACTTGAGGTAGTACTTGTTAACTCTAATCCTGCTACAATTATGACTGATAATGCAATGGCAGATGAGGTATATATCGAGCCTCTCACCATAACAACAGTTAAAAGAATTATCGAAAAGGAAAAGCCGGACAGTCTTCTCTCTACTCTTGGTGGACAGACAGGTCTTAACCTTTCAATGCAGCTTGCAAAGGAAGGCTTCCTTGAGCAGCACGGTGTAAAGCTCCTTGGTGCAAAGCCTGAGACTATCGACAAGGCTGAGGACAGACAGTCCTTTAAGGATATGATGGATAAGATTGGTCAGCCGGTTATTCCATCAATAGTAGTAACCGATGTTGAAAGCGCCCTTGCCTTTGCAGAACAGATTGGCTATCCAGTAATTATCCGTCCGGCGTTCACTCTTGGTGGTACAGGTGGCGGTATTGTAAATGATATTGATGAGCTTAAGGAGATTGCAGGCAATGGTCTTGAGCTTTCACCAATCCATCAGGTGCTTGTTGAAAAGTGTATTTCCGGTTGGAAGGAAATCGAGTTTGAGGCAATGCGTGACAGCAACGGTAATGCCATCACTATCTGTAGTATGGAAAACTTTGATCCCGTTGGTGTTCATACAGGCGATAGTATCGTTATCGCTCCTGCGGTTACTCTTGCTGATAAGGAATATCAGATGCTCCGCAGCGCTGCACTTAGTATTGTTTCAGAGCTTGAAATCGAAGGTGGATGTAACTGTCAGTTCGCTCTTAAGCCTGACAGCTTTGAATATGCAGTTATCGAAGTTAACCCTCGAGTATCTCGTTCATCTGCTCTTGCATCAAAGGCAACAGGTTATCCGATTGCCAAGGTTGCGGCAAAGATTGCAGTTGGATACAATCTTGATGAAATCGTAAATGCAGTTACAGGCACAACTTATGCGTGCTTCGAGCCAGCTATCGACTATGCAGTTGTTAAGTTGCCAAAGTGGCCTTTTGATAAGTTTGTATATGCTAAGAAAACTCTTGGTACACAGATGAAGGCAACAGGTGAGGTTATGGCTATTGCACCTACGTTTGAAGCGGCTATTATGAAGGCTGTTATCGGTGCTGAAATCTCTCATACATCACTTAATACACCAACTTTTAAGGAGCTTTCTGATGAAGAAATAGTGAGGCAGCTTGAGGTGTGCGACTGCGACAGACTCTTTACAGTTTTTGAGGCACTAAAAAGAGGTGTAACACCTGAAAAGATTAATGAAATCACAATGATTGATAACTGGTTCTTATATAAACTCTTAAAGCTTGTTGATATGGAAGACCGCCTTGCAAAGCAGGAACTTACAGACGAGCTTTACAACGAGGCAAAGGATCTCTTCTATTCAGACGAAGTTATCGAAAGTATCTCAGGACAAAAGGTAAAGAATCATAAGTTTGCATCATTTAAGATGGTTGATACCTGTGCGGCAGAGTTTGCTGCTACAACACCATATTTCTATTCAACATATGATGAAGAAAACGAAGCACAGGAATTTTTAGATAAGCTTAATTCAGATAAAAAGACAGTAATCGTATTTGGTTCTGGTCCTATCCGTATCGGACAGGGTATCGAGTTTGACTATGCATCAGTTCATTGTGTATGGGCGCTTAAAAAGCTCGGTTTTGAAGTTGTTATCGTAAATAACAATCCTGAAACTGTTTCTACAGACTTTGACACATCTGACAGACTTTACTTCGAGCCACTCACACAGGAATCTGTAATGAATATTATCAATACAGAAAAGCCTTGGGGCGTAGTTGTTGCCTTTGGTGGCGGTACTGCTATCAAGCTTACCAATTATCTCTATGACCAGGGAGTTAACATCCTTGGTACATCTGCTGACAGTATTGATGCCGCAGAGGACAGAGAAAGATTCGACGCACTTTTAGAAGAGCTTAATATTAAGCGTCCTAACGGATTTACCGTTATGAATTGTGATGAGGCATTAAAGGTTGCAGACGAGGTTGGTTATCCTGTACTTATGCGTCCTTCATATGTACTTGGCGGACAGAATATGATTATAGCCTTTGATGAAAGTGATATCAAGGAATATATGAAGATTATCCTTGCACATAACATCACAAACCCTGTTCTTATTGATAAATATCTTATGGGTACAGAGCTTGAGGTTGATGCTATATGTGATGGTGAGGACATCCTTATTCCGGGAATTATGGAGCATATAGAGCGTTCAGGCATTCACTCAGGCGACTCAATTGCTGTTTACCCTGCACAGAATGTTTCGGATAAGCTCCGTGAAAGAATTATTGAGTGTACAAAAGCTCTTTCAATTGGACTTAAGGTAAGTGGTATTGTTAATATCCAGTATCTTATCTATGAGAATGAGCTATATGTTATCGAGGTTAACCCTCGTTCATCAAGAACAGTTCCATATATCAGTAAGGTAACAGGTGTTCCTATGGTTGACCTTGCCACAAGATGTATGCTTGGCGAAAAACTCAGCGATATGGGCTATGGCACAGGGCTTTACAAAAATTCACCTTATGTTGCAGTTAAGGTGCCTGTATTCTCCTTTGAAAAACTTGCTAACGTTGATAGCCAGCTTGGACCTGAAATGAAATCAACAGGTGAAGTTTTAGGTATCGCAAGCACAATGCAGGAAGCACTCTATAAGGGTCTTCGTGGTGCAGGCTATGGGCTTAAGAAGTCTGGCGGAGTATTTGTTACTGTAAGAGATAGTGACAAGAAGGAAATCTCCGATGTTGTAAGAAAGTTTGCAGATTGCGGATTCAAAATCTATGCAACAAAGGGTACAGCCGCTGTTCTTGAAAAGAACGAAATCAGCGTTATATCAGTTGATAAGATTCACGAATCAGGTAATAATCCTATTACACTCTTTGAAAGTGGCAAGGTAAACTATGTTATCTCCACATCAGCAAAGGGCAGAATCCCAACAAGAGATAGTGTTAAGATAAGAAGAAAGGCAGTAGAAAGAAATATCCCTTGTCTTACTTCGCTTGATACAGCTAATGCAGTTGTTGATAGTCTTCTTAGCAGATGGTGGGATATCTCAACATCACTTGTGGACATCAATGATATGAGAGAAGAAAAGGCAAAGCTCAACTTTGTTAAGATGACAGGTAGCGGCAATGACTATATCTACTTTGACTGCTTCACACAGACAATTGACAATCCTGAAGGCCTTAGCATAAGACTTTGTGACAGACATTTTGGTATCGGTGGTGATGGCGTTGTCCTTATCGGCCCATCAGATGTTGCAGATGCAAATGTGCGTATTTTCAATAAGGACGGCAGTGAAGGTCAGGTTAGCGGTAATGCACTCCGTTGCGTTGCTAAATATCTCTATGATAACGATACTGTTCGCAAGGAAAGTATGACTATCGAAACTCCTGTTGGTCTTAAGCCAATCGAGGTTTATGTTCAGGATGGTAAGGTAATCTCTGCCAAGGTTGATATGGGCAAGGCTATCTTTACTCCAAGTCAGATTCCTGTTAAGCTTAGTGGCGAGGAGGTAGTCGACAGACCTGTTGATATTGATGGCAATATCTACAATATCACATGTGTATCAATGGGCAACCCTCATTGTGTTGTATTTACCAATAGCCTTAAGGATCTTGATATTGAGAAGATTGGAAGTGCATTTGAGAATAATCCTCTCTTCCCAGAAAGAGTAAATACAGAGTTTGTAAAGGTAATTGACGATACAACAATCTATATGAGAGCATGGGAACGAGGCAATGGCGAAACATGGGCTTGTGGCAGTGGCGCATGTGCAGCAGCAGTTGCGGCTGTTAAAAATGGCTATTGCAAGAAGAACACAGACATCTGTGTCAAGCTCAAGGGTGGCAACCTGATTATTAATTACACTAAAGATGGTGTTTATATGACGGGTGATGCTAAGCTTACCTTTGCCGGCTCTGTAGAGATATAATCTATACGGGCGAGGAACAATAAACGGCACTTAGCAAACAAACCTCACCCCTCGGAGTATAACAATACACCTTCGGGACGGGCTAAAGCCCTTTCGGTTTGTTCACTACGCACCACTTCTTGTCCCTCGTGGCAGACTTGATAAGCTAAATTCGCTATAGCGAGCTAAATGTTTCTATGAAACGCTAAATTACTTCGTAGCTAAATGTGCTTTGCACGCTGATTGAGAATTTAATTTAGCTGCTGAAATCAGCAATTTAGCTATGAAGCAAAGCGGAATAATTTAGCTTTGTGTGGAACACCAAATTTAGCTAATATACTCATTATAATAAACAACCGATGCGATATCGCATCGGTTGTTTGTGTTATATGTGCATTTTTCTAATTCCCATTTTATCTGAAGGATTTTATCCAATTAATAAGTGAGTTGTGATGTGTGTTGCTTATCACATCTTTTTTCATTTGGTCTGTAACAGGGCCATTTTGAGCCATTCTATTAAGGATTGCTAGTTGCAATTGTTGGGCGGTCATTTCCTCATATGGTATATTGGCAGCAGCTTTGGATGCTATCTCATTCTTTGGAGCTTCTGTAACTTCTTGTTGCTCTTTTGGGATTTCTGCCACCTGTTTTTGCTCAATAACAGGTGATGGGACTTGTATCTTTACAGGCGCAAAGTTGCCACTATCAATATCCGTTGGAATCCATATTTCCCCTGAGTTACCTTTGATATTAAGGGTTAATTGTCCGTTTATAGCCAGGACCTTTTCGCCTGACAATGCACCTTTGTATTCACCTGATGCAGGTATGGCTACTTGTGCGTCGCATCCATCATTGCTAACACCCACTATGACAGATTTATCATTAAGTGTGCGAGAGAAAACATACTGCCTGTTTGTGAGTATAAGCTCTTTGTAGTCACCATAAGACAGCGCCTTTGTTTGCCTGCGAATTTTGCCTAATGCAGATATAATCTCTTTTAATGTGTTATCCTTATAATCATCAAGATTAATATATGGACGAAGTGAATCGTCGGAGAATCGTTCTTTTTTGCCCTCAATGCCAAATTCTGATCCATAATATATAGATGGGATTCCGGGCAGGGTATAAAGCAATATGTGTACAGGGAGGAAGTGTCCCTTATCACTAAGCTTTGTATAGATTCTTTCCACATCGTGATTGTCCACAAAGTTGTAGAGTTTAAGGCCAGTGCCTCCCAATGCATAGAGGCGTTTTACAGTATGGGCAATCTCAAAGTAATTGTGGTCGTTATGCCCTGAATACAATGATTTGTGTAGGTGATAATTAGTAACCGAGTGGAGTGTTCCCTCGTTTGCCCATCTGTTGTAATCGCCATGTATAACCTCACCCATTAGCCAGAAGTCAGGCTTAATCACATTTGCCAAATGCCTTAAATCCTTCATAAAATCAAAGTCCAGAACATCTGCCGCATCAAGGCGTGTTCCGTCAACATCAAATTGTTCCACCCAATAACGAATCACATCACAGATGTAGTCTTTAACCTCACGGCTGCGCTGATTGAGCTTGACCAAAAGGTTATAGCCACCCCAGTTATCATAGGAGAAACCATCATTATATTCATTGTTTCCCCAAAAGTTCACATTGCAAAACCAATCTCTATATCGGGAGTTTTCACGATTTTTCTGAATATCCTTAAAGGCAAAGAAATCTCGCCCCACATGGTTGAAAACTCCATCAAATACAACCTTGATATCCTGTCTGTGGCACTCGTTCACAAAGGCTTTAAGGTCATCATTTGTGCCAAGTCTTGAATCCAACTTTTTATAATCAGTAGTTTCATATCCATGTCCTACTGATTCAAAAAGAGGTCCGATATACAGTGCGTTGCAACCAAGCTTTTTAATATGCTTGGTCCATGGAAGCAGGGTGTTTAGCCTGTGTACAGGCTCACTATAACTATTTACCTTTGGTGCACCTGTAAGACCCAAAGGGTATATATGATAAAATATTGCTTCGTCGTACCATGCCATTTTTCTATTATGCCTCCCTAATTGTCAAGTTTACAGATTACACATTCTTTTACCTGCTTGCCGAGTACCTTTTCTAATGATTTTTTATATAGGTCAAGCTGGGCGGTGTATCTTTCACTATGAGAATCTACATTACCTGTTTTGTAGTCATAAATCACTATTTTGCCATCTTCTTCAAACCAACAGTCGATAATACCCTGAAGGAGTATGCTCTCGCGTGCAGTAGTTTCTATAAGCTCGTTTGCATCAAATTGTGCTACAAATTGATATTCCCTATGCACCTCAAAGGCGGATTTCAGTCTAATACCATTTGGTGATGAGAAGAAATTATATATCACCATTGGATCAGCTGATTCATATGCACTCTCTGATATCTGTCCCTTTTGACGCATAATATCTATTTGCTCGTTTATTTCATCAAGGGTGTTAGTTTTATCCAGAGAGATATTTTGTAGGATAAAGTGGATTAAATCACCTCTCTGCGCTCCTGAAAGGGCAGAGGCAGTATCCTTTGAAAAATCCGCATCAATCAGCTCTGTTCTATGTTCCCTACGACTTAGCAGTTGGCTTACAGACAGCTTTGACGGCAGAGTAGTTGAGCCAAGGTAGGGATAAGTATAACCAAAGCGGTAGTCAAGAAGACTATCCACATGGCTAACAGCAAAGGATGTGTCTGGTAAATCTTCAAAACCGGTTATTATAATATCCTCTTCCACTTGGGAGAATGCTTCCTCGGCCGCCCAATATTTTATAGGAATGTTCTTTCTCTGATGATAACAGCCTTCCATTATCCATTCTATAAATGTTCTGCCTGATAACACTGTATAAGGAAGAACCTTGCCATTCTCGGTGGGGATATTATCCCAATTATCAAAGCTTGTATCAGGATTTAATATTGAACCGTAGATATAGAGCCTACTGATAGGTCTTGTAAGCGCAACATATAAAACACGCATCTCCTCGGATAATAAATCAATAAGCTTTTTTTGCGAAAGGGCAAGCCTCGAAAGGTTAGAGTATTTAAGTCGTCTTTCGCTATCGATTATATCAAGTCCCAGCCCTGAATCAATATCGTATAGAATTGTTTTTGATATGTCCTTTAAATTAAATTCACGACCTGTATTTACAAGAAACACAACAGGGAATTCAAGACCTTTACTCTTGTGTATAGTCATAACCCTAACAGTATTGTCATTTATACTTGCAACACTAGCAACGGTATCTTCTTTAACATTAGCTTTTGCCATAATGTAGTTTAAAAATTCACTTAATGTGCCATAGCCATCTGCTTCGAATGAATCTGCCCTTTCACGAAGAAGCTGTAGGTTCATAAGCCTGCCTGTGCTGTTTGGCATTGTAGATACAATTGATTCATACTCTGTATCTGCAAGAATCATACTGATTATCTGTGTTGGAGTCATAAACTGGCCATCTTTAATATATCCGTCAATCCGCTTTATGGCAGAGATTGCCTTTGGCTCGTCGGACACTTTAAGCAGATGATATATGCTCTTGTTTTTATCAAGGCTTCGAAGCGCAACAAGGTCATCATCATCAAAGCCAAATACAGGTGAACGCAGGATTCCTAAAAGCTCCACATCCTGAAGTGGATTGTCAATCACACGAAGCAGTGAGAGTATAAAGGTGATTTCAATAGTGTTTGAAAAGCTCCCTGCTTCCTGGCAATATACAGGGATTCCAAGGGCTCCAATCTCCTCTGCAAAAATCTTAACTGCGTTTTTGCCACGCGCAAGCACTGTGATATCGCTGTATTCAACAGGGCGCATTGTATTAAGCCTCTTATCATAGATTAACGCCTTTTCCTTTTCAACAAGGTTATAAATATGCTTTGCAGCAAGCATAGCCTCTCGTGTTAAGTCATTTGTCATAAGAGCGCTATCTGAGATGTCCTTATCATCTGCAAACTTTTTGCCAATGATGTTTACCTCAACATATCCTTCGTTTTCACCAGCACCACCACGAATGAGGCTTTCCTTTTCACCATAGTCAACCTCTCCAATCCAAGTATTCATAATTCTTGCGAAGATAAGGTTTACAAAATCTACAACCCGCTCACTGCAACGGAAGTTCTTTGCAAGATAGATTGTTTCACCATTACTAGGGTTATGCGAATAGTCATTGTCCATTCGTGCAAAAAGCTGTGGCTGTGCGTTACGGAATCGATAAATGCTCTGCTTAATATCACCAACCATAAAGAGGTTTTCACCATTGCTAAGCATACGGAAAATATCCGCCTGTGCTTCGTTGGTATCCTGAAATTCATCAATCATTATTGCGTCATATCTGTCCCTGAACAAATCCCCATGCTCTTCTAAAAGCCTGATTGTATAGTGTTCAAGGTCGGCAAAGCTGACAATGCCTTTTTTAAGCTTTGCCTCAGCATATGCCCTTTCAAAGTTTATAGCCAGATTGCACAGTACCTTTGCAAACTTACCTGCAATCTGGATATCATTGCAAATCTGCTCTGGTGTTCCATAGAAAATATCTTTCTTATATGATGCTATCTTATCTTTGAGTTTATTTCTATTTTTTCCTACAATCTTACTTACATCTTCAAGGCTTCCCTTTGCCCTTCGTGGCATAGTAGGGAATGTGAAGCTATTGATTGCATCGCTAATAACGCTCCATGAGTCAGCATTGCTAATTATTTTAAGAAGCTCTGTTAGGTTAGCATGCTCCTCTGCAAGGAATGGAGCATAGCTTTCATAACCCTCTGTTTCTTCGGCAAGGTCTATAAGATAATTGTAGGCAAGGATGTTTGCGTCAAGCATAGGGGGGATTCCCTTTATATATTCCTGACCCCAACCCTGACTTAAATATTCATCAGGGGTCATATCCTTCATATCATATCTGTCAATACAGGATTCAAGCCACTCAATGGGATTGCGAGTTGCCTCGGAATATCTGTGCAGATCCTTAATCATATCACGAAGTGAGGAGTCGTCCTTACTTGTAGAGTATCCATCTGCAAATTCGTTGAAGGCTTCATCGCCCTTTTCGTATTCTTCTTCTATAACCTGCGTGAGCATTTCCTCTTTAATCATCTCAAGGGTCGCAGCATCTGCAATTCTAAAGTCAGATGGAAGAGGAGTGTTATAAAAGTTATTTCTCAGCATACTTTGACAAAAGGAGTGAATTGTTCCGATAGTTGCCTTGTCAAAAAGGGCAATCTGCTCTGCCACATAACTATTGTCAGGGTTATCATTTAAGTAGTCAGTAAGACTTTTGAGGATTCTTTCTTTTATTTCTCCTGCTGCTGCAACGGTGAATGTGGTGATTAATAGCTTGTCAAGGCGGATTTCACCATTCTTAATCATAGTGATAATACGCTCGACTAGGACCGCCGTTTTGCCTGAGCCTGCTGCTGCGGAGATAAGTATATTCTTATTTCGTACATCTATTGCGTGCTGCTGCTCATTAGTCCACATTTGCGTAAAATTCCTCCTCGCTCAGACTTCGTACATTCTTATAGCGGTTGTTCTTAAAATCAGTATCAAACTTACAAATTGTCTTGTAAGGACAATAATCACAGCCTGTCTTGTCTGAATAACGGAATGGGTGAATATTGATACTTCCGTGGAGCATCTCGCCTAGTATTTCCTTTATCTTTCTATTTGTAAAGTCGCATAGACTGTGTATATATTTGGTGGGAAGTGCACTATTGCCCACAACAGTTGTCTTAAAGCTTGAGAGGGCTGTTTCAGATGTGGCTATGATGCCTCTCATCCTAAGCTCCTTTGTTACCTCGGATTTTATCTTTTCATCATCTGTGGTGCTAAGACCTGTTACCATAGGGTCTGCCAGATGGTAGTAGAGGAGTGCACCGGGGATAGCCGGTCTTTCACCATCAAAGGCGTTACAGATTGCATCAAGATATACGGGGAGCTGAATCTGAAGTCCCGCTTTCACATATCCATAGTTGATTACTTTTTTGCTTGACTTATAATCAACAATGCTGAAGTGTCGTCCGTTATCGGATTCTAAAACATCAACACGGTCAATCTTACCTACAAGGTGTATTACCCGACCATCGTCAAGAGTAACATCCAATGGTGGAAGAACCCCATCACCAAAGGATAATTCATAGCCAAATGGTATAAAATCACCATTCTTATAAAATTCTGCAACATTCCACACTACGGTTTTCATTGTGCGTTTTATACTCTTTGCGAGGTAGTCAAATCTCTTGCTGCCAAGGGATATATCACCAAGGAGGCTACGAACAGCCTTGTCACAAATCTGATCAACCTTTGCATCGCAGTATTCCCTCGATAGGGCAAGCCAACCGCCCTCTCGCACAAGCATATCCTTTGAGAATTCCTCCATAACCTCGTGCATAAGGCTGCCTGTATCCACCGCCTGAAGCTCATATTCCTTTCTTGGCTTAACTCGCATGCCATACTGAATAAAATGTGCAAATTGGCATCTGGAATATCCCTCAAGCCTTGAAATACTTGTATAGGGTGATTGCGGATATAGAATGTCAAGACTTTTTTGTGAAAGCTTTTTAGGAATATTTGTATAGTTCAGCGCATCAATAGCATTTTCGTATTTATCTAAGCGGTTTTCTCTAAACCACTTGTCAACTCCTGCCCACATACCATCAGCTTGCCTGTTTTTGGCAAGGTGTATCATTAGCTTGCTGAATACTCTGTCCTCGCCCTCAAGGTCAGCGTCGTCTGTATATTCACCGAATAATTTTATTTGAAGCATAATCGTCTTTAACCTGCCAATTACAGGAGATGGCGTAATTCCATCGCCCTCATCATTAGCGATGGGATATGAGATATACAAGAGCTTTGATGGGGCTGTAAGGCAGTTGTATATAAGGTACTGCTCGTCCATAAGCTTTGTGTAGGTGGTTTTTGCAAGGGTCACACCCATTTTTGCAATCTGGTCTCTTTCGTTATCGGATAATAATCCCTCGATTTTATGAGACGCTGGAAGTGCTCCGTCAACTGCGCCAAGCAGCATAAATACAGGTGGGTTGTTACTCCTGTATCCCTCAGGACTGCACACAAGCACCCTGTCTGCAAAGGGCGGTGGAGTGATAAGTCCGCAGGTGGCAAGACCCTGAATAAATATGCTGTGATACTTCTCAAGAGTTATGTTTTCATCTCCAATAAGCTCGGACATTCTCTCGATTGTTCGTACAATCCCCGACCACGCCATACGTAGGTTATCTGCCTGGTCAGTTTTATTCTCTGCAACAAGGCGCTCCATCTCTTTTTCTGCACTTGGGCGGATGGAGGAGTGAAGCATTTTATAATAAGCTTTGGAGATTTCTGTTGCAGTTTTTCTACCCTTAAAGGTATCTGTAAATTCTATAATAGGAGCGATTACTCTGTTTTTTGCATCGATTATTTCCTTATGATAATCCTCAAAACCTTGAGGGACAAAGCCAAATCCCTTTTCGCTTGTCCATTTGTTTCGATTGATTCCTGCGGCTATAACATAGTTTTCAAGTAGATTTCTTTCTTCCCTTGAAATCTGTGCGAAGCCTGACTTAATATAGCTCATTACAGTTTCTGTAGGGAAGTTATTCATAGCCGAGGAGAACATTGAAATTGCAGCATTTGTAAGAGGGTGAGAAAGTACGGTTTTATCCTCACTAATAAAGTAAGGTATGCCCATTTTGTCAAACACCTGTTTGATGATTGAGTGATACCGCTCGCCGTTTCTTACAGCAAGTACGATATCCCTCATCCGCATATTGTCCTCTCTGCACATACGAAGAATAGTGATGGCGGCAGTTTCCACCTCACTATAAATATTCTTTGTGCAATGGATTTTTATATCGGATGGCTCATTGTGATAAATTCTTGGTGGGTACTTAAAATACTCCCTCTCACAATGTGCAAGGGCGGAATTAGGTTGGTATTTCTTACATTCACCAAGATATACATCATCGTCGATTTTTATATTTGATTCTTTTGCAAGATTTTTAAGCTTATATATAGTATTTCGTGTTTCCGAGAAGATATTGATTGTATCGCTATACTCCTTGTCACTAACCATAGAAACAGTGACCGTTTCGCATCGCGAAAGGAGTAGGCTTATAATATCCATCTCCTGTGGAGTAAAACCCTCAAAGTGATTTATAATAATGTTCTCACCATAGAAAATGTCGCTATTTTCAATTTGCCTTTTAAGTAGTGTTAGGTTGTCCGCCTCGCTGCCTCCTGCCTTTTCCACAAGTTCACAATAGACCTTGTAGATAAGGGCGATTTCCTCAAGCTTAAGGCGAAAAATCGGGTCTTTTATGTTTTCTGCCGCCTGAGTAAGCACATCAGGGGTTATAAGGTGTCTTTTAAACTCTGTTGCCATCACGATAATCTGACTTGCAAAATCAGTGTTGCTTGCAGAAACAGAAAGATATCGAAGTTTGTTTGCAACGGTCATAAGCGCATTTTGCGCAAGCATAAGCTCGCTTTCCTCATCTATAACCCTGCGCCCAACAGGACCAAGGCGTGAGAACACGTGGTGGGCAAGTCTGCCAAAGCTCATAACCGAGATAAAAGCGCTTTTGCCCATAGAGGCAACCTGTCTTTCGCTCTCTTGGCTGAACTGTTCTGGAATGATATATATATATTTATTTGTACTGTCTGCTTGCTTTAACAGGTCAAAGCAAAATTCTCTTTTGCCACTCCCTGCTCTACCATATATAATCCTAAGGCTCATATGCTCTCACCCTTCTTTTTTTCATAGCTATATTGTACTATAAACCAAATAAAAAAGCAAACGAGATGACATATATTTTCATCCGTTTGCTTATTTAGGTACGATATTATGGACAATAAAATAACTTATTGTCTATGTAATTATTCTTCCTCAGAATAATTCTCATAAGCCTCGATAATTACTGCTTCGAGCTTTGATCTCATCGCTGCATTGATAGGATGAGCTATGTCTTTAAACTCTCCATCGGGAGTTTTTCTGCTAGGCATAGCAACAAAAAGCTTTTCCTGCCCCTCAATAACCTTAATGTCATGTACTACAAAAGTACCATCAAAAGTTACAGAAACAACCGCCTTCATTCTGCCCTCGGTGTTTACCTTCCTAATACGAATATCTGTTACTTCCATTTATCAATTGCCCCCTTCGGTTATTATTAAGTATCATATTACTACTTATTAAATAAAAAAGGAATAGAAATTTTACTTTTTGGTAATTTTTTTCAAATTTTTAGTGATTTTTTTAGTAAAGTGATGTATAATATATTTAACCAGTTTAAAATATCGGAGATGATACCGTGGAAAACCTTGAAAAAAGGGAAAATAGCATTCATTTTATTGGGATTGGTGGTATTAGTATGAGCGCCATAGCTCAGATAATGCTTGACAATGGTTGGAGTGTTTCAGGCTCTGACAGGTCGCAGTCATCAATTTCAGATAAACTTGCAGATATGGGAATAAAAATATATATAGGTCACAGCCCTGATAACATTAAGAATCCTAATATAGTTGTATATACAGCGGCCATTGCGCAGGATAATCCTGAGCTTGTTTGTGCTCGTGATAAGGGCATAAGATGTCTTGAAAGAGCAGAATTTTTAGGAGAGCTTATTAATGAATATGCTTTTCCTATTGCTGTTTGTGGCACTCATGGTAAGACTACAACTACATCTATGATTTCTTGCGTGTACCTTAAGGCGGATAAGAATCCTACAATCCTTGTAGGCGGTGAGCTTGATAAGATCGGCGGTAATCTTGCTATTGGCAGTAAGGATTATTTGATTTTTGAGGCTTGTGAATATAAGGACAGTTTTTTAAGTTTTGGTCCAAAAGCTATTCTTGCGCTTAACCTTGAGGAGGACCATCTTGACTATTTCAGCGGTATCGAGCAGATTAAGGATTCTTTCAAAAGGTTTTTTGATAAGCTTCCAAAAGATGGATTTGCAGTTATCAATGCTGATGATAAAGAGCTTATGGATGCGGCTTGCAGGTCAGAGTGCAGAAAGGTTTACTATGGTATGGAGAACGGTGATTTTACTCCTGCCAATATTACCTATGATGATATGGGGCATCCCGTTTTTGATGTGGTATATAATGGTGAAATTCTTGCAAGTGTCCATCTTCAGGAATATGGCAGACATAATATTTCCAACGCATTAGGCGCTTTTGCTCTTGCTTATACTGATGGTTTAGATGTTTGTAAGATAGTGGAAGGACTAGAATATTTTGGCGGTACAGGCAGACGCTTTGAATATCGCAAGGAGATTAATGGTGCAAAGGTCTATGATGACTATGCACATCATCCAACCGAGGTTAAGTCAACACTTATGGCGGCAAAGGATATCCCTCATAACAATATCTGGTGCATTTTCCAGCCACATACTTATACACGAACAAAGGCTTTTAGGGATGACTTTGCCAAGGTATTGGTACTTGCCGATAAGGTAATCCTTACAGATATATATGCTGCTCGTGAACCATTTGACCCGTCAATTAGCGCAAAAGATATTGCTGACCAAATTAATGGCGCAGATTATATGACTGATTTTGGTGAAATTGCACAAAAGATTCGTCAAAATGCACAAAAGGATGACATAATTTTCATTATGGGTGCAGGAACAGTTACTAATATATGTGATTTAATATAAAAAGACATAAATTGGCAAATAACTCAAAATAGTGCTTTTTTAATACATTTAACTTGTTATAAAAATTACTCCATTAGGGAAAATAATTCTGAAAGGAGTGATATGTTAAATGACTAAAAAAGCATTATTTGTTTTTATGCTTGTTTTTATATTGTCAGCTACATTAACAGTATATGCAGAGCCACCTCTGGCTATTTATTTCGAGAAGGTTGGCAAGATAAACACAGATGTACCGTTTACTAGTGCTGATTTCACAGAGAATTATGAGGGTGAATCATCCCTTAAGTCAATCCGCTTTTCAACTTTGCCGGAAGAGGGAGAATTACTCCTTAATGATCAGCCAATCGAGGCGGCGCAGGTTATTGAAGAGAGCGAGCTGGGCGGTATTGTATATCGGCCGGAGTCCAATTTTACAGGAGATGTGAATCTAACTTGGCAGGCATCCGATGGTAATGAGTTTTCCCCTGATGGTACAATAAAGATTACCATTGAGGATGATACGCCTATCCCTGAGGATAGTGAGGAAAACCCTGACGATGAAATAGATGAGGAAGAGCCACTTCCAGAGGAAGAAAAGATATTTCCTTATATCGATATAGAGGATCATTGGTCTAAGCCTTATGCAGTGGACCTTGCACTTGATAATGTATTTAGAGGAAACCAGATAGGTGGTAACTTCTATTTTGAGCCGGATACTGTCCTTACGAGGGGAGATTTCGTAATGCTCCTTAATGCTGTTCTTGGTATTTCGGGTGAGACTCCGAATGTCGAGGATTTTGCTTTTACAGATAAGGATTCTATGCCATTATGGCTTTACAATCAGGGTCTTCTTGCCTATGAGTCAGGGATAATAAAAGGCTCTGGCACAGGAGATAAAGTAGCGTTTCTGCCTTATGAGACACTTAATCGTGCAGCAGCTTTTACAATGCTATATAATATTATAGATGAGTTTAACACACCAAAACCATATGCGCTCACCTTTGCAGATAACTCATCAGTACCAAGCTGGAGCGTTGATGCAATTCAGAATCTCTTAGGATTTAAGGTAATAAGCGGTTATCCGGACAACACAATTCGCCCATATGGAGTTATAACACGTGCTGAAGCAGCCGCTCTTATATCCAAGATTGACCCATATGTACCACTTCCGGAAACACTTAAAAGATATATTACGGCTAAAAATGGCACAATAAAATAGCATATAAATAAATTTTCTGACCCAATAAAACATTATAGATAAAAAAAGGATTTGCGCTTTCACGCAAATCCTTTCAGCGTGTCGATAAACCTATAGACACGCTGGCAGACTGCAAAAAAGGAAGTTAAATTCGACATTCCCGACATCGTCGGCGTACGAGGGTACGGTAGAGGTCGGGAAGGGTGAAAGCAAGCAATGGCGTAGGTTTTTCAATAAAACCTACGCCATTATAATTATAAATTATTATTTTTTATAGAACAAGCAAGAGATAAATATTTTCTATTCTGCTTGTAGTTGAACGACTTTTTCGACGGTCTGAAAGGATTTGCGCTTTCACGCAAATCCTTTTTTGTTTTGTTAGATGTGTGCACCTTGCACGAATTATATTATTCGAAAAGCTTTCCGAACTTTGTATACATAAGATACTTTTCTTTAGCCTGTGCTTCTGACTTGCTGTAGAGGTCTTCAGCTCTGTCAGGGAAGAGTTTCTTAAGAGAAGAGTAACGAACCTGGCTAAGGATATAATCCTTATAATCAGATGTTGGTTCTTTTGAATCAAGTGTGAATGGATTCTTACCCTGCTCAGCAAGAGTTGGGTTGAATCTGAACATCTGCCAGTAACCAGCAGCTACAGCCTTCTTCATTTCAGCCTGTGCTGTACCCATACCTGTCTTAATACCATGGTTGATACATGGAGCATAAGCGATGATGAGTGATGGACCTGGATATGCTTCAGCTTCTGTGATAGCCTTGAGACACTGGTTGTAATCAGCACCCATAGCGATCTGAGCTACATATACATAACCGTAAGACATAGCCATCATAGCAAGGTCCTTCTTCTTAACCTGCTTACCTGCCTGAGCAAGCTTAGCAATAGCACCTGTTGGAGTAGACTTAGAAGCCTGTCCGCCTGTGTTTGAGTAAACCTCTGTATCAAATACAAGAACATTTACATTTTCACCTGATGCAAGAACATGGTCAAGACCACCGTAACCGATGTCATATGCCCAACCGTCACCGCCAAGAATCCACTGTGACTTAGCAACAAGGTGTTCCTTGTTATTAAGAATTTCGTCCTTGATAGCCTTAAGATCATCGTTGCTGCAATCGCAAGATGAAAGTGTCTGTGCAAGAGCTGCTGATGTAGCCTTTGATTCTTCGCCCTTGTCCATTGTGTCGATCCAAGCCTGTGCAGCATTTGCACATTCTTCCTTAGCACCGCCAGCGATAAGCTGCTCACAAAGACCTTTAAGTCTGTCTCTCTGGTGTGCAACACCTGTGTATATACCAAGTCCGAATTCAGCGTTATCTTCGAAGAGTGAGTTAGCCCAAGCTGGACCAAATCCTTTATGGTTTGTTGTATATGGTGTAGCAGGAGCTGAGTTACCCCAGATTGAAGAACAACCTGTTGCATTAGCGATATACATTCTATCACCGAAGAGCTGAGTAATAAGCTTTGCATAAGGTGTTTCACCACAACCAGCACATGCACCTGAGAATTCAAGGAGTGGCTGTTCGAACTGGCTACCGATAACAGTCTTCTTACCCATTGGGTTTTCCTTATGAGGAAGAGCTGTTACATATTCCCAACAAGCTATCTGGTCATCCTGAGTTTCAGCAGGAGCCATTGTAAGAGCCTTCTCTGGAGCAGGACAAACCTGAGCACAGTTTCCGCAACCTGTACAGTCAAGAGCAGCTACTGCCATAAATAACTTATAACCCTCAAGAGCCTTGCCCTTAGGAGTCATTGTCTTCATACCAGCTGGAGCTGCAGCCACTTCTTCATCTGTAAGAAGGAATGGTCTGATGATAGCATGAGGACAAACATATGAACACTGGTTACATCCGATACACTTTTCGTTATGCCACTCTGGAATAGAAACAGCAATACCTCTCTTTTCGTACTTTGAAGTACCAAGAGGGAATGAACCATCAACCAAGTCGTTGTCAACAAATGTTGAAACAGGAAGTGAATCACCATCCTGTGCGTTGATAACATCAACAACATTCTTGATGAATGCTGGCTTGCCGTTATCTGCATCTTGAGTATCTGTTGCAGTAGCCCAGTCAGCTGGGATTGTGATTTCCTTAACAGCGTTTACGCCAGCTTCAACAGCAGCGTAGTTCATGTTAACGATATCTTCGCCCTTCTTACCGTAGCTCTTATAGATAGCGCCCTTCATATATTCGATTGCCTTATCAATTGGAATGATGTTAGCAAGCTTGAAGAATGCGGACTGCATGATTGTATTGATTCTGCCACCAAGACCGATTTCCTTTGCAAGAGCAACAGCATCGATTGTGTAGAACTTGATGTTGTTATTAGCAAGGATTCTCTTCTTATCAGCAGGCATATGCTCATTAAGAT
>JAQVYH010000014.1 GCA_029004515.1 Eubacteriales bacterium | reverse complement strand
ATTGTAACCATATTGGTATTTTCATCCCATTCTACTGTGTATCCTAATTCCTCTGACAAGAATCTCAACGGAACCATTGTTTTGTCATTAATCAGTCTTGCAGGGACATCCATTGTTACCGGTTTGTTATTTACACTTGCCTCGGCGTCATTAAGGGAAAACATCACTGTTTCGTTATTCTGCGTAACTATTGCCGACTCTGTTGCTTCGTTCCATTCAACCTCTGCTCCCATCTGCTCAAACAGGAATCGCATCGGAACAAGAGTTCTGTCATTTTCAATAACAGGGGGCGATGAAAATCCTAATATTTTATCATTAAGCTTTACACGCGGTGCCTCTTTAAGCCTGTTTAACTCGTCATAAACCTGCTGTTTAGATACAGCAAGAATATCATCTTCTGTGTTAAATAGCAATTTATCCCCATATTCTGTAACATAAATTATTTCAAACGGCAAATAATACTTATCTGCTACATCACTTGGACATCTAATTTTTACAAAATATATATTATCATTTGACAAATAAATATCATGTGTGTCATAATTTGTACTACTGTCCGAACCCCTGCTTCCATCATCAACATCAATGAACCAATCTCCTATAGATGTACGAAAATCACGATGTTTTGGCGGATCTTCATAAATAACCTGAGAATATGTTTCCCGGTCGAATGAAACATAATCATTCATAATAGTTACTTCAGAATTCCTTTTTGGTATCGGCGTATCAATTTCTGTCCAGTTTTCAAAATCCTCTGAAACATAGTTAGTATCGGGGCCGACTTTTCCTAGTATACAATAATACTTTCCGTCAAGATATCCAATATTCATAATATACGTTTCTTTGTTAAAGTCCTCAGTTTTAACAACATTGAAATCCTTATCAACAAGCATCATTTGATTCCAAAGCTTTGTCCGTCCATTATCAATAATAAAACCCATGACATCATAGAAACATTGACGTACAACATAATAATCTCCGGCTTCAATATATTCAATTCCATTGCCATTAATCTTTGCCAAATTATCATACACGGTTTTGTTATATTCTGTTGGATTTACATCAGAACTACCGCGCTGACCGACAAGGTATTCTTTCCCCTCAATCGTTACAATATAGCCATTATAATCCCCTGCCAGAGTCGGAACCGAAATATCTTTTGCATTCATCACTTCAAAATCAAGCTCTGCTGAAGCTATTGTACACTGCAGAAGCATAACCATCGTTAAAGCACAAATCAGAATTCTTTTCATAAAACTATCCTCCTGTTTTTTAATATTCATTCCAGATTCCCCAACCCACATTGGGGTTATAATCAGGTGTTTTATCAATGATAAATCCCTGATTTGCCATCGTATTGATAATTAAAATTCCAAGGTGAGCTTGTTTTATTGTCTATTTCAACGCAACACAACAGAACCGCCCTTTGTGTTACTAATTTGTATTATTAAAGCAACAATATTATTATGGTGCAATTCTTGTAAGGTCTCCACTGCAAAGAGCTTCAAGATTATTAAATATTTTATCTTCTGGCCAGTCCCACCATTTCAGCTCCGTAAGATAGGTGATGAGTTCGTCATCAAATCTTTTTCTAATAATTTTGCAAGGATTGCCGCCTGCAATATGATAAGCAGGTATATCTTTTGTAACAACGGAGTTGGCAGCAATAATTGCTCCATCACCAATGTTCACACCGGGCATAACTGTTACATTTTGACCTATCCACACATCATTGCCGACAACAGTATCTCCTTTAAAGGGTAGATCCTCAAGCGCCGGAGTTGCCTTTTCCCAACCATGTCCCATGATATTAAAAGGATAAGTAGTGACGCTGCACATTCTGTGATTTGCACCATTCATTATAAATTCAATGCCTTTTGCAATAGCACAAAACCTGCCTATGATGAGCTTATCGCCTATAAATTCATAATGATGCGTAACGTGCTCTTCAAATAGTTCCGGTCCGTCAGGGTCGCTATAGTATGTATAGTCACCTACGATAATATTTGAGCGTTTAATTACATTCTTAATGAAGCATATACTTTTAATATTTTGATTTGGATAAATAGAATTTGGATCTGGTCCATATTGCATACGAGCATACCTCCTTTAGCTTATTCTACACTACTACCCTGTTAGCACACAACCTCCACAGCGTTATTTATTAAACACATATAACCCATAATATAACCTTTTGCACGCATTAGAAGACCCTCAGCTATGCTTTGCTATACACTCCTCCGTGATAGCAATAATAGGCATTTGCTTTGATTGACAACAGTTTGTTCATGGAGTTCTCAGCCCGGTTTAAATCCAGCGTGAACTGCGGGTTTGCAATCACAGGATGGCCATCCTCCAAAGCCATGGCATCCCCGGTAATCACAACTGAGTCATTCTCCATAAAAAGCGAAATATGACCTGGAGTATGACCAGGCGTGGCGATGACACGACATCCACCGCACCAGTCCATGTTGTCACCATCATGCAGAAATTCGTCCACCAAAATCGGCTCAACTCGGCGCAGCATATCACAAAATGCCCTGCCGAAATCCTGTTTGTCCGTAGGTAATATTTTTTGCATCTCCTCAGCCTGCTTTAGACGAAGGGGCTTTTCCTGCGCTGAAATATATGGTGCCTCCGTTTGAGAGGAATATATCTTTAAATTAGGATTTGCTCTTTTCAAAGCGGCTGCCGCTCCCATATGGTCGTGGTCATGATGCGTGAGTACCAACCCTGTAAGCCGTTCCACAGTCAGCCCATATTGCTCTAATTCCTTTTCAAGTGTGGGAAGCGAGCCGATAAAGCCACAATCCACAAGAATAATATTATTATCATCCCACAACAGCGTGGGATATAGAGTGTTTACCGTATCGCCAAACGGCGCCGTAATAACAAGCCTGAGTATTTTATTATCCATAGTCATCTCCTGTGCATTTAAAATCCTTATTGAGTAAATACTATTTCATTATTAGTGTTACAAACATATTCTAAGTCTTTTGGAGCAATAAGTCAATCCTATTACTGCATAGTGTCAAATTTACAAAAAAATGAAACCCGCATGCGTTCTTATTTTATGTATCCCTCGCATTGGCACTTTAAGAAAACAAACCACGGTAGAATCTGGTAGAATTATTGACATAAAATACCACTTATGATATAATTATTCTGAATTAATTATAGTTGATATCTGGTTTGCAGAATTATAATTTTTTATTAATGTTGGGAAGTTTCCTTTAGGGGTCTTCCTTTTATGTGTAAAGTATCGAACCTGTTTATGTGTGCACTTTCTTGCAACAATACAGTTTGGCATCAAAGTAGTTTATATAAAATACTTAATTAAGTTGTGATTGTTATGAAAAATCAAAATCCGTTTACAAAATTAATTTTAATAACCCACTTTGGCCTATCGTTAATTACACCTGTCATACTATGTGTGCTGGTATCTGTTTATATTCAAAAGCAATATCATACAGGTATTTGGGTAGTTATTGTTGGTATAATCTTAGGCATTGCATCTATGATAAATTATTTCTATCGATTTTATAAAAAATATTCAAATGAAGAAAACGACACAAAACCATCTGGGTATAACCGTCATGAGTGAGGGGATGAATTAAATGGAATTTAGCAAAGAAGTAAAAAAACACATATTATTCATAAGTAGTATCAGCGGTGCATTAACCGCTGTTATGATTGGCATATTTGCATTGATTGGACAGTTTTCCCTTTCTGTTTTATGGGGTGCATTATTTGGTTTATTTTTAGTTCTCCTAAACTTTGTTTTACTAGCAATAACGTTGAATAAAGCAGCCGATGTGCAGTCTCGCGGCAAAGCAATTGCAGGGATTTCCTATACTTCTCGTATGCTGTTTCTTTTGCTTGGCAGTATTTTTGCCATTGTATATTTAAAAGTAAATCCTATAGCCCTTATTATTCCTTATGTTTTCCCTCGAATATCTATTGGTATTTTGCAAGCACTTAATATAAGAGATAAGTCCGATAAAAGGGGTGCTCCTAATGGAAATTAGTATTACAGGGGCAAAGATTTACTTCACGATACCAATTTTTGGTGGCATTCCTATCACCGCAACAATTATCAATGCGTGGCTTGTTATGGTACTAATTACAGGCCTTTGCATTTGGCTAACCCGTGGTATGCAAACGCACGCTAAAACAAAGCGTCAACATATCGCTGAGTGGATTGTTGAAACGGTAACAAACTGGGTTACAGATAACATGGGTGAAAGATATTCCAGAACTTCTTTCACATCTTTTATTGCGGCATTGTTCGCATTATCTATATTCTCCAGCTTACTAGGACTCTTTGGGTTATATCCGCCTACAGCGGACCTATCAACCACCGCTGGATGGTCAGTAATGGTGTTCGTTATGATTACCTATACCAAAATCCGCACAAATAAAGTGTCTGGGTATTTAAAAGGACTTACTGAACCTGTGCCGCTTTTAACACCGCTGAATATTATCAGTGAGCTTTCCACTCCGCTTTCTATGGCATTTCGTCACTTTGGAAATATTGCATCAGGACAAGTGGTCGGTGCTCTTATTTATGCGGCGTTGCTATCACTAAACCATTTGATTTTTGGATGGCTACCCGGTGCAGCCGGAAAGGTGTTGAGTACAATTCCATTTACACAGGTTGGTATTCCGGGAGTTTTATCTTTGTATTTTGATTTGTTCTCTGCCTTTATGCAGGCGTTTATTTTTTGTATGTTAACGATGAATTACATTTCAGCAGCAGCTGAAACAGAATAATATTATTTAGGAGGATTTTTTATGTTAGAACAAGCAATTATTTATGCTGCATGTGCAGTAGGAGCAGGACTTTCCATGATCGCGGGAATTGGACCTGGTATTGGTGAAGGTTATGCTGTAGGTAAAGCGTGTGAAGCAATCGGTCGTCAGCCAGAGGCAAAAAAAGATGTTACAAGCACTATGCTTTTAGGTTGTGCTATTGCGGAATCCACTGGTATTTACGGACTGGTTATTGCTCTACTTCTTTTATTTGTCGCTCCAGGAATGTTTATCGGTAATTTAGGCTGATAAAAAATTCCAACTAAGGAGATGATGACTTATGCCCGAAACTCTTGATTTTATAACGCTTGTGCCATGGACATTTGTTGCCATGATTGCTAATGTTTATATTTTGTACAAGCTTATACGGCGCTTTTTATTTAAGCCTGTTCAAGATATTTTAGAAAAGAGGCAGCAGGCGGTTGATGCAATATACGACGAGGCAAATAGAACAAAATCAGGTGCAGAACAGATTAAAAGACAATATGACAAAAAGTTAAGCCTTGCCGAAGCTGAAGCTAAGGCAGTTGTTTCCTCTGCTACAGACTTTGCAAAAATACAAGAAGAGGAAATTATTGCCGATGCAAAAATGCGGGCAAGGCATATTGTTGATAAAGCTGAAGCCGATGCGGAGCAGATACAGAGGAAAGCTGCTGTCACATTAAAAGATGATATTTCACAGATGGCAATTGATATTGCCCGCAAGGTAGTAAAAAGAGAAATCAGCCCTGAGGAACATAATCGCTTGATTGAGGATTGTGTTAACAGCTTTGAGGAGGTTGAATAATGAGTTATTCACAAGCATTGTTCGAACTTTCCAAAGAGGATGGTTGTGAAAAAGAAGTATATGAGGCAGCATTGACTCTGCAAACGGGTCTGCTTTCCGAGCCAAAATATCTTTTCGTAGTTTCTTCCCCTGTAATAGATATACAGGAACGTATGCAGCTACTGAAGGAACTTTTACAAAACTGTCATATACTGCTTAAAAACATGGTTTTACTGCTTTGCGAAAAAAATGAGATTGTCAGCTTGACTGAAGTGTTGAATGATTATATTGCGCTTTACAGACAGCAAAATAAGATACTGGAGGTAACCGCATTGTCGGCAGTTCCTCTTTCTAATGATATGAAAATTAGGATTCAATCTGCTTTGGAAAAAAGAATGAAACAGGAAATTTTGTTAGTAACTGTTGCAGACGAATCCTGTATAGGCGGACTAAAACTGCAGATGAACGGAAGACAATATGACGGTAGTATAGAGAGGCAGTTACATGAAATTAAAAAGATTCTAATTGACAATGCACAAATTATGTTTGAGATAAATTCAGCTAAAGCAGGTGAAAACTTTGATACTTAACCCCGAAGAAATAACACGTATTTTAAAAGCACAAATAAAGAATTATGAAACAAAAATCAACATGGATGAAATAGGTACTGTCCTTACAGTAGGTGATGGTATTGCACGTGTTTATGGTTTGGATGCTTGTGTATCCAATGAGCTTTTGTCATTTCCGAGCGGCAGCTTTGGTATTGCGATGAATCTTGACAAGGGTTCAGTTGCGGTAGTATTGCTTGGCGGTGATGAGCTTGTAAATGAAGGTGACACGGTGAAACGCACCGGAAAGGTCATTTCTGTCCCTGTAGGTGAGGCACTGTTAGGTAGAATTGTGGATTCCCTAGGCGTCCCCATTGATGGTAAAGGCCCTGCCCCGGCGGCAGATCATTATGCAATAGAACGTCCTGCAAGGGGAATTATAGAGCGAAAAAGTGTTTCTGTGCCCCTTCAGACAGGTATTAAGGCCATTGATAGCATGATCCCTATAGGCAGAGGTCAGCGTGAATTGATTGTTGGCGACAGACAAACGGGTAAGACAGCAATTGCCGTTGATACGATAATTAATCAACGCAAAGGAAATGTTGTATGTATTTATGTTGCAATCGGACAAAAGCAAAGTACGATTTCCCAAGTGGCAGATAAGCTTACAAAGGCTGGAGCGATGGACTATACAATTATTGTCGCTGCAACTGCATCTGATTCTTCCCCACTTCAATATATTGCACCATATACAGGTTGCAGTATGGGAGAATATTTTATGCAGCAAGGTAAGGATGTTTTGATTGTATATGATGATTTGTCAAAACACGCAGTAGCCTATAGAACGTTGTCCCTTCTAATTCGCCGTCCCCCAGGACGCGAGGCATATCCAGGAGATACATTTTATTTGCACAGCCGACTTTTGGAGCGTGCTGCATGTCTGTCAGACGAAGCAGGCGGCGGAACGATGACGGCTTTACCGATTATAGAAACCCAGGCAGGTGATGTTTCCGCCTATATCCCCACAAATGTAATTTCCATTACAGATGGGCAGATATTTTTGGAAACGAACTTGTTTAATCAGGGAATTATCCCTGCTGTCGATCCGGGTATTTCAGTAAGCCGAGTGGGTGGAAGCGCACAGATCAAAGCAATGCGTAAGGTCGCAGGAAAATTAAAGCTTTTATACAGTCAATATCGTGAGCTTGCGTCATTTGCACAGTTTGGCAGTGATTTAGACAAAGATACACGTCGTCGTTTGGCGCAGGGAGAGAGAATCGTAAAATCCCTGATTCAACCAGAGGCTTCTCCAGTTTCAGTGGAAAAGCAGGTGTGTTTGTTTTATTTAATAGTTGGTGATTATCTGTGGGAAGTTCCATCAGAGAGCATTGGCAAGTTTGAAAACTTTTTATATAAATACTTGGATGATAATTGCATAGAACTATTACAAAATATTAGAAAAAATGGTGAAATTGATTCAGATACTGAAATAGAGCTTGAAAAGGTTGCGAAAAATGCAGTATCGCTGTTTTTGAACAATAGACAAGCTTGATCCTCAGGGAACGGGTAAGTATAATACGCAGTAAAGAGGTGAAGCACTGGTGGCAAGTTCAGCAGGAAAAGAGATTAAAGAACGCATGAATAGCATAGAAAGCACACATAAAATAACTAAAGCAATGGGTTTGGTGGCATCGTCAAAAATGGCGAAGGTTCGATCAAGAGTGGAACGCAGTCGCCCATATTTTCAGATTATGTACGAAACATTAAATGAAATTGCATCATCTGATACCGAGTTTCAAAGCCCATACCTTGCTGTCCGAGATGTAAACTCCACATGTGTGGTTGTGATTGGTGCTGACCGCGGTTTGGCGGGTGGATATAACAGTGCACTCCTCAAAAAAACACATGATAGCAGTAATGGTAAAAATGCGAAAATCTTTCCCATCGGGAAAAAGTGCGTTGAGTATTATGAACGGATTAACGCTGATGTACTAAGCACGGAATATAATATTGCGGCTGATCTTACTGTGGGAAACTGTTTTGAAATAAGCAAAAGCCTGTGCGATGCCTTTTTAGAAGGCGAGTTTGATGAAATTATTCTTGTCTATACAAATTTTGTTTCCATGTTGGAACAAACAGCCTCAGAAATAAAGGTGCTTCCATTTATGAGAGAACATCAGAATCAGAATGGCAACCCGAAACAGGTTGTAGTGTATGAGCCAAGTAGTGAAGAGGTATATAACGCAATCGTGCCAGAGTATGTAGCCGGACTTTTATATGGTGCACTTTGTGAATCATTAGCATCGGAACAAGCAGCACGACGAACCGCTATGGACTCTGCAAGTAAAAATGCTGAAGATATGTTAGAGACACTCACATTGCAATATAACAGAGCAAGGCAAGGTGCAATTACTCAAGAAATAACAGAAATCGTTGCAGGTTCGGAGGAATAAAAATGGCAGATAAAAAGAATATAGGACTAATTACGCAAATAAACGGTCCAGTACTTGATGTGCGTTTTAAATATGGAGAATTACCTCCCCTATTAAATGCAATTAGCATTCAGCACGGGGATAGGCAAATAATTGCTGAAGTAGAACAGCAAATTGGAAACAATGAGGTTCGTTGCATTGCCATGAGCTCTACCGACGGACTTGCTCGTGGTATGGAAGTTGTAGATACAGGTGCGCCTATTACTGTGCCGGTTGGCGATGAAACTCTTGGGCGTGTTTTTAACCTGTTGGGCGAACCAATTGACAATCTTCCCCCTCCTATAACCGAAAAAAGACATTCTATTCACGCCGAACCGCCTTCCTACGAAGAACAGGAAAGCGCAAATGAAATTCTTGAAACTGGTATAAAGGTAATCGACCTTATTTGTCCCTATGCCAAGGGTGGTAAGATTGGTTTGTTTGGCGGTGCAGGCGTTGGAAAAACTGTTCTGATCCTTGAACTAATCAGCAACATAGCAAAGGAACATGGCGGCATTTCTGTTTTTGCAGGTGTTGGAGAGCGCTCACGTGAAGGTAATGACTTGTATCATGAGATGAAGGACAGCGGCGTTTTGTCAAAAACTGCGCTTGTTTACGGACAGATGAACGAACCACCTGGAGCACGTATGCGTGTTCCACTTTCAGGACTAACTATGGCTGAATATTTCAGAGATGAAAAACACCAGGATGTGCTTTTGTTTATAGATAATATATTCAGATTTTCCCAAGCAGGAAGCGAGGTTTCTGCGCTGTTAGGTCGTATGCCTTCCGCCGTTGGCTATCAACCTACCCTTTCTACAGAAATGGGCATTTTGCAAGAACGTATCACCTCCACAAAAAATGGATCAATTACAAGTATTCAGGCAGTATATGTTCCGGCGGATGACCTTACTGACCCTGCCCCTGCAACTACCTTTAGTCATTTGGACGCTACAACGGTTTTAAGCAGAGGCATTTCATCTATAGGTATTTTTCCGGCGGTTGACCCCTTGAACTCAACCAGTCGCTTACTTACACCGCAATTGGTTGGTGAGAGACATTATAATATTGCTATGCGTGTCCAGAATACTCTTCAAAGATACAAAGAATTACAGGATATTATTGCTATTATGGGTATGGATGAGCTTTCTGAACAGGATAAGCAGTCAGTTACACGTGCAAGGCGAATTCAGCGCTTTTTATCACAGCCGTTTTCGGTTGCAGAGCAGTTTACTGGAATGCAAGGACGTTATGTGCCTCTTTCGGAGACACTTCGTGGATTCGAAGAAATTCTTGACGGCAAGCACGACGAACTTCCTGAAAGTGCGTTTTTATTTGCTGGGACAATAGACGAAGTTTTAGAAAAAGCGGCAAAATAAAGGGGTGTTTTTATGCTTTCATATCCGCTTCAGATAGTATCGCCAGACGGGCTTTTATATGATGGTGAGGCAGTAATGATAAGTGTCCGTACCATAGATGGAGATGTTGGCATTCGTGCTAGGCATGCCAATTTTGTAACAGCTTTAGGCATGGGAGTTGCATATATTGATATTGATGAAACAACACGCCGATATGCCTCATGTATCGGAGGCCTTCTTGCTGTGATAGATGGAAAGGTAAGACTTGTTGCAACCACATTTGAATGGGCCGATGAAATTGACATTGAGCGAGCAAAGGCAGCAATGGAAACTGCAGAAAGCGTAATCAATGCTACTTCGGATGTAAAAAGCAAAGCAAAAGCACAGGCACGGCTCAGACGCGCACAAATACGCATCAGCGCATTTGAACAATTAAAAAGCCAACAGAAGTAATAGCTTGATATACTATATTTGCGACTTTATTCAATTAAGGTTCTTGTTGGTTTCTAAACTATTACCATCAATAGCAAGTTTATTGTCAAGACGGTCAATTAAGTTATCAACATTCCAAGAACTAAGAGTAAGAATATACGGGCTCGTGTAGCAGCAAAAAACAAATCCTAAAGGGATTTGTTTTTTTATAGCCATCTTTATTCCTACTATCCTTTATTTTTTACTTTCTATAAAGATATTACCTAACCCTCATTATGTCCCTCTATAAATTCTTCTTTGCTTATAATTGAAAATGCAAAATCCAAATCGGTTAATTCATTCTTCCACCCAATGCAATCATTATAACTGCTAAAACATATTTATCAATAGATTCTGAAACTTTTCCCTTAACGTGAACTATCTGATTTTTAGATACACAAACATTCCCGATTTGTTATCACTTCCTATAAAAGTACATCGAATCGATACTGTAAAGCTATCTACAGGCATAAAATTCCCTCTTTTTTTCTTTCAAATATGTATAATTAATAATTATGCATTAGATAATAACCGCTAAATCCTACAAAAATTGTAAGATATGTATCTTTTTGCATGCAACACACGACAAAATCAGTAACATTTTGATATAATTTATTTTTAATTACAAAACATATTGACTATCTATTTTTTATCGTGTAAAATGGCACATAACTATATAAAAGGAGATGAATTTATGTTATTAGGAAAAGTAAAAAACCGGTGGATACCTGTTATTGCAGGTATAGCAATTCAGCTTTGTTTAGGAACGGCGTACATATGGGGTGTATTCCAAAAAGGGGTAGCCATACATCTATTCGATGGCAACAACGCGGATGCAGGTCTTGCTTTTTCTATTCTACTTAGCATGCTTACATTGGGTAGCACAATCGGAGGATATCTGCAAAATAAGTACAGCACAAGACCTGTAGTTATTATAGGTGGAATTATTCTTGCGATTGGCTTTTTCATGGCTTCATATACACCAGTTACAATGGGATGGATGATATGGATTACATATGGCGTTATCGGTGGCTTTGGTATGGGAATGACATATTCAACAACCATAGCATGTTGCCAAAAATGGTTCCCAGATAAGCGTGGCCTTATTACAGGAATAATCGTTTCGGCACTGGGATTTGGTGGAGTAGTTTTCACACCATTTGCTGAAATGTTAATAACCAAGTATGGCGCCGGTAATCCTGGTATAGGCGAACTTGTTACATTTAGATGGTTATCACTTATTTTCATAGTTGTATGTACAATAGGCGGATTATTCACTAATAACCCACCTAATGGTTATAGTCCTAAGGGCTGGACACCACCAGTACCTAAGACGGGTGTAAAACAGCAAGATTTCACGCCGTTGCAGGCACTCAAAACACCACAATTTTATGCCCTGACATTTACCTTGATGCTTGCGTGCATGGCAGGACTGATGATGATAGCATTTGGAAAGACAATTGCAGGATACCAGCCAGAGTTGCAGCATATCGCAGTAGCGGGCGTTATGGCGGTTACATTATTTAACTCCTTCGGTAGACTTTTCTGGGGATGGGTATCTGATAAGATAGGCAGAAGAACAACAATACTTTTATTACTTGTTGGCACTGCAATCTGCGTGCTCCTTGTTAAGCTTGTTGTAACAAGCATATTGTTCTTTGCTTTGGTTGCTGCAATAGGCTTCCTATACGGAGGATATCTTGGCACATTCCCTGCAATCACAGCTGATTATTTTGGCTCAAAGCATGTTGGTATGATATATGGAATGGTGCTGCTTGGATTCGGCATAGGAGCAGTTTTGGCATCATACATTGGAGGATACTTCATTGATGCAGCAAAAGCTGCTGATCCAAATGTTTTAGACATAAAAATCCTATTCACAGCATTTATTATCGCATCTGTAACATCAATTATTGGAGCTGTTATAATGTATTTTGCAAAACAGCCTAAGGGCAATTTACAGTAAATTAATTCTTTTCCCATACGAGTTCTTAACAAAAAAAGCCGAGTGTAATTTAAAACACTTGGCTTTTTTTATCTAATTATATTTCTAGTCTATCTTCATATACATTTCCAAAAGACGTTTTGCACTAAGCTCAATTTCAGCACGTGTAATCTTACCATCCTCATAATCCTTTGGAGTATCATTTCTTGTAATAGGCATCTTAACATCATTACCTGCTCTTATTTCAAGAGTCTGGCCAGCTGTATTCCACCAATCAGTAGTAACAAGGCCTCTAAATCCCCATTCCTCACGAAGAATTTCAGTAAGAAGCTCATAGTTCTCTGATGTATGACGACCATTCATACAATTGTATGATGACATAATTGTCCAGGGCTGTGATGTCTTAACTGCGATTTCAAAACCCTTAATATAAATCTCACGCAGTGCTCTTTCGGAAACTCGTGAATCTGATTCGTGTCTATTGGTTTCCTTGTTGTTGCAAGCAAAATGCTTAAGAGATGCCGCAATGTGTTGTGACTGTATACCATTAATTTTAGCAGCAGCCATCACGCCTGCGATAAGTGGGTCTTCGGAGTAGTATTCAAAGTTTCTACCGCAAAGAGGACTACGATGAATGTTCATAGCAGGAGTAAGCCAAACACCAATGTTGTTTTCCTTAACTTCCTTTGCACCTGCCTCACCAACCCTATAGATAAGGTCAGGATCCCATGAACAAGCAAGAAGAGTTGCACAAGGGAAGGCAGTTGTATTTATGCTGCAATGCCTATCGATTCTAAGTCCTGCAGGACCATCAGCTGTCATTACTGTAGGAATCCCATATTCCTCAATATCTCCACCCATACCATAAGTGTTGGCAACACCACGATTAGGCTGACCTGTAATGATATGAACAAGCTCGGAAACAGTAAGCTGTGCAAGGAATTCATCCATCAATACCTTGCCACTAGCAACATCCATAAGCATAGCCTTTTCTTGTGGAGCTTTAGCGGTATTTTCAGGAAGTGTTGGATAGTTATATTCAACAGGTTCATCTGTTGTTGGAAGACTTTCATAGCTACCATCTGAGAGCATTCTCTTTGCAAGCTTACGAGGAGCACACCTTTGTTTAAGCTGCTGGACGAGTCTGTACTGTTCTTCTACATCATATGTATAAGCAACCTCGATTGTATTTCTTACAGAGTTGCCAACATATAACTTATATGTGCCCTGTTCAAGAATATAAGCTGATTTACACACCTTTCCAAGGTCATCATAGCTAGCCATTGCTTTAACATCAAAAGACATTTCTACAATCTGACTCTCACCAGGCATAAGAAGATCAGTCTTTTTAAAAGCGATAAGCTCTCTTGCAGGCTTACCAAGCTTACCCTGCGGAGCAGAGTAATAAACCTGAACTACTTCCTTACCCTTGTAATCACCAGTATTCGTAACAGTAGCTTTAACAGTTACATCATCACCATTCTGGGTAAAGGTTATATTTGAAATATCAAAGGTAGTATAAGAAAGACCAAAACCAAATGGGTAACAAACCCTATCCTTTGCATCCGGAATAGTCTCGAAATATCTATAGCCTACATAGATATCATCATTATAATCCACATAATCTTCTGATTCATTAAAGTTTGCAGATGATGGATATGCATCGAAGCTATCTGCAAAGGTATCTACGAGTTTACCAGACGGAACTGCATCACCACAAAGGATATCTGCTATTGCAAGACCGCCCTCAATGCCTGCCTGCCAAGCAAGAAGCACAGAAGAAATCTTATCATTGTCCTTAAACCATGATGTATCAACCATACCTCCAACATCAAGAACTACAATAACATTACCAAAGTTCGCTGAAACAGTCTTAACCATTTTTTCCTCTTCACGGCTTAAATAGAAGTCACCGTCATATTCTTCACCCTTACGGTCATATCCCTCACCTGAAAAACGGTCAATTGTTATTACCGCTGTATCTGTATATTTCTTTGCAACATTCAAAAGGTATTCAGGAATTTCAGGCTCAGTTGTTTTACCGATTTCAACACCATCGGCAAACTGCTTTTTAACAACATCCTCATAGAACGCTGAAAGCTGATGAAGAATATTAACCTTGCCTTCCTTTTCCTTTATTTTAAAGCCTTCGTAAACATTGCGGATATAGCTACCATTAACTTCACCACTACCTCCGCCTCCTTTTACATAGTCAATCTGTCCCTTACCAAAAAGGACAATGTTTTTGCCATTAACTATTGGAAGAACCTTATTTTCATTTTTTAGAAGAACCATACCCTCACAGGCTGCCTCTCTTGAAAGCTGAATATGTTCATCACATTCTGTAACTCTTCTTCCATCATTATAATAAGGAAGATTTGGGTGATACTTAACTCTGCACCACTTTACCATTGGGATCATCACTTTCTATTATTTATATAAAAATCCTTCAGCTGTAATTATTAGCTGCGGTTTTCTTTTCATTTCTTCGACTAGCTGTTTATTATTTGTTATCTTCTGTTGTGTAATAAATCCACCTCTGCCCCAATCATCTTCATGATGTGCATCAGATCCTGAATTTCTTAAGAGATTATACTTCTTCGCCCACATCTCGCATATATCATTTCGTGACATATGTCGCACACAACCATTATACACCTCAATACCATCAAGAATATTGTGGTCTGTAATAGTCATATAATTTCTGAATGGGTGTGCCTGAAACAAAAGAACGTCATTTTCATGTGCAATGTCTGAAAATGTCTCAATCGTCATTTCAAGAAAGTTCTCGTCGTTATTGTTATATTTATATAAGAACTCTTCTGTTATGCCATACACAAGATAATCGTTCGCATTGTAAATATTACGAAGTTCCATACCTAAAAGTACTTCAATTCTTCCCTTTGCAGCCTCTTTTGCCTTCTTATAGCCAGAAAGAAAATGGTCAATCTTATTCTTCCAATCACCCTCGATATGTTCAAAGGATGAATCGCTGAAATGCTCAGTAATAATAACTGTGGAATATCCACACTCAATATATGCCTCTATTTGCTGCTTAGGAGTCTGACTAGCACAACGGCTAACAGCATTTGTATGGCAATGTGTTTCTGTCTTAAACATTATGTATATCTCCACTCTGCTTATTTAACTATGATAATATCCCCAAGGTCGGCATAACAATTGCCACCTACGTAGATATCAAACTCACCCAGTTCAACATTATACTTGCTATCTCTTCCATAGAAGCCAAGCTCACTATAACCAAGATTAAATGTAACCCGGGCAGACTCACCTTTTTTAATCATAACTTTCTTGAAGCCCTTAAGTTCACGGATAGGTCTTGTCATAGAGGCAATCTTATCATGAATGTAAAGCTGAACTGTTTCCATACCATCAACATCGCCTGTATTAGTAACTTCTACAGAAATAGCAAACTTATCACCATTATTAATCTTATCGAGTGATATTTCTTTATTTTCTACTGTTAAATTAGAGTATTCAAACGTTGTGTATGACAGGCCATAGCCAAATGGATACATAGGTCTGCCGCTAACGTCCTGATAGTTAATAGGATTTGGGTCACCATAATAACCATTACAACGCCTGCTTGCTCTTGGAGGATTATAATACAAAGGAATCTGCCCTGTAACCCTCGGAAGGGTCATGGCAAGCTTGCCTGATGGATTAACCTTACCAAAAAGAATATCTGCAAGGGCAGGAGCTGTCATAGAGCCTGAATGCCAAGTGTATATAATCCCCTTAAGATATGGCTCAATACTCTGCATACCAATAGGTCTGCCAAAAGTCATTGTTGCAATCATAGGTTTGCCTAATGCATATGCTTTTTTAACAAGCTCTTCTTGCTCTTTTGGAACATCAATATATGCAAGGCTCTTTCCCTCTCCAGTCATAAGATATGATTCACCAAGGGCAAGAACAACGGTGTCACATTCATATATCATAGAAATCATATTATCATACGACTCTTCATTAGTAGTATAAACAGTCACCTCAGGATACTGGCTTAAAATAGCCTCTTTGATTGTGCTTACCTTATCAGGCTCGCAATCAAGTGTCCAGCTACCAAGCAGAGAACGACGCGCATTAACCATAGGGCCAATAAGAGCAATTTTTGCATCCTTTTTAAGTGGTAGAATATTGTCTTCATTCTTAAGAAGAACCATACATTCCTCTGCCATCTTCTTGGACTGGTCATAGTGCAGTTCTGAATCATAATCGATTCTTTCAGAAAGTGCTTTTTCCCAGATGCCAAATCTAAGCTTAATACGAAGGATTCTACGAACTGCTTCGTCGATATTCTCTATAGGAACTTTACCCTCAAGGGCAAGCTCTGCAAGGTAATCCCAATAGCAGTTGTCCTCCATATCCATATCGCTGCCGCCATTAAGAGCAAGGCGGGCTGCGTCCTTTCTATCGGTTGCTCTGCCCTGAAGAATAAGCTGCCATACAGCGCCCCAGTCAGTAACAACAAAGCCATCAAATCCAAGCTCTGTTTTAAGAAGGTCTTTAAGGAGATATTCACTCGCAGTAACAGCCTCACCACTAACCTCATTAAAGGAGCTCATAACTGTAGCTACGCCACTATCAACTGCGGCTTTAAATGCCGGAAGATAATAGTTGCGAAGTGAGTAATCAGAGATTTCAGCTCTGTGATAATCTCGCCCGCCCTCGCTTGCACCATAGCCAATATAATGCTTTGCACAAGCAGCCAGATGCTGACGCTGTTTATATTCTTCTTCATTATCACCCTGGAAGCCTGTTACAATGGATTTTGCAACTATACTACCAAGATATGGGTCTTCACCAGGCCCCTCTATGCATCTTCCCCAACGAGGGTCACGGGAGACATCAAGCATAGGCGCAAATGTCCAATGAATACCATCGTCGGATGCTTCCTCTGCTGTCATACGATAGCTCTTTTTAATCATATCAGGATTAAACGAAGATGCAAGGGCAAGAGGGATTGGAAATACTGTTCTATGTCCGTGGATAACATCTCTACCATAGATAAGAGGAATTCCAAGTCTGCTTTCAAGTGCAGCTTCCTGTAATTCATCCATTAAGCCGATTAACGGACGCTCCTGATAAACATCACTGCCAAAGGCTGTAGAGCCAAGAAGATAAGAACCTGCCTGACCCTTTCTTGCAAATTCCTTCATCTGCTCTATTTCTGCGCCCTTAAAGATTCTCTGCGTAAGCTGACCGATTTTTTCTTCGAGGGTCATTTGCGATAGTAATTCTTCAATTCTCTTTTCAATATCCATCATTAGCACCCCTATTATTCAACTGAAAACTCTGTTTCAGCAATACCATTTTTATCAGCATACACAAACTTAAGCTCGAACGGTTTAAACTCAAGTTCAGTTTTAACACCTATACCTTTAACATCAATAAGTACCTTTTCAGCGTATTCATTACTGTTAAACAGATGAATCATATAGCCATCCTTATATGGCTTAATACTACTCATAACAATATTTTTGTTGTTAATTTCGATAGCAGAATAGCTTCTTTCGCCTTGTCCACAAGGGAAGAACGAGATAACAACAGGGTTTTCATTATATATATTGGCAAGCTGCTCTACATCAGCCTGTGGGGTTATGCGCAGGTTGAATATTCTCTCACCCATATCCATATGCTTTAAGAATCTATTATGGGGAGCAATCTGTCTGTCATTTACAGGATGTGCAGAATACATTGGTGTACGAAGGAGCGTAAGGTTGATGGTGCTATCTGTAAAGTTGCCGCCATACAAACCATTATTTATAACAGAAATTCTATTGTTATTATCTGCAATTGAGCACCATTTCTGGAATGCAACCTCTCTGCCGTCCTGTTCAAGAGGCAATACTCCAAAGGCTGTCTGACCAGTAGCCTTACCACTAACCAAAGTATCAAAACGATACTTATATAGTACCATTGGGTAATTAGAATACATTATTATATTTATATCAACATAATTATCATTTTTAGGAATTGTATACTCTACTACTGCAAAAGAATTCTTATATTTGAATATAGCATCTACCTTTGTTCGCACATCGCCATTTTCAACTACACGAACATTAGGTAATTTCTCCTCAGGATAACCAATAAAGTCATTAGCTTCCTCATCGGAAACAAGCTTAAATTCACCGATTTTTTCTTTAAATGAATCGACTGTCATACCCCAAGGATCTTCATTATCCTTAAAGGCATCTATAATGCCTGTATTAACTGCTATATCTCTTCCACCAACAGTATATTTCTCAATAAGCCCAGTCTTTTTACTGATTGCAACTCTCATATCCTTACCATTAACAACGATTGCAGAGTCAGTTTCATCATGGTCTGCTATTTTATAGTTTCTGATTGTTTCAAGAGTACAATCAAAACGAGTAATCGTTGATGGAGCTAAGCTGCCACGGAAAGAAACCCTTTCAATCCAGTCCATATTAAATGTACACTCGGTCTTTTCATTCTGTGATGGTAAAAATTCGCCTTTCTCGTTATAAACATGGGCAATTGTCTGATCGCCCTCGTTCCAGTTCTGATCTTGAAGCATAAATTCAACTTCAAATTCGCCCTCAACTTCAAATGGATGAGGATTATACACAAGTATTGGAATTTCTCCATCTTTTGCCTTTGGCTGACCATCTGCAAGCTTAAAAAACGAGCGGGCAATAAGTTTATCGCAAATTTCATCACCCGTTGTAAGATATCTTACTGCATCTTCCTCTACAGCCTTAATTCCCGAACCTGGCAGGCTATCATGGAACTGGGCAAAAGCAAGATTCTTTTTAGCTTTGTCAAGCTCAACAGAATCAAACGGAAGCCCCTTTGTCATATGAGCATTGGTCATAATCTTTTCTGTAACTGCAATGGAGTTTTCAAGGCGACGATGTGCCTGCTTAACACGAACCATTGATGTATAACAACCAACCATGCAATGCATAAGAGATCCTTCTACAACAGGGAGTTCGTCCTTTTTTATTTCATTAAAATATGTATCAGTGTCAGAATGGAAAATATCAATATCGGTCCGTTCTTTAATTAGCTCACCAATATCGATAATATCCTTTCTTGATGGACCACCACCGTGGTTTCCTACACCCCAAAGACATAGTCCGATATCAATATTATCAAACTTTTCAATATAATCTCTTATCTTCGCAGTTGCTGCTCCTTTACGAGAGTTATAGCAACCCCAAAGACGGTGAGATACAATTTCACTATCATTAAAACCTTTCCAGAGAAAGTCACCTTCCTCGCCAAAAGGACGCATAAACACATAGTTTTTATATCCTGTTTTGGAAAGAATCTGCACAAGACCTTTTGTATGACCAAATGGATCAAAGTTAATTGCTGTGTCAGGAATCACACCGAACTTATTCTTAAAGTAGCTATGGCCAAGCTCAATCTGTCTTAAAAAGCTTTCACCTGACAGCATAACGCAATCGGGTTGAAGATACCATCCACCCATAATCTTCCACTTGCCCTCTTTAACAAGCTTTTGAATGCGCACGAAAAGTTCAGGCTCATATTCTTCAATCCATTCATAAAGGACAGCCTCATTATGATTAAAAACGAATCCGTCAAACTCCTCACAGAATTCAGCTGCAACTCGGAAAGTTGACACAGCCTCTGCTGCTCCTTCCTTCCACTGCCAAAGCCATACTGGATCCAAATGGGCATTGCATAATAGGTGTAATTTTCTCATAATAGAACCATCCTTTCAACAGGAAAATTAATTTTTCCCACATAAACACAATTTTACCATAGAGCATTAAATAATTCAATATAATACAAGATATTTTTATGGTTCTATATAACTAACTACTGGAAATTATCGGGATGTTGTCCCACATAAAAAATATCAGCTACCCAATGGATAGCGGATACTATAGAAAAGTTTATCTTGCCTTTGCGCTTAGAATTCTTTTTTCTTTGCGCTTCTGCCAGCCTGTCCAAAGTGGACCTGCAATACAGATTGTTGAGTAACAACCACTGATGATACCGAAGATCATTGGAAGAGCGAATGTCTTGATTGAAGAGATATCCTGAATGTATGCAAATACATAAACGATTACAATACTGAGGAGTGTGCAAAGGTTAGTATTTACTGAACGAGATATTGACTGTGTGATACTCTTATCAACGATTTCTTCGATAGGTTCTTTTGAACCTGCCTTTCTCTTATTCTCTCTGATACGGTCATAAATAACGATTGTATCATTGATTGAGAAACCGAGAATTGTAAGTGCTGCGGAAATGAATGATTCATTTACAGGCATCTTAAATATAACGAATGTTAAGAATACAATAAGCACGTCGTGGAAGAGTGCGACAATACCCGAAACACCGGCTGAAAGACCTGATACCTTTCTGAAACTGTACCATACATATAAAATAATAAGTACAATTGAGAAGATAATAGCCTTTGAACTATCAACAGCAAAACGCTTACCAATAGATGGTTCTACTACTCTTACATCGGCAATCTTAATATCATTCTTTGGAAATGCCTCTGCAAGTGCATTTGAAAGCTTTTCCTGGTCAGCTGATGCAATCTTTTCCTTTTCTGAAAGGCTGATTACAAGCTTTGTTTCATTAGATGCAATATCCTGCTTAGTCTGAACACCAATATCCATACCTAATGAATCTTCAGCAACTCTCTCTGCCTTAGCAACATCAACCTGGTCTGTGTAAGTATATGTTAAGAGAGAACCACCCTTGAATTCGATATCGAATTGTGTTCCGTTAATAAACATAGATGCAACACCGATTGCAATAACAACAAACGAAATGATGAAGTAAATTTTTCTGTTCTTGTAGAAGTTGATAACCTTATCTTTCTTCTTACCACTACCATAGAGCCATGTCTTTCTGAACATTTTGTGCTGGCCTAATGATCTGAGCATAAGCTTTGATGCAAGCACACCACAAAGGAAGTTAAGGAGAACACCAGTAAGAAGAGAGTATCCGAATGATAACATTGTACCTGAACCGAATACCATAAGCATAATAGCTACGATAATAACTGTTATGTTACCATCAAACACTGATGAGAAAGCCTTATGGAAACCAGCGTCGATAGCAGCACGAACTGACTTGCCATCAGCGATTTCTTCCTTGATTCTTTCAGCTGTAATGATGTTGGCGTCAACACCCATACCTATAGATAGAATAACAGCTGCGATACCTGGAAGAGTTAATGTAAACTGTGGTACAGACAACGCAAGCAGCTGACCTGCAATCTGGAGAAGAAGTGCAAATACTGCAACAAAACCAGGTAGTCTGTAGTAAATAATCATAAATAAGCCTATGATGAGAAGAGCAAGGATACCAGCTTGTACCATAACATCAAGCGCCTTGCTACCCATTGTTGGGCTGATAGCATTGTAGTCCTTTGACTCAAGTGCGAATGGAAGAGAACCTGAATTAATCTTGCTTGCAAGGGCCATAGCAGCTTCTGTGTTCTCTAAACCAGTGATTACAGCGCCGTCACCAACGATCTTTTCGGTAACACTTGGGTTAGAAATCATAACATCATCCATAAGGATTGCCATCTGCTGACCAACAAGCATACCAGTTGCTTGTTCGAAGAGCTTTGAGCCTTCCTTGTCAAACTTTAATTCAACAACAGGAGCACCTGTCTGTGGGTCATGACCAGCTGATGCCTTTTTAACATTCTTACCTTCGAGAAGGATGTTACCCTGTGGGTCACGGAATGTAAGGAGTGCTGTTTCACCCAATTCTTTAATAGCTTTGTCAGCCTTAAATTCTTTTTCATCTGACTTCCAAGGGAAGCTAACGAAAATAGACTTGTTAACTAAATCAACTTTAATTTCACGGTCTAAAATGTTCTGTGCATCACAACGAGTTTCAATAACAGCTTTTGCTGCATCTAGCTGGGCACTTGTTGGAACACCGTCAAAATTCTTAGGAACATATGTTGCTTCAACACCACCACGGATATCGATACCAAATCTCATATCCTCTGCTGAAGGCACCTTAAGTTTGCCAATCTTTGCACCAAAAACTGAAAGATATGCTGTTAATAAAATAACTGCAATAACAATCCAGCAGGTGACTCTGTTTGCTTTTTTCATGTCATTTCCTCCTATCAAAACAATAGTATTATTATAACCAAGTTTTTTACATAAGTCAAGTAAAAATTGTATTATATACCATTTTTTTTCAAGTTCATCATTTACCACTAAAAACCAAATAGATATAGCATACAAATAAATATTGTGTTATAATTAATAATGGAGTTGATATCAATGTACGAAACAGAGCTTTATGAGCCGGTCAAAAGGCTCTTTGAAAACATGGGATATACGGTTATGGCTGAGGTTTTAGATTGTGATGCTATCGCACAAAAGGATAACGAAAGAATAGCAATTGAGCTTAAAACCTCATTTAACCTTAAGCTATTATACCAAATCGTGGAAAGGCAATCTGTATGTAGAATTGTATACGGATGCATACCAAGGCCAAAGAATATCCACTCAAAAAGGTGGAAAGAAACAACAAGGCTTATGAAAAGACTTGGTGGGGGACTTATACTTGTTAGTGATATAGATGGAAAAAAATATGCAGAGATTGCACTTGAAGCAAAGGAACACACAGGATATATAAATGCTAAAAAGAGCAAAAAGGTCACAAAAGAGCTTTCAAGCCGAAGCCACGATTATAATATTGGTGGCAGTACAAAAAAGAAGCTTGTCACCGCATATAGAGAAAATGCAATCTTTATTGCCTGTTGCCTTTTGATAAAAGGTGATATGACAACCACCCAAATCAAAAAATACGGAACGGGTGATAAAACCGCTACAATACTAAAGAAGAATTATTACGATTGGTTCGAGAAAACAGATGACGGACTTCATCACCTGACCCAATCGGGTTATGACGGAATAAATGAATATTCCACCATAGCAGATATATACATAGACAAAATTAACGAAATAGAAAATGCTGAGTGATTCCACTCAGCATTCCAGCGTGTCGATAAACCTATAGACACGCTGGCAGACTGCGAAAAAGAAAGTTAAATTCGACATTCCCGACATCGTCGGCGTACGAGGGTACGGTAGAGGTCGGGAAGGGTGAAAACAAGCAATGGCGTAGGTTTTTCGATAAAACCTACGCCATTTTAATTATATGTTATTTTTTATAGAACAAGCAAGATATAAGTATTTTCTATTTTGCTTGTGGTTGAACGACTTTTTCGACGGTCTGAAATGCTGAGTGACTTCACTCAGCATTCTTTGTTTTCATCAGGAAGATTGCCACTAGCAAGGGCAAAATTCTTATATCTTACATCATCAGTTACCTCTTTTATTATCTGAATAACAGGAGGAATCTCATACTCTTCTCCCTCGCTTGCTATCTCAACTTCCATTACAGCCTGATTTTTCCAAAATGGGTAAACATCAATTTCAAAAATGTGCTTATCATAGGGAAGCTTATATCTGATTTTTGATATGGGATTAAGAGATGGATTAACTTGCTTTAAAAGGGATTTATACTCTTCCTCTGTTACTTCCTTTTCATCTTCAATACACTTGAGGGCATTTATCCGCTGTTTGATTGTATGTGTATACTTAACCACACCATCAATCACAGAGCTTCTCACCCTTGCGGTTATGCCTTTTGGAGCAGAAAGATACGTTTGTGTAATAACAACCTTTTTTGCTCCCAGCTTTTCAAATAGCTTTTCATCAGGATAAGCTATCAGATATTTATGTTCAATCTCATAATTATTCATATAAAAACATCCTTTGAAAATTAATTCATTCTTTCATCAAGGAACTGAGTTGCTCTTAGCATAAAAATATGACGCATATGTATACAAGTATGGTCTGCACCTTCAATTGGAATAAGTTCACAATGGACGCCAACTTCGTTAAGGGCGTTATAAAGATCAACGCTCTTTTCATATGCAACCGTATGGTCATCTGTCCCGTGAGATAAAAGCATATCAACATACTTTTCAGGCTCGGTAATTTCTTCAGGTCCACCCCAAAGGCATATGCAGCAGCGATATCCTGCATCTTTATTCTTGCACGCCTCGTTAATTGCCATACCGCCAGCACTACCACCCATTAGAGCAATATTTGACATATTAATACCAAACTTCTCTGCATTATCACAAAGGAAAAGTCTAGCCATTTCCACATCCTCTGCAGCATATACAGCACCAAGCTTTCTGCCCGGGTGCTTATCTTTTGAATGTAACCTGTAATCAATAGAAACACAAACATAGCCAAGCTGTGCAAATTCAATTGCAAGGGTCTTTACATAGTCCTGCTGTTTTGTTCCTCCGACAAAACCCCCACCATGGACAATAATAATAGTTCTACGGTTAGTGTCAGTATCATTTGCAGGTGAATATACATCAAGTGCAAGCTCTATTGGATTGCCATCATAGCCGATAACATTGGCAAATGGAATATCATATTCAATATTTAACTCGTCTGTGATTTTTTCTAAATATCTCTTCATTAATATACTCTCCTAAAACGCAATACTATACCTCTTTTATCCCCTTAGAATTCCACTCTCATCAATTGCTTTAACAACATTCTTAAGCTCATCTTCAGGCAATATAAGGGCAAAACGCACATATCCCTCACCATTATTACCAAAGCTGATGCCCGGCGTGCAGAGAACTCCTGCCATTTCTACAAGGTCATCACAGAACTTGGCAGAACATGTATAGTTTGGTGGAATTGGTGCCCACACAAACATTGTGCCCTGTGAATCGGGAACATCCCAACCAATGCTGCGAAGTCCACCACAAAGAGCATCTCTTCTTCTTTGATATGCATCGCACTGCTTGCTGATAATGCTAGGGTCAATCTTCATTGCTGCAATTGCTGCATATTGAGTAGGGATAAACATACCAAAATCATACTGTGAACGAATAACCTTAAGTGAATCAATAACCTTTTTATTACCGACAGCATATGAAATTCTAGCACCTGTCACATTAAAGGATTTAGACAGGGAGAAAAACTCAAAACCAACATCCTTTGCACCATTAAGGGACAAGAATGAAAATCCTTCTTTACCATCGAATATAATATCAGAATATGCATTATCATTTATTATAATAAAGTCATACTTCTTGGCATATTCAATAAGCTTTACGTACATCTCCTTCGGTGCAACAGCACCTACAGGATTTGAAGGATATGATACAACTATATATTTGGTCTTTTTAAGAATTTCCTCGTCTATATCTTCTATTTTAAGAAGAAAGTCATTTTCCTTAATAATTGGATAGTACACTATATTTGCATCACCAAAGAATGCACCCGCCTCAAAGGCAGGATAACCAGGGTCTGGAAGAAGCACCACATCGCCCCGATTACAAAGTGTCATACCAATATGACACATACCTTCCTGTGAGCCATTTACCGATGTAATTTCATCAGGTGAAATATCCACACCATAGCGTTCTTTATAATAATCAACTACCGCATCAAGCATTTGAGGAAGGTCGCGAAGCGAATATTTATAATTATCTGGGTCTTTAGCTGCCTCGGAAAGGGCATCTATAATAGATTGTTCAGGCTTGAAGTCGGGTGTTCCTACAAAAAGGTTGTAAAGTTTTCTCCCCTCCGCCTCTAGCCTTGTTTTCTTTTCAGTAAGAGCGGTAAACACTCCTGTTTTAAAATGGTCAAGTCTATATGAAAAATTACAGTTCATTTTAAATAACTTCCTTTTTTATTGTATTACGAGTGAGCAAAGCAGTACAACAGCAGGTATCGTCACAATAGATAAAAGAGTTGTGATAGACACAAGCTGTGATGAATAGTCTGCATCCAAGCCGAACTTGGTTGCAAAAAGAGTCGTAACTGCGGCAGTGGGACAAGCAGATGAAATAAGAACAGCCTTTGCAACCTCTGGGTCAAGCTTTATTACAACTGCAACTCCAATTGATATAATTGGTATAAGAATAAGTCTAACAAAGCATACCTTTAATATAGAAAGGCTTGTAAACACCTTTTTAAAATCAATGTTAACAAGGTACGTTCCAAGAATCACCATTGATAGAGGCGTATTAAGATTGGCAAGATGATGCACAGCCTGTCCTAACACTTCAGGGAGCTTGATGCCCGTAAAGAAAAACAAAAGGGCTACAAGTGCACCGATAATACCAGGCGTTAAAAGAGCTTTTTTAATAGAAAGGTCTTTTTTATTTTCCGTCATTACATACACACCGATTGTCCAATAAAACAAGGTGAACATCGCAAGATATCCTGAACCAAAAAACACTCCATCACTGCCAAGAACTGCGGATAAAAGAGGTATTGCCATAAATCCGCAATTAGAATATGTAGATGCAAAGCTATCTATTCGATAATGATTAGTGGGTTCTTTCCTAAAAATAATCTTGCCTAGAATAACGGAAATAGTAAGAATTATTATTGTGAAAATTACTGCCCACAAGAGTTGGTAGGCAAGCCGTGTTTGAAACTCCTTTTGATAAGCCTCAATAAGCACGCAAGGGCTGACAACATTCAAAAGCAGATTTGTCATCTGCTTTATTCCCTTTGGCGTAAAGAAGTCAAACTTCTGAAGGGCAAACCCAACAGTCATAAGTATAAATATTATTATTACTTGTACTCCTACATTATAAGCCAATTCCATTTTTTATTACTCCACCTATTTATTTTTTCTTCTCATTGTTGGTATGAACATCTTTGCAAGATTCCATTTCCCATGATAATTAACGAGCAAAGATCCAAGCACGATTCATGCAACTCTTTTCTATTGCCCGTCGCCATAACTAAATGTAACATACTTCATATTATCACTTCCAATTAGAATTCAACAATATTGCCGAATCCTTCAAATGGATAGTCTATAACCAAACGACCACAATATGTATCACCTACACCGCTATAAAGGTCAACACGGCTATTGTTACGAATAACAATACCTGATGAGAAAACACAATCAGCGAGATTAGGCACCTTGCTTGGCGCTTTAGGATAACAAGAACGAGTACCGATAATCTTATGGTCAATGACTTTATGCTTTGCAGGGTCAAAAACAAAGGCTGTATTGGTATAAACCAGAAGTCCCTCCGAGTCCTTATAACATTTATGTGCAATTACACCGATATATCCACTGTCAAGAAAATATGCCTGATTGCAACCGCCCCATTCGTCAGCAGCAAAGAGACCTTCTATAGGTTTTGCATTTTCAACAACCTTATCGTTAAGTCTATCTATATTATCAATAACTGTAAAGCCGATAACAGATTCGCTGCCATACTTTTTGCGTATCTCCTCACTACGAGGACGAGAGAATACACCAACCTTATCGTCCTTAAGCTGTACAAGGCGGATATCCTTCATATAATCAGGACCTGTTGTGAAATAGGTCATATTATCAATATCTGTTCCACGATAAAAGTACGCATAGTATGTATCAATCTCACCCTGTCTTTTACGAACATGAGTTCCGCCGAAGATAAGTTCACCATTAATCTTTGCAATGAACGGGTCCTCCAGCTGATACATCATAGTATTTTTAACGAGAGTAAATGTATCTGTATCTGTTCTCTCAAAAAGCATTACAATAGAATTAGCCCAGATATCTCTTTCTTCCACTCTACCATAAATATAAGTCTTTCCATTCATACGAAATGGAATAGAGCAGTTATAAACATCATACTTTTTGTGAATTCCATTAAACTTCAATAGCGATGAAGAATATACATTCTTGTTGTTTTCGAATAACTCTTTTTCCTGTGGAAATGTCATATATAATCAGCTCCTTTGTCATTTAACAATTTCCACCAGTTTATCACATATAAATTAAATTGTCTATAGATATTTCTATTGAATATGTATTATTATTATGGTAAAATATTCATAATAATAATGAAGGGTGTTGACAATATGTATCGAATAGGACACGGATTTGATGCTCACAGACTCAAAGAAGGAAGAAAGCTAATATTATGTGGTGTTGATATTCCACACGAAAAAGGTCTTGATGGACACTCTGACGCGGATGTTGCTGTTCATGCACTTATGGATGCTATCCTTGGTGGGGCAGGTCTTGGCGACATTGGCAGACATTTTCCGGATACAGATGATAAATACAAAGGAATCTCAAGTATGCTTCTTTTAGAAGAAGTTATGAAGACTATTTCAGGATACAAAGTAGTTAATGCAGACATCACTATCGTTGCACAAAGACCAAAGCTATCTACGTACATTCATGAGATGACAGATAACATAAAAAAAGCTACAGACTGCGACTGTATCAATATCAAAGCAACTACAACAGAAAAGATGGGTTATGAGGGGGAAGGCATCGGTATTTCGACCCACGCAGTATGCATGCTTAAAAAGGAATAATCGAAGATTTTGCGAGTATTTGGATAATTATTAAAGAATTACCACAGTATATCAATATAATCGAAAACTATTAGCATTGAATATCTATAAAAAAATGGTACAATTACCATTGTTAGCACTCTGCTAAAACGAGTGCTAAAGTTTTACAAAAAATCAGGAGGTAATTATAATGACAATCAAACCTTTAGGTGACAGAGTAGTCATCAAAGCTATGGAAAGTGAAGAAACAACTATGAGTGGTATCGTACTTCCAGGTTCTGCACAGGAGAAGCCACAAATGGCAGAAGTTGTAGCAGTAGGCCCAGGCGGTGTAGTAGATGGCAAAGAGGTTGTCATGGAAGTTAAGGTTGGCGACAAGGTTATAACAAACAAGTATGCCAGTACAGAAGTAAAGCTTGATGGCAACGAATATAAAATCGTTAGTCAGAGTGACATTCTTGCAAAAGTAGAATAGTCTATAGTCAGCGTATTATTTATTAACATATTTTCGTAATTGAAAGGACGGTAAACAACAATGTCAAAGGAAATTAAGTTTGGTGAAGAAGCTCGAAAAGCCCTCGAAAGTGGTGTTAACCAGCTTGCAAACACCGTTAAGATTACAATGGGTCCTAAGGGCAGAAATGTAGTACTTGATAAGAAGTTCGGTGCTCCACTCATTACAAATGATGGTGTTACAATCGCAAAGGAAATCGAGCTTGAAGATGCATTTGAAAATATGGGTGCACAGCTTGTTAAGGAAGTTGCCACAAAGACAAACGATGTTGCAGGTGATGGCACAACAACAGCTACTCTACTTGCACAGGCTATCGTAAGAGAAGGTCTTAAGAATGTAGCAGCTGGCGCTAACCCAATCCTTGTTAAAAAGGGTATTCAGGCTGCGGTTGACGCTGCGGTTGAGGCAATTATGGGTAACAGCCAGAAGATTAATGGTAAGGATGACATCACAAGAGTTGCATCTATTTCAGCTGCAAACGAATTTGTAGGTGAACTTATCGCAGATGCTATGGAAAAGGTTTCAAACGATGGTGTTATCACTCTTGAAGAATCAAAAACTGCCGAAACATATTCAGAAGTTGTTGAGGGTATGCAGTTTGACAGAGGTTACATCTCACCTTATATGGTAACTGATACAGAAAAGATGGAAGCTGTTCTTGAATCCCCATACATCCTTATCACAGATAAGAAGATTGTTAATATTCAGGATATTCTTCCTATTCTTGAACAGATTGTACAGCAGGGTAAAAAGCTTGTTATTGTTGCTGAGGATATTGAGGGCGAAGCACTTACAACTCTTATTGTTAATAAACTCAGAGGTACATTTACTTGTGTTGCTGTTAAGGCTCCTGGCTTTGGTGACAGAAGAAAGGCAATGCTTGAAGATATCGCAATTCTTACAGGTGGTCAGGTTATTTCTGACGAACTTGGTCTTGACCTTAAGGAAGTTACATTTGAACAGCTTGGTACAGCAAAACAGGTTACAATCCAAAAGGAAAATACAATCATCGTTGATGGCGCTGGTTCTAAAAATGATATTGCTAACAGAATCAACCAGATTAAGGCACAGATTGCTGAAACAACAAGTGAGTTTGATAAAGAAAAACTCCAGGAAAGACTTGCAAAGCTTGCTGGTGGTGTAGCAGTTATCAAGGTTGGTGCTGCAACAGAAATCGAAATGAAAGAAAAGAAGCTTCGTATTGAAGATGCACTTGCTGCTACAAGAGCCGCTGTTGAAGAAGGTATCGTAGCAGGTGGTGGTACAGCATTTGTAAATGCTATTCCTGCTGTTGAAGCAGTTATCGCAAATACAGCTGATCCAGACGAAAAGACAGGCGCTGCAATAATCCTTAAGTCTCTTGAGGAACCAGTTAGACAGATTGCTGCTAATGCAGGTCTTGAAGGTAGCGTAATCGTTGCAAAGATCAAGGAATCTGATAAGAACATTGGTTTCAACGCTCTTACAGAAGAATATGTAGATATGATGAAAGAAGGTATCGTTGACCCAACTAAGGTTGCTCGTTCTGCTCTTCAGAATGCTGCAAGTGTAGCTGCTATGATTCTTACAACAGAATGTGTAGTAGCTGACAAGCCAGCTCCAGAAGCTGCTCCAGCAGGCGCTGGTATGGGTGGCGGAATGGGAATGTACTAATTCTCATTTTAATCATACTTTTCCAAAGGGGCTGTAGCAAAACGATTTTTGAAATCGGGTTGACTACAGCCCCTTTTGGGGCTGACGAAAAATGATGCAGAATGGACAAACTGAACCAACGGGATACCCGAAGGCGTACGATGGTACGCCGAGAGGTGAAGTTTGTTCATATCGCAAAACATTAATTCACAGTAAAATACGTAAAATTACGTATTTTACTACATCTTTATTTTTATTGTATATACTGCTATCTTTGAATATGCTCTATATAGTAATATAATAGTTTTGCGAGGTCTGCGCATTTTGCTGCAGCCCTTTTTATTGCAATCAGGAGATGTTTCTGCTATAATAAGCTTTGAAGTGAGGTATAAAATATGAATTTCTCATTATATAAAGCATGGCAACATTTTAATACAATTACCAAGCATAGACACAAGGTAATCACCCACTGTGCAAAAGCAGGAATACTCTTTCAGGGATTATTGCACGACCTTTCAAAATACACTCCAACTGAATTTATGGAGGGGGCAAGATTCTATCAGGGTACTCGTAGTCCAAACGAGGCAGAGAGGGAATCAAGAGGTTTTTCTAACGCATGGATTCACCACAAAGGACGTAACAGACATCACTTTGAACATTGGACAGATTATGACCCTGTAACAAAGACAATCGCCCCTGTAAAGATGCCTGTCAAATGCGTGATTGAAATGTTTTGTGACAGAGTTGCTGCAAGCAAAATTTACAAAGGGTCCTCCTACACTGACGATATGCCTCTGCAATATTTTATGGGGGCAAAGCATAGAAGGGTTATTCAACAGGACACAGCAGCACTCCTTGAATATCTTTTGGTGATGCTTCGTGACAAGGGAGAAAAAGAAACCTTTAGATATATTAAGAGCATTAGAAAACTAAAAGACTATTCTGCAAAGGATTTTGAAATTAATGAACGATAATAACAAGATAATAACAGATTTTTTTAACAGTATTTCCGTCACCGAGATTGGTTTTGCAAAGGTGGATAACGAACTACCATACGCAATATCAATAGTAATCCCTCTTTCAAAGTATGTTCTATCAAAGGTTGATACAATGCCTACTTTTGAATACTTCCACCACTATCGCACAGTTAATGCATTTATTGACAATGCACTTCTGCGATGTGCTTTTGAAATTGAAAAGAGAGGCTACAACTACCTTTGTGTGGGAGCTTCTCAATCTACATCTGAATATAAAGGGTATTTTTCTCACAAACAAGCGGCTCGTCTTGCAGGACTTGGGTATATCGGCAAAAGTGCCTTGTTTATATCAGAAAAATACGGACCGGCAATTAGACTTGGAACAATCCTTACAGATATGCCTTTTGAGGTTGGGAGCCCAATAGATAAAGACTGCGGAGAATGTACTATATGCAGAGATTTATGCCCTGCTATGGCAATAAGAGGGGTTAACTATAAGGAAGGTATGGAACGAAGCGAAATATTCGACGCAGCAGCTTGTAGCAATCATATGAAGAAAGCATATCAGCATATTGGGAGAGGCAGCGTTTGTGGAATATGTATCTCCAAATGCCCTAAATTCAGGTAGGCTGATAAAAAGGCACAGAACACATAAAGAATAAAATAAATTATTATTAATCTATGCTACATTATAATTCCATATTCAAGGAAGTTGCTGAAATTCTCCGCAACTTCCTTATACTTTACATTCTTTATGCTATGAACGAACTTCACCTTATAAAACATTTACGATAGTAAATGTTGCAACCATAAGCCTGAACGCAAGTGTTTTGCGAAGCAAAAAGTGCGATAGTGAAGGCTTTAGCGAGGATGTATACACATACACCTTCGGGTCGTTCACTTTGCTCTCTTTCAGTTCGTCCATTTGTAACTAAACGCCTGAATGCAAGTGTTTTGCATAGCAAAATCGCGATAATGAAGGCTTTAGCGCACTATTTTTATACAGCCTATAACACGCTTATAAAAAGGCACAGAACGCATAAAAAGGACAAGAACAACTCATAATCTACACTAAATTAGAATTCTACATTTTGCATAATAAAAGCGACATTCAAAATGAATGTCGCTTTTAAATTATCTAATATATTCTGTTTCACTATCAGGTACGTTCTTTATAAGGTTGCTATAAACTGTACCTTCGTATTCAACTGTTACTCTAATTTCCGGCATTACGCCATCTGGACGGTCTGCATAAAGAATAAGAGCATAGTCTTTAGTTGAAGTTGTTTCAAAAAGTGTTTCAACAGGTGTTATATAATTCTTAGCCATATCATAAACAACAGACTCAACTCTGATTTTAGAACCAGGATAGTATGGCATAACGGCGATTGCTTCACTTCCATTTTTGTAGGTGAACTTTTCAATCTTTTTGGCCTTTATGTCCTCTTCTTTGGCGTTGTTAATGATAACACCGTATCTATCTCCTTTGAACTCAACATCCTGCTTTTGCACAGCAGTATTAAGTGGTTCAAGCGGCTCTGTCTGCTTAGGAGCTTCACCTTCATTTGTATTGAATGTTATCTCGAGGGGTTCCCCCTTCTCTGTCTTGTTGCTATTACAGCCACTAAGAAACGCTACACTTATAAAGAGAACTAATATACTAGCTATAAGTTTTTTCATCAATTATTCAGTCCCGTCTGATGATAGATTATTTAGTAACAATAAGAGTGTTAACAAGGTATGCACCATTGCTTATATTGCCAAATACAGTAACCTGATATCCTGGCTGGAGCTTCTTAAGAGAGTTGATTCCTGAACCTGTGTTATCAACGAATGTGCATGTTCCCTTAATGAGTACCTGCTGGTCAAGACCATCTGCAATATTCTCAAGTGTTACAAGATTGTATGTAGCATTAACAGCCTTAACTTTACCGATGATGTGAGATGGAGCAACCGTTGCATAAGAGCTAATCTTTGTTGCATTGGTGCTTGCAGCTACAAGCTTAATCTGCGCTCCTGGTCTTAAATCATACATACTAGCTACTACATCGTCAATTGTTATGTTTGTATCGTCACTAATATTGTACTTTTCAAGTGATGAGTTAGCAAGCTTAACTGTTATATAGTTTGTATCACCAAAAACAAGCTCTTTGATTGTACCTTCAACTGTCTGATCAATGCTTGTAGCCTTAATTGTTTTAACCTGACGATATTCAAGAACGAGCACTAATCTGTCGCCCTTAGCAATGTCATATATTGAAGCGTCACGATCATTTCTAGTTACACCAACACCGTCAAGCATAAGATATGTTTCTTTGCTTCCATTATCATTATTGATTGTGATAGTGTTAGGGTCAAGAGAATATCCTACAAAAGTACCATTCGCTGTTGATGCTTTGCCCGCAAGTTCAACTTTATATGCGTTGTTATTACCAGAATAATATACAGTTGCATAGTAAATTGGTTTAACCTGTGAAAGGCTGATTGAATCACCATCATAAATAATTGCAGCAGTAGCTACTACCTTGAAAGTTTCATTAGTGATAAAGCCGTCTTCATCAACAACACCAATTGTTAGTTCTCCGCCATAAGCAGTTGATGCTGAAACCACCTTACCCTCAGCTACCATCTGTGTAGCTTCTGAATTCCATTCGATAAGACGGATATCATCATTCTGCTTGCTAATTCTTAAGACCATACCGGATTTGATATCTTTAATTGATGCAGCATTGCCATCTGCACGATAGATTGTACCAGCATCTGCAATATATTTCTGTGATGCGCCCTTTACATCATAAGCTGAAATCTCGCTTTGTGATGCAACAACTGACTGAACAGTTACTGTATGTTGTTCAAGATTCATAGCACGCATTGTATTGTACATCATTGTTGACATCTGTGCTCTTGATACCTGCATACGTGGGTCAAACTTGTTATTACCTGTGCCCTGCATAACCTTGATGCCTGTTACATAAGAAACATAAGGTTTTGCTGCTGTAGGGATATCTGAAGCATCATCATACTCTATTACGACTGATGACTGATTAAGCGCTTCTTCTTCGCCACCCATTACTTTAGTAAGAAGAATTGCGGCTTCATACCTAAGCTCTGGTGCGTTCTTTTTATCTTCTGCAAGATAACCTGCAAGGTCATCTTCTTCAATAACACCCCAATAGAGAAGGTAACATAATTCTTCTTTATTCTTTACATCGTATGATGCAAGCTTTGACATGTATTTATCAGAAGCAAGCTCTATGTATTCATCATTTTCAGGGTCATTGAAGCCAAGTACTCTGGCAGCAAGGATAAGGGACTCCCACTTGCTAACAGCATTAGCAGGACCGAATGTACCATCAGGATAACCTTTGATAAGACCTATTGAGTACATTTCCTCAATATATTCCTTTGCCCAATAATCATCAGCAACATCTTTAAATGTTGATGCAGCGATAGTTGTCATACTGCCAAATGCAAGCATGGTAACGAGCATTATTGCAGTAATTCTCTTGAGTTTCATTTTACTTCCTCCCCTTCGGTTATGTAATGTGAAATCTTTTTATCAATTATAACATAAATTTTTTTAAAAAACAACACTTGTCACGAATTTGCAATAATGGAAAAAATTAAGGGTTGATTTATGTCGAATAATGCTATAGAATGTGACTTGTGGTTAACATAACGCAACAGCAACACAGATTATGTTAACGTAATTCTGCACAAGCAGATAAAAAACAAATATAATACAAGGAGGCAATACAATTATGAAAAAAAAGCTTACAGCGTTGGCAATCGTTTTCACAATGATGCTTAGCTTAATAGTACCAATGTCAGCACTTGCAGTAAATATTGCAGATGATGTTGCGGGCACAGAATATGAAGAGGCTGCATATCTTCTTGGTGCACTTGGTATAATGGTAGGCGACGAAGAATCAGGCAACTTCAGACCTGAAGATACACTCAGACGTTCTGAATTTGCAAAGATTGCAGTAGCTCTCGCAGGACTCACAGAGGTTGCAGAGGGTCAGACAGCAACAAGATATCCAGACGTAGTCAAAGGACACTGGGCAACAGGCTTTATCAGTGTAGCTGACTCAAAGGGTTATGTAATTGGTGATGACACAGGTAACTTTAGACCTGACGATGATATCACATTCGCAGAGGCAGTAACAGTTCTCACTAGAGTATTAGGATATGAACCAACTGCTCTTGATAATGGGGGGTTCCCATCAGGTTACCTTGTAACAGCAGCACAGAATGGCCTTACAAGAGGTATTTCACACGCTGCTAACGAACCAATTAAGAGAGGTTCAATTGCAGATCTCGCATACAACGCTCTTTCAATTAACCTTATGAAAAAGGTAAGCTATGGTTCAAACGAAATATATGAAGTAGTAGACGAAACACTTCTTGAAGATGTTCTTGGTGTATACGAAGAATATGGTCAGATTACAGCAACTAACCAGTCATCACTTAAGGGTGAATCAACACTTAAAGATGATGAAGTACAGATTACTGAATCTGATAAGGGTGAAGCAAGCATCTTTAAAACAGGTGGTAATGTAGTTCGTCAGTACCTTGGTTACAATGTAGTATACTACTACACTCAGCCTAAGGCAAACTCTGACAAGACCCTTATTCTTGTAAGACCTAACACAGCAAAAATGACAGAAATCAAGATTGATGCTGAAAACCTTTCAGAAATCGAAGGTAATGGCACAGAGGCTAAGACACTTAGATACTGGATCAACAAAGAAACAGACAAGAAAACTCAGAAGCTTTCTATCGCAGGAGATGCAACTGTATTCTATAATGGCGTAGCTACAAGCGCAAATGAATATGCAGTAGAAAACATTATGGATGTTCTTACAACTGGTTATGTAACACTTGTTGATATAGATAAAAACGACGTGTATGATCTTGTTTTCATGACAAAGTATGTTAACTATGTAGTAGATGAAGTTTCACTCACAGGTAACAAGATTATGGACAAGGGCACTAACCCTTCCCTCAAACTTGATCCTACTGATTCAAATCTCACATTCAGCATAGTTAAAAACGGAGTGGAAATTGGTCTTGAAGATTTAGAGGAATATGATGTACTATCAGTAGCAATGTCAGGCAAAACACCTGATGAAAGTAGTGTTATCAACATTATCGTTTCAAACGACAAGGTTGAAGGTGTAATCGCTGAAGTATCTGATGATAAGTACACCATCGGTGGCAATGAATACGCCGCTTCAGAATCACTCTACAGCGAATTCAATCTTGGTCTTGATGACGAAGGTGTATTCTATCTCGACGCAGAAGGCAAGATTGCATGGTTTGAAGCTAAGTCAACAGCAAGCGACAACTATGGCTTTATCGTAGCTGCTGATATGTCTAAAAACATTGACTCAAGACTTGAAATCAAGATGTTCACAAAGGATAGCGAAACTGTTATCTTAAATGGTGCAGACAAGATTAAGTTTAATGATGAAGGTTCATTCACAGGTAGCGAAATCCTCGCAAAGATTAAGGCATCAGCTGATGATAACTTCGCTGGTATTTCAGAATATGCACAGCTTGTTGTATATGATGTAAACGCAGCAGGTTATGTATCACAGATTCACACAGCTAATGACAACTCAGCAAACCAGACAGAACTTAAAGATAAGTTCTCTATGGACGCAAAGGGCGAAGCACTTGTTTATAAGGCAACAGCTAATAAACTTGACAAGTTCAACCTTAATAACAACACAGTAGTATTTGATATTCCAAAATCAAGCACAGGCACAAAGACAGACGAATTTGCAGTAAGAACAAGCACAATGTTCACAGATAAGAGCTCATATGATGTAACAATCTATGACCTCACAGCTGAACTTGTAGCAAATGCAATCGTTGTTATGAATTCTGATGGTGAAACTGATGTTAAATCACCAGTAGCTCTTGTAGACAAGATCACAGTTACAAAGAACGAAGACGGTGACGAAGTTCACAAGCTCTACACAATTGCAAATGGTGAAAAGATTGAAGTAATCACAGAAGACACAACTGTTCTTTACAACGGTGAGAACATGGTTGAGCAGGGTGATGTTATCCAGTACAGAGTTAACTCAGCAGGCGAAATCGAAAAGATTACTGTTCTCTTCGCTGCAGCAAATGCTAACAACCAGGAGTCATTTAAGACAACTGTTGATGAGAGAAATGATATCGAACTTGTATACGGTATCGTAAACAAGAAGTTCTCAACTTCAATCAATGTTCAAAATGCAAATGGTATCAATAACTATGCAACAGGTAACGCAAAGGTTTACCTCTTCGATGCAAGCAAGACAAGAAATCAGGTATCTCTTGTAGATGCAAGCGAAATCAGCAAGTATGATGATGCAGACCCAAGTGCAGTATTCATCAGAGTTGTTGAAAACGAAGTTAAGGAAATCGTTATTGTAAAGCTTAGCGATACAGTTTCATTTTAATAGTATAGTTCTAAATTCTCCTCAAATATAATAAAACGCCAACACAAAAAGGAGCCTCTCCATATGGAGAAGGCTCCTCTTCTTTATTGTATTGATTAATCTGACATACTTACAAAATCAAAACCAATATCTTCGATTTTACCCTTGACTTCATTTGCATCAATAGCAGCATCAGTTGTGACTGTAGCAGTTTTAGTTTCTAAATCAACTATAACATCACCATAAACCGACAATGCTTCCTTCACTGCTGCGGTGCAATGACCACAAGACATACCATCAACTATGATTTTATATGTTTTCTTCATTGTACATCTCTCCTTATTCATACAGCCACTACATCCAGAGCAGCAGCCTTTATTTTTATTTCTAAACAGATTATACAAGGCGAGTATCAAAAAGCCTGCCAGGATAATCCCAATTATTATATCCCCCATAATGCTCCGCAAAGGTTATACCGCCTTTGCTTCCTCCTCTTTTTCAAGAACAGTGTACGCAACCTTACCTACTAAAGTTTTCGGCATTTCATCACGAAATTCAAGTTCCCTCGGCATTGCATATTTGGCAACATTCTTTTCAAGATATGAGATAATATCTTCTTTTAGCTCCTCACTAGGCATAAACCCATCCCGAAGAGAAACAAACGCCTTAACTCTCTGCATCTTATATTCATCCTTA
>JAQVYH010000013.1 GCA_029004515.1 Eubacteriales bacterium | reverse complement strand
CTTAACATTACTAATGTTTATTTTGAGGCAACGCCTGAAAAGAAGGTTGCAGCTTTGGAAGAAATTATGGCAGAGGGCAATGGTTACACAGCTTTTGTTGGTGATGGCATAAATGACGCACCGGTAATTGCACGAGCCGATGTAGGAGTTGCTATGGGTTGTATGGGTAGTGATGCGGCTATTGAGGCTGGCGATGTGGTTATTATGAACGATGACCCAATGAAGCTTGTTGATGCTATGGAGATTTCTCGTAATACAATCTCTATTGCAAAGCAGAATATTATTTTGGTTCTTGGAGTAAAGAGTATAATAATGCTTCTCTCAATTTTCGGAAAGTGCAATATGTGGCTAGCGATATTTGCTGATGTAGGTGTTTGTATATTAGCTGTTCTTAATGGAATAAGGGCATATTTCAAAAAATAAATTTGAAAAGGCTGTTTGAAAACAAAGATGTTTTTAAACAGTCCTTTTTGTGGGGATAGGTAAAAATGCGTAGAATGGAAAAACTGAACCAAACCGCAAGGTTTGAGCACCCGAAGGTGTACAAAGGTACATCGAGTGGTGAAGTTTTTTCATAGCATAAAACGATTATCATTCATAGAAAAATTCGAATCATCAAATTTTTCTACATTTTGTTTGTTTTTTCTCAATGTTATAATAGTCTAAACACATTGTTATACTCGTTTTATGCGCTCTACACTTTTTTAACAGCCCCTTTTTTGTTCAAATAATAACTTTGTAAGGCGTTTATTATCATATTACTGTTAAAAAGGACTAATTTTTTTTTTGCTCTTGTAATTGTTGTCATTTTTTGTTAAAATAACAGAGGTGGTTTGATGAAAAACAGAATTTGGGAACTGGATTTTGTGCGAGGTGTGGCAATCACCTTTGTTGTGATTTTTCATACACTCTATGACATGCAGTATATATACAGGTATCACCTTCCCTTCAGCTGGCAATGGCTCACACATCTTGCTGGGATATTTATCCTTATAGCGGGAATATGTGCTCCTTTTAGTCGCAGCAATATAAAGAAAGGTCTTATCCTGAGTGGTATGGCGATTGCTATTACCATCGGCACATATATATACGATAAATACTTTTTCATACAGTTTGGGATTTTGCATCTGTTGGCTTTTTGTATGCTGACTTATCCCTTGTTTAAGAGACTAAGCAACCTCACTCTTGCCATAATTTCGGTTGTGGTTATGACTGTTGGGATGTTCCTTAACAATTCTGTATGCCCATTTCCACACCTTTATATCTTAGGTTGGGCAGATGCTTCTTATCAATCTATGGATTGGTTCCCGATTATGCCATATGTTGCATATTTTACTATCGGTATCTTAATTTCAAGATGCGTGTACGAGAGAAGGGAAACTATCTTCAAGGGTAAACAACCCCTTATCACAAAACCATTCTCGTTTATTGGCAGATATACCCTTTGGGTTTATCTATTGCAACAACCAATCACTCTTGCAGTGCTTGAACTTTTGTCAAAAAAATAAATATATATATTATGGAGGAATTAACATGAGCTTTACGCATGAAGTCGAAAGAATGTGTCCTATTGCAAAGGGACCTCATCACGGCCCAGCACCAATTCCTGAAGAGGGTAAGTGGGTTAAGGTTAGCCAGATTTCTGATGTTTCTGGTCTTTCTCACGGTGTAGGCTGGTGTGCACCACAGCAGGGTGCTTGCAAACTCACACTTAACGTTAAGGAAGGTATCATTAAGGAATCACTTATAGAAACACTTGGTTGCTCCGGTATGACACACTCTGCAGCTATGGCTGCTGAAATTCTTCAGGGCAAGACAATCCTTGAAGCACTTAACACAGACCTTGTTTGTGACGCTATCAATGTTGCTATGAGAGAAATCTTCAAGCAGCTTGTATACGGACGTACACAGACAGCTTTCTCAGAAGATGGTCTTCCAATCGGAGCATCTCTTGATGACCTTGGTAAGGGTCTCTGCTCACAGGTAGGTACAATGTTCGCTACAGAAGAAAAGGGCGTTCGTTACCTTAACATGGCAGAAGGTTATATACTTAACATCGGTCTTGACGCTAATAGCGAAGTTATTGGCTACAAGTTTGTAAGAATTGGTAAGATGCTTGAAGAAATCCGCAAGGGTGTAGATCCTAAGGATGCTTACAATAACAATATCGGTACATATGGTCGCTTTGACGAAGCTGTCAAGGTTGTAGACCCAAGAGCAGAATAAGAGAGAGGAGGAAAATAATAATGGCACAGTTTGAAGGTAAAGAAAGAAGAATGGAACAAATTGATAAATCGCTTGCCCAGTATGGTATGTCAACTCTTGAAGAAGCAAGAGATCTCTGCCTTAGCAAGGGAATCAATGTTGATGATATAGTTAAAGGAATCCAGCCTATCGCTTTTGAAAATGCTGTATGGGCTTATACACTTGGTTGTGCAATCGCACTTAAGAAGGGCGTAAAGAACGCTGCTGAAGCTGCTGAAGCTATCGGTATTGGTCTCCAGGCTTTCTGTATTCCAGGTTCAGTTGCTGAAACAAGAAAAGTTGGTCTTGGTCATGGTAATCTTGCTGCTATGCTCCTTCGTGAAGAAACAAGATGTTTCTGTTTCCTTGCAGGACATGAATCATTTGCAGCTGCAGAAGGTGCAATTGGTATCGCAAAGACTGCTAATAAGGTTAGAAAAGAACCTCTTAAGGTTATCCTTAATGGTCTTGGCAAAGATGCTGCTTACATTATCTCAAGAATCAACGGTTTTACATATGTTAAGACTGAATATGACTTCTACACAGATGAACTTAAAGTGTTAGAAAAGAAAGCATTCTCCGACGGTGAAAGAGCAAGCGTTTGTTGCTATGGTGCAAACGATGTTCTCGAAGGTGTTGCTATTATGAAGCTTGAAGATGTTGATGTATCTATCACAGGTAACTCAACTAACCCAACTCGTTTCCAGCATCCAGTTGCAGGTACATACAAGAAGTGGTCTTATGAAAATGATAAGAAGTACTTCTCAGTTGCTTCTGGTGGTGGTACAGGTAGAACTCTTCACCCAGATAACATGGGTGCAGGTCCTGCTTCATATGGTCTTACAGACACAATGGGTCGTATGCATGGTGATGCACAGTTCGCTGGATCTTCATCAGTTCCTGCTCACGTAGAAATGATGGGTCTTATCGGCGCTGGTAACAACCCAATGGTTGGTATGACTGTTGCAGTTGCTGTTGCAGTTGAACAGGCTAACTAATTATTACCTTTTTGAAGGTTTAATAAATAAAATTCAATAAATAGTATTTAGACACATCATTTTGAGGTTATCTCAATGATGTGTCTATTTTTTTTGTGCTTGAAGATGTTGAAGTAATTAATCATTACAATAGCATCTTTTCTTAATCCATCCTGAGAACAGCGTGGAAGTTTTCTAATTTCTTTCTAGTTCATTTAACATTAATTTCATGGTTAATCAACCATTTTACACTGAGAAATTTAAATAATAATAGACAAAACATCCTAGAAGATAACATAGAACGATGATTATATGCTACTGTAAATAGAGTTACTTATTAATGATGTAGAGTAGGTGTTGGAATCTTGATAAGATACATAGAATAAGCCTTACGATTGTGTTTTTGAGTGTTGATAAGCTAGAAATTTTTATCAATGCTGATTGAAATATTTATTTTGCGCAAAATAGGTATAATTGTTGACAGAACGAATAAAATAACTTATAATATAAATAGATTTTGCTAAAAAATTGCAAAATCTAGCAAAGGGGGAGATGCTGTTATGTTATTGGATTTTAAATTTAAGAACTTTAAAACATTTCGGGAAGAAACCTTGTTTTCTATGACACCAGCGCAGAAAATTAAAGACCTTGAATATAGCGTTTTGAAAGCGAAGATAGGGAAAAAAGTACACAAAGGACTTTCTGCCGCAGTGATATATGGACCTAATGCATCTGGTAAAACGAACATTATTTCTGCTCTTGAAGTGTTTAAAAGTATTGTGTTAAAAGGAAATATAAAAAATGGTGATTTTGTATTTGCATCTGTAAATGAGGCAATTAGAAGATTAGAACTTATTCCTAACCTCTCTTTGAATGCACCTGAGCCTGTTGAATTCGAGATAAAATTCATAGAGGATGATATTTTATATCAATATGGTATTAAGTTTGAATTAGGTATGTTTCTTGATGGGGAATACGACAGAAGAATTTTGAGTGAAAAATTATCTGTTAATGAAAAAATGATATTTGAAAGAACTGATTTACTAAAAATTGGTGATTTGAGTGGAATTGCACATTTGCTTATATCTGCATTTGATAGAATTGCAAGTATGAATATGTCACAAAGTAATTTGAATAAAGAAGAATTGTTCCTTACAGGAATGTTCAAATCGCTATATAGCGCTCAAATATCAAACAATATTACAGAGTGGTTTAGAGAAAAATGCAAGGTGTTTTTAAGTGCAAATTTTATTTTTGTAAGCCCAAATGTGGAAAATGCAAAAAATAATCAAGCGTTTTTTGATGAAACATTCCAAAAGGCAATTAAACATTTTGGAATTCACGGGAACGAAATTGCTTATATGAAATCAAAAGAAAATAATGAATTGACCCCCTATTCTTTACTTGCAGATGAGCAAGCGATTCCTGTGGATATATTTGAATCATATGGAACAGTAAGATTCTTGAATATATTCCCATTGGTTGTTCAAACTTTACAAACTGGTTCTACACTTATAGTGGATGAGTTTGATGCTTCGTTACACCCAATGGCCTTAATGAGTATTGTTGGTGCGTTCCATAATGATGGAATTAACAAGAATGGTGCACAGCTTATATTCAACACTCATAATCCAATATTTTTGAATAGAAATCTTTTCAGAAGAGATGAAATTAAGTTTGTAGATAGAGATGATGAAACAGGTGTAAGTACCCATTATTCTTTGTCAGACTTTGGTACATCAGGACCTAATGCTGTCAGAAATACTGATGACTATATGAGGAATTACTTTATAAATCGCTATGGTTCAATAAGTAATATTGACTTTTCTGATATTTTAGAAGAGCGAATGAGGATGGTAATGGATGAGGACAAATAAAACTTTTTACTTCTCCGTTGAAGGAGAAAATGAGAAATGGTATTTAGACCATCTTAAAAAACTTATCAATAATTGTGAAGAAGCAACTTTTAATGTTCAGTTCGTTATTAAGAAGGATAAATCCCCATTAAGAAGAATAAAAGCCATCAATGTTCCTATATATTCAAAACAAAAAATACCTGCATTTCATATTGTAGATTATGAAAGTAATGACAAGGAACATGTAAAGCAATTTATGAATATACTTGATGAATTAAAGGAGATTAAGACTAAACATAAATCATATAATTACAAACTTGGTTATAGCAATTTTGCGTTTGAGATATGGTTGATTATGCACAAAGACAGATGTCTTGCCTCTGTTCAAGATAGGAGTAAGTATGTGTATAAAATAAACGAACTTTACGGAACGAATTTTACTTATTTAAAGGATAATAAAGATGAAACAACATTCAAAAAACTTCTCAACAAAATCTCATTAGAAGATGTAAAAAATGCAGTTGCCAACTCTAGATGCATAAGAACATACCAAGATGAAATTGGTAATAGACCACTGGAATATAAAGGGTTTACTTATTATGGACAAAATCCTGATTTGACTATCAATGAGTGTATTGAGATTATTTTGAAAGAGTGTGGTGTTATGTAACTATCATAATGAATAAAGGGTTATGCAGATTAAATTATTTGTATAGCGGTAAATGAATCAACTTTGCAAAGAGATTGTCAAGAATTCTTAAATTATATTGCTTGGATGTGCGTTTGCCCGCACTTCCAAGCTTTTATTTTTTATAATGATATTCTTAAACTGAAAAAGATAGTAATAAAACTTGATATATTGTATATATCTATATGTATTTTTTTGAATAGTTTTGAAAATAGTAAATAAGCGGATTTAGAAGTCTTATCGGCGCTGGTAACAACCCAATGGTTGGTATGACTGTTGCAGTTGCTGTTGCAGTTGAACAGGCTAACTAATTTATTAATTATAGTTTATCTTGCAAAACAATCTGTGTGTATTTCACACAGATTGTTTTTTCTTGTAAAATTCTTTTATTTATGATATAATTTTATTGAACGAAAAAACCACAGTGTAGAAAAGGTGTTATTATGGAAAAAAGAGTTTCAGATTCTTTTACAGAACAGGTTCATATTTTATCACAAGGAACATTAAATGGATATAACCGTTTGTTTGGTGGTCAGCTTATGAGCTGGATAGATGTAGTTGCGGCAGTGGTTGCGCGTAGACATTCAGAAAGGAATGTTACAACAGCAGTTGTTGATATGATCCAGTTTCAGGCTCCAGCCTATGCTAACGATACAATATTGATTCTTGGAAAGATTGTTTATGCCGGCAGAACTTCAATGGAGATAAAGGTCACAGTATATGTGGAGGAATTAAGCGGTGAAAGGAAGCTTATCAATACAGCTTATGTTGTAATGGTTGCCCTTGATGATTACGAAAAACCGACACTTGTACCAGGTCTTATCCTTGAAACAGAGGAAGATAAAATAGAATACGAAAATGCAAAAATTCGAAAAGCCCGTAGATTGCAATATAAAACACATCAAATGTAATATAATTATTGATAATGTCGGTTGACAAAATAGACTTTTTGATATACAATAAATATGAATTTACATGACTGACGGATTTTGTGGATTACCACAAGGGAGTGTAAAATTAGTTTTAAAGCCGACCGTCTGGGCAAATCAGTTAATACTGATTTGCCCTTTTTTGTTTTTTTAATGCTAATTAAGGACAAGATATTTGTATAGGAGGAATAGATATGATTCACGAAAATTGGACAGGATTTAATCAAGGCACATGGCAGGACGAAATTAATGTTCGTGACTTTATTCAGACAAATTACAAAGAATACACAGACGGCGATGAATTCCTTTCTGGTGCTACCCAAAGAACAAACGAGCTTATGGACAAGGTTCAAATGCTCTTTAATCTTGAAAGACAGTTTGGCGGTGTTCTTGATGTTGATACAACAACAGCATCATCCCTTACAACCTATGCTTCGGGTTATGTCGATAAGGATAATGAACTTATCGTTGGACTCCAGACTAGCCGTCCACTAAAAAGAGGTGTTAATCCTTTTGGCGGAATGAGGATGGCAAAACAGGCTTGTGAGGCTTATGGATATGAGCTTAGCGATAAGGTTCAGGATGAATTTAAATTCCGTACAACACACAATGAGGGTGTTTACCGAGCATATACAGATGAAATGCGTTTAGCAAGAAAATGCCATGTTATAACTGGTCTTCCTGATGCATATGGCAGAGGAAGAATCATAGGTGACTACAGACGAGTTGCTCTTTATGGTGTGGATAGACTTATCGAGGAAAAGAAGAAAGATAAGGAAAATGTATCTCATGCTGATTTTAATGCAGATTCAATCAGGCTTGTCGAGGAGCTTTATCAGCAGATAGCCTTTCTTGGATATTTAAAGGAAATGGCAACTATGTATGGCTATGATATAAGCAAGCCTGCAAAAGATACTAAAGAGGCAATCCAGTGGACGTATTTTGCATACCTAGGTGCTATCAAGGAGCAGAATGGTGCTGCGATGTCACTCGGCAGGGTAAGCACATTCTTTGATATTTATATCGAAAGGGATATCGCAAATGACGTGTTGACAGAAGAAATGGCACAGGAGCTTATTGACGATTTTGTAATTAAGCTTCGCCTTGCCCGTCATCTTCGTACACAAGAATATAACGACCTTTTTGGCGGCGACCCAATGTGGATTACTGAAAGTGTCGGTGGTATGGGTGAGGATGGCAGAACCCTTGTTACAAAGTCAAGCTTCCGTATTCTTAATACTCTTTATACATTAGGATCATCACCAGAACCGAATCTTACAATTTTATGGTCAGGTGGATTACCTGAGCAATTTAAGAAATTCTGTGCAAAGGTATCCAAGGATACTGATTCAATTCAGTATGAGAATGACGACCTTATGCGTCCTATCTATGGTGACGATTATGCCATTGCCTGCTGTGTATCAGCCATGAAGATTGGCAAGCAGATGCAGTTTTTTGGTGCTCGTTGTAACCTTGCAAAGCTTATGCTTATTGCGATCAATGGTGGTTATGATACGACAAGTGATATTCATATAGGACCACAGATGCCTGTACTGGAAGAATTCTCATATGATGCAGTTATGCAAAGATATGAGATATATATGCAGTGGCTTTCAAAGCTCTATGTTAATACAATGAATATCATTCATTATATGCACGATAAGTACGCATATGAAAAGACACAGATGGCTCTTCACGATACCGATGTTCACAGGTTTATGGCGTTTGGCATAGCAGGACTTTCTGTTGTAGCCGATTCATTAAGTGCAATCAAGTATGCAAACGTTAAGCCACAAAAAGATGAAAAGGGCTTTGTTGTGGGTTTTGATACAACAGGTAGTTTTCCTAAATTTGGTAATGATGATGACCGAGTTGACTTTATTGCAAAGGAGATGACACACAAGGTTATCACCGAGCTTAGAAAAACTCCAACATACAGAGATGCGGAGCATACCTTATCAGTTCTTACAATCACATCCAATGTTATGTATGGTAAGAATACAGGCGCAACGCCTGATGGCAGACAGTCAGGTGAGCCTTTTGCTCCAGGTGCAAATCCAATGCACAATAGAGAAGAAAATGGCGCTCTTGCATCGCTGAACTCTGTTGCAAAGCTTAGTTATGACGATTGTCGTGACGGTATTTCCAATACATTTTCAATCACTCCTGATGCCCTTGGCAGAACCGATGATGAAAGAGTGGATAACCTTGTGACAATTCTTGACGGCTACTTTAAAAAGAATGCTCATCATATTAATATCAATGTCTTAAATAGAGAAACATTAATAAAGGCTTATGAGAACCCAGAGGATTATCCTAACCTTACAATTAGGGTTTCAGGCTATGCGGTGAACTTTAATAAGCTTTCAAGAGAGCAGCAGAAGGAAGTTATCAGCCGTACCTTCCACGAGGCTATGTGATTATGAAGGGATATATTAATTCTATTCAATCACTGGGCACCCTTGATGGACCGGGAATCCGCTTTGTTGCCTTTTTGCAAGGGTGCAACTTAAGGTGTGGGTGCTGTCATAACCCTGATACTTGGGCTTTGGGTCAAGGAGAAGTTTACTCTGCAATAGAACTCGTTGATAATGCTCAGCGCTTTCGTGAGTATTACAAAGAGGATGGAGGAATAACCCTTTCGGGTGGCGAACCTCTGCTTCAGCCAGAGTTTGCATGCGAGGTATTTAAGGAGTGCAAAAAGAGAAATATTAACACCTGCCTTGATACTTCAGGAAGCATACTTAATAGTAAGGTTATACAACTTTTTAAATACACAGACAGAGTTTTATTGGATATAAAATTCACAACGGATGAAATGTATAAAGAATATGTTGGTTGCTCAATGGATGAGCCACTAAAATTTCTTGAATACCTGAATCAAGAAAAGATTCCCGTTACATTAAGACAGGTGCTTATCCCTACTCTTAATGATAATGAGGAGAATATAAATAGGCTTTCATCCTTTGCAAAAAAATATCCCTGCGTGGATAAAACTGAGCTTTTACCCTTTAGGAAAATATGTAAGGCAAAGTATGATAATCTAAAAATTAAATTCAGATTTGATGATATCCCCGAGCCTACAAAAGAGGATATGGAAAAGCTCGAGCCTATGCTTTAAAACAAAAAGAACTTGCGTCTGCAAGCTCTTTCAGACCGTCGGAAAAGTCGCTCAACCAAAAGCAATAAAAAATCTATCTCTTACTTGTTCTATAAAAAATAATAATATAAAATTATAATGGCGTAGGTTTTATCAAAAACCTACGCCATTGCTTGCTTCCGCCCTTCCCAGCTCTACCGTACCCTCGTACGCCGACGAAGTCAGAAATGTCGAATTTAACTTCCTTTTTCGCAGTCTGCCTGAGCGTCGATAGGTTTATCATCACGCTGAAGAACTTACGTCTGCAAGCTCTTTCAGACCGTCTGCAAGCTCTTTTTTATAGTTATGCTTTATTCTATTGGTACAGTCACCAATACTACATTATCATTATGCTCATTATCAAAAGAACCTATATAATAATATTCTCTGGGATTACCAATAGGAGTTAGATTATGCTCAATAATATACTTCTTAATTGACTCATAAGCAAGAAGTCCATTTTCATAGCTACCGCAATAAGTAACATATACACCTTTTACTTCAGGGAAAAACTCAATATCTTTTATATTGTCATCAGGCTCAACACAGATACACATCTTCATTTCAAAATCAGTAGTGTCATATAAATTGTCGGATAAGATATCCACTGGAAAGTGACAACAATTAACTACCTTTCTATCAAGCTTCAACTTTTGTTTACAACAGAAAAGATATAAATCTGCAAAAGCATCGATTGAGTCTGATATATCTCTTGCTTTTACATCTTTGCAGATACAATATTGAGAAGGTATCATAAATTCCTTTGGTGTGGATACTGTATTTTTCTCTAAGGTTCGAAGCTTAAGTTGTGCTATTGTTGCTTCTATATGTTTGATTTTTTCTTCACATTCTGCTATTTGCTCATTTATACTACGCTTACCATTAAAAAAACTTTCAATACTTTTAATGGGCATATCTGCCATTCTCAAATCCAAAACCAGTTGCAAATAGGCAATGCTTTCTATACCAAAATATCTATATCCAGATTCTTTGTCAACATAGCAAGGCTTTACAAGTCCAGATTTTTCATAATCTAAAATCATTTTTCGACTGATGCCCAAAAGAGAAGCTACCTCTCCTATCTGAAATAGATTACCTACCTTTTTCATACAAATTCACCCCAAAAATTTCCAAAATCTATTGACTCGTACCCTTAGGTGCGGTGTACTATAACTATAATAGCATTAACAATTAATAATTGCAACAAAATTTATGAATGTGAGGGATAATTATGAAAAAGAACCTTTTAGTAATGGTTATATGTGTCTGTATGCTTATCACTACAATTCCATTAGGAGCCTTTGCAATAAATACTACTGCAAACACGATTCAGGATGAAATCAGCGAGAACTACGACAAAGAGAACTGCCCTGACGAAACGGTTACATATGATAGTGTAGGCAACACTACAGTAAGCAATGCCAATATTGAATCTGATGATAATATTAAACCTGATGAAGATGTTGACACAAGTAATACATCAATGAGTGACGAAGTCACCAGCCCAGTGGATGTTGTAACTAATATCGTAGAACCTCCTGTATCTCACACCCATTGCCTGTGTGGTAATGATACCTGCATCGAAACAGGTCATGATGATAGTCTTGAATGGATAGCATGGGATGGTATCAGTGAAATAACCGAGGCAGGTAATTATTATCTTGAAGCGGATGTTACAAAGAACAGTACTAATAGTATTAGTGTAAATTCTAATATTTGTCTGAACGGACATAAAATACAAGGCAGAGATTGTACTCCTATCGTAATTGAAGAAGGGAGTACAGTAAACATTTGTGACTGCATAGGTGGAGGGGTAATTACCCGCTCTGATGGCTCTACAAGCTGTGAAGTATATGGCACACTCAGTGTTTACAACATAACTTTTCAGAACTCTCACCAGGGCCCTTATGTTGGCCAAACGGGCACACTAAACATTTACAATGGTTATTTTGAGAACTTTACTATAGTCCATGGCAATTTAAATATGTACGACGGTACATTCGGTGAGTTAGCTAGGATATACTTATACAATAATTCCTGTATGAATATATATGGTGGTGAAGTCTCAAGTACCATATATTCTGAGGAAGGCTCTCCTAACCTCAATATCTCAAACGGAAAGGTTAAAAGCATAAGAGTTATAGATGGCACTACTCCTAAAATAATGATTACAGGCGGTTTGGTTGGCTACGACTATAACAATAGCGCCTGGACGTTACCTGGAGTTGGCTTTGTTGAAAATGACGATGTTGACACAAAGGATGCTTATCCCTACAAGATAGCAGAAATTGTCGAAATTTTGCTTTACCCCAACGGTGGTGAAGGTAGCGAAATTAAGCAAATTATAGAAAAGAATGTTGCAACAGCTATAAAATTGAATACATTTACGAGAAATTATTTTGACTTTGTTGGTTGGAATACCAATACGGACGGAACAGGCACAAACTATGCAGATGGCGAAGAAGTGACTATTCCAAATACAGGGGTATTGGCTCTTTATGCAAAGTGGAGGGGTATTCCTTGTCAGGTTACATTTGATGTCAATGGCGGCGATGCTTTGACAGAAAATACTGCTACTGTAAATTATAGCAGTCCATACGGACAACTTCCTACACCTACTCTCACAGGATATTCTTTTACGGGCTGGTACACAGAGGCTATTGGTGGTATTGAAGTAAACAGTGATTCTACAGTTGCACTTTACGAAGACCATACACTTTATGCAAGATGGATTGCAAATAATTATATTGTTACACTTGATGTTAATGATGGAAATGAATCATCAACTGCATTCAAGAACGTTACATATGACAGCGCATATGGAGCAACTGGATATATGCCTATTCCTAATCGCATTGGATATACATTTGACGGATGGTATAATGCAAAAACTGGTGGTGGCAAGGTAGAGGATTCTACGATAGTTAAAATAGCAAATAATCATACAATCTATGCGCATTGGACAGTAAATCAGTATACAGTTACCCTTGATGTAAATGAGGGTGATGCCATAGAAGGAAACACCTTGATAGCTACATATGGTGCAGCTTATGGAGAACTCCCTGAGCCAACTCGTGATGGTTATAACTTCCGAGGTTGGTATACTGCCAAAGAGTATGGATTTAAGATAGAAAGCACTACTGTAGTAAAAACTCCGGATAATCACACTCTATATGCTTGTTGGTCAAAAATCCCATCAGGCGGTGGCGGAGGATTAACCACCTGCACAGTAAAGTTTAATACTGATGGTGGTAGTAAGATTGATAATCAAAATGTTAATGTAGGTGCAATAGCTACTGAGCCTGAAACTCCAACAAAGGACGGATTTAAGTTTGATGGTTGGTATACAGATAAGACTTTGAATGATAAATACGACTTTACATCAAAGGTTACAAAATCTATCAATATCTATGCAAAATGGGCTGAAGATAAAGAGCAAGAGCCAATAGCTGATGATGATTTAACAGAAGATATTCCAATAAAGAATGAAGATTCATTCACAGATGTAAATGAAGGCGATTGGTTCTATGATGCAGTTACAACTGTTGTAGAAAACGGATTAATGAATGGTATAACCTCCACAACATTTGAGCCTATGACAGATGTAACAAGAGGAATGTTTGTTGCAGTTCTTCATAGACTTGATGGTGATAATAATACTACAAAGGATATTCCTTTTGTAGATGTTAAACCTGATTCATATTATGCCGACGCAGTAGCATGGGCAAATAGGTGTGAAATAGTTAAAGGTATGACTGAAACTGAATTTGCTCCTGAAGAAAAAATTACTAGAGAGCAGATGGCAACTATCCTTTACAGATACGCACAGTATAAGAATAAGGATGTTTCAGTAGGAGAAAACACAAATATCCTCTCTTATAAGGACTTTGATAAGATTTCAGAATATGCAATACCTGCAATTCAATGGACAACAGGAAGCGGTATACTTAAGGGTGATTCCAATGGCAGATTCTCACCCCTTGCTAATGCCAAAAGAGCAGAAATGGCAACAGTATTAGCAGGAATGTTAAGTATTACAAAGTAAATTTTTATCAACAAAAAAGGACCTTAAGGTCCTTTTTTTGTTGATTATCTTGGAAATGTATGATAAAATGAGCTCAAGTGAAACTTGAACTCAATGAATTGCCTGCCGGCATGAATTGAAATCTTGCGATTTCATGAATTGAGCCTTACGGCTCATGAATTGCACTTCGTGCATTAAAAGGCAATTCAATTCATGGGGCGAAGCGAGAATTCATGGCTTTGCCAATTCATGACAACGAAGTTGTCAATTCATTAAAATGGAAGTGATAAAATGAAAAAACACATATCACAACATCAATTATTATTGGAGTTATAGTTTTGGCTATTCTTGCAGGAAATATTGCACTTAATTCGTTTAGAGCATTCTGGATGGGAGAACCCAATATTATCCAAGAAGTCATTTCGCCTGATAATAAATATGTTGCCTATGTTTTTGAAGCAAATGGAGGAGCAACTACAAGATTTACATATCGATTATCTATATTAAAGAATGGAAGCAAATTAAAACATGGCGATATTGGTAATACATATATAACTTATAATGAATTCGATGTTGAATGGACTGAAGACAATACATTAAAGGTTGAGAATTTTGCATCGGTTAATATTTTTAAACAGGAAACAAAAATTTATGATGTTGATGTAAAATATAATTACACAAAAAATTGATTTTTTGCTATAACTCAACACAAGCTATAGCAACTAACTGGCATCTATATTGTGCACGGATTATAAAAGTATTTTGTCGAAAAAATGTTGAAAAGGAGAAAAACTTGTATAATAAAGATACCTATGATAAAAAACCAGCAATAGTTAAATATATTGGAGAGGAAACAAACGAGTTCTCTTGCGGAAAAGAATATTATGCATATTTTTTAGAATATTGGCAAGGGGAACGAGTTAGTTTGCATGTTAAAGGCAACAGTGGTGAAATCACAGATTTTAATCCATTTGAATATTTTGAAGTAGCTTCTGATCAAGATAATGTGCTAAACATGAATGAAGCCATAGTTGAATGTCTAACTCATAATTTTGATGATACCTTGTTAGATATTAAATACGGAAGACAATATAGGGCTCTTGGTAGAGATAAAGATGGTTACTATTTGATTATGGATGAATCATATGATTGTTATTTTTATCCAGCGGGATATTTTAAGATTATAGATGATAAGTTTGATTTACTATCATATCATACTTTATACTATAGTTATTGTGAATAGTAGTATCTAATATAATTTTTTGGTCTTGACTTGACATAAACAAGAATTATGTCGAATGGTGTGTAAATATATAGAAATATTGTAGTTTTATGAAGGGTGATGTTATATGTCTGAATTTCCTAAATCTTATATAATTGGACAAGAATACATAAATGATGAGCAAACAGAAGTTACATTTAAGTTTTTTGCACGATTGCCGTGCGTGTTTTCTAATGCGTTATTGGAAGATGAAAAAATAAGTATGTATATGTTAGGCGAATTCTTAGTTATCGAATATTCACTTTTACTTTCAAAAAAACTTTTTGAGGATATAGTTGATGGAAAAAGCTATAATTACGTATGGTCATATTTAGATAAAATTTTGCCGTATATAAATGCGGAAATTCAAAATAACAAATACTCAAAAGGACAAGTTTTGCTTCGTAATTTAAGCTTTTTTGATGTTGCAATTGCGCAGGTTTTTAAAAATAAAATTTGTGTTGCAACTTAGAAAGTGGTATCTTTGATAATTTCCAAAAGCTGTGCGATGATAATACTTTTCACAACTACGTTTATATAAGAGATTATATTGATGCAATTACATCAATATTATATTACGACTACGAAGAGTTTATTAAAAAAAGTATAACATCTATTGAGAATTATTTTATTCAGCATGAAATAGAAAAAGAAAAATTTAAAAAGACTTTAAGAAGAATTTTAAAGCCAACAGATAATATGTATGGAAATAAAACTATTTATAAGAATATCTGCTATATTTATGAATTGTGCAATAAAATTATCCACAATACTTTGAGAATTGATTACCATAAAAGAGAGTGGAAATATTTCTGTTTAAAGCTAATACTGATACAACGTTGTGCGATATAATCGAGAGAAACGAGTTAAGTTGTGAAAATGAAAATCAAGAAAAAACAATAGACGAAATAATGTATGATTCTTTAATAATACCAGATAATGTAAAAAAGGCGATTGGATTATATATATAAATCTGTAGTTCCATTACATCTTACTTGTGTCAAGTGCCCTCATTTTTTATAGAATAGTTTGTCAAATTTTATTATTTATGATAAAATTAACCAGCAGGAAAATCTATTATTCCTGTGGGTGCTAATGAACAAATTTCAAGGAAAATTGATGAAAAAAATTCGGGAAAGTTAGTAGGTCCTATTATTCATCGTTCTCCTAACTTGACACAATCATAAAATGAATTCATCAAATAGATGAATTAAATGAATAATGAAGTCGCACGCTGATGAATATTGAATAATGAAAAGTTATAGAAAAAATCGCAAAGCGATTTTTAACCACAATTATTCATCATTCATTATTAATTATTCATTTAAAATGTGGCATTTATATTGTACACTGATTATATAATATGCTCAAATATACCTTATGGAGGACAACAATGTATTCACTTTTACTTGCGCTTATTTATTTAGCGTTTATAAGTCTTGGACTGCCTGATACACTTCTTGGTGCAGGGTGGCCAGTTATACATATTGATTTAGGTGTACCAGTATCCTATATGGGTATTGTTTCTATGGTTATTGCAGGCGGAACTATTATATCAAGCCTTTTTTCGGACAAGCTTACGAGAAAGTTTGGAACGCCCATTGTAACTGTTGTTAGTGTGTTTTTATCAGCCATTGCGCTTTATGGCTTTGCGATTTCCAATGAATTCTGGATGCTTATTGTATTCTCAATCCCTTATGGTCTTGGTGCGGGGGCGATTGATGCGGCTCTTAATAACTATGTCGCACTATATTATACCTCAAAGCATATGAGCTGGCTTCATTGCTTTTGGGGTGTTGGTACAATTATAAGCCCGTTTATAATGAGCTATGCACTTTCAAACTCTATATGGAATAATGGCTATCTGATTGTTGGCATTATTCAGATTGTCATTGGATTTATATTACTTGTGACTATTCCTTTATGGAAGACTAATAAGCCGAAGTTTGAAGTAAGTGGCGAGGGCCTTGGTCTTGTAAATTCTCTTAAAATTAAAGGAGTCCCTTTAATATTAATTGGATTTTTTGCATATTGCGCCGCTGAGGCAACTGCTATGGGGTGGGCAAGTACGTATATGGTTGAAGTTAAAGGAATAGCAGAAGAACCTGCTGCTAAATTCGCATCACTTTTCTTTATAGGGCTTACATTCGGTAGATTTGTAGGTGGATTTATGATGAATAAGATTGGTGATAGAAAGATGATAAATATTGGCACAGGAGTCCTTGCTTGTGGTATAATTTTACTTCTAATCCCTACATCCAATACAACTCTTGCTCTTATTGGCTTTATCGTTATCGGACTTGGCTGTGCTCCAATCTATCCTTGTATTATTCATTCTACACCAAGCAATTTTGGTGCGGAAAATTCAGGTGCCATTATTGGTATTCAGATGGCTAGTGCCTATGTGGGCACAACATTTATTCCATCTATATACGGATTCCTTGGCAAGGCAATCAGCTTTTCAATACTTCCTGTGTATCTTTTGATATTTGTTTTATTAATGATAACAATGACAGAGTTAACATTTAGAATTACCGCAAATAAAGGTCAATAATTATATAAAGGAGAAAAATAATATGTACACAATCTATGTTGTTTTTAAGTGCCTTGATGGCAAAAGAGAGGCTTTTGTTGAAAGGGTAAAGGCAGAGGGGATCGTTGACGATATAAGAGCAGAGGACGGTTGCATCCGTTATGACTATTATTATAGTGAGAAAGACCCTAATGAGCTTTTGTTAATCGAAGCGTGGGAGAGCGCAAAGCATCAGCAAATCCACATTGATCAGCCCCATATGGCTCATCTGCGTGAGTTCAAAGCTGACTATATTACCTCAACTGAATTAGGAGAATTTGAGATTAAGTAATATGTATTCTTTAATAATATCAAAAAAAGACTTGTTCAATTTGAACAAGTCTTTTTTTGCTTTCATTATCCAATTCCGGGAACATTTAAAAATGCTCCTGCGATTGTAAAATATAGAAGTACCGAGCAAGCATCAACAATTGTAGTAATAACGGGTGATGCCATAATCGCCGGGTCAAGCTTTAATTTCTTTGCAATTACAGGTAGAAGACAACCAAGAAGCTCCGATGCCATAATCGTTCCAATAATGGTTATCCCTGTTACAAAAGCAATCATATAGATTGAGTTGTTGCCAATGTGTACGTTTTGATACATAATAACAATTCTTATTGAATTAACTATTGCAAGGACAATGCCAAGAAGTGACGCTATGCAAAGCTCTTTTCTTAATACCTTGAAGATGTCCTTTGTATTAATCTCCTCTGTCGCAAGACCACGAATAACCGTTGTAGAGCTTTGTGTACCTGTGTTACCACCAGTTGACATAAGCTGTGGTATGAACGATACAAGAAGAGGGATAGCCGAGAACACAACCTCATACTTGGTAAGTATTGCTCCTGTGAGTGTTGCCGATAGCATCAGGAAAAGCAGCCATACAATACGATTCTTTGCGTGCTGAAAAACTGATGTTTTGAAATATCCATCGTCAGTAGGTGCAATAGCACTCATCATTGCAAAGTCTTCGGATGCTTCTTCTGCAAATACTTCCATAGCATCGTCAACTGTGATAATACCAACAAGGCGATTTTCCTTATCCACAACAGGTAGTGCAAGGAAGCCGTATTTGTTAAACATATTCGCTACAGACTCTTGATCATCATGGGTGTGTACAGAAATCACTTTAGTTTCCATTATATCACCCAAAAGAGCACTTTCATCGTTGAGTAACAGGTCCTTAACTGTTACAATTCCCAAAAGGTGCCTATCCCTGTCAGTCATATAACAGGTGTAGATTGTTTCCTTATCAATGCCGATTTTGCGGATTCGTGCGAAGGCATCAGCAACTGTCATATTCTTTTTAAGGTCGATAAATTCGATTGTCATAATACTACCTGCACTATCGGCAGGGTACTGAAGAAGCTCATTAATCTTGCGTCTTGTTTCAGGGTCGGTATGACGTAGAATCCTCTTAACAACATTTGCAGGCATCTCTTCAATGATATCAACAGTATCGTCGATGTAGAGCTGATCAATTACATAATGCAGCTCGCTATCATTAAAAGAGCGTATAAGAATTTCCTGAAGGTCGGAATCCATATATGCAAAGGATTCTGCCGCCAGTTCTTTTGGCAATATTCGAAATATTAATAGGATTGATGATTCGGGAACTTCACCTAACAGCAGAGCAATATCTGCAGGGTTAAACTCCATAAGAAATGCTCGAAGCTCACTATAATTGCGATCCTCGAGAAGCTCCAATGTTTTCTCAAGCATAAAAAATTACCTCCGTTTAAAAAATTAAAGGAAGTACAAGGAAAAACACGGAAAATACAATATTCATCATAAATAATCAGTAGATTAAATAACAGATATCAGGCGTGGACAAACAGATCCGTATCTGGCCATCGTCTTTATTGCACCCCCGGGTTTGACGCCTGTATTACTTCCTGAATCCATTTTCCTCACCTCACATAAAATTTAGATTATAACAATAGTTTAAACTTTTTTTTATATCTTGTCAAGAAAAATATGCCATTATTCAAAAGTTTCTTCTGATAAAGCCTCCCAGTTTTCGTATTCTTCTTCAAGCTGAGCCTTTATCTGTGCTATCTCCTTTGTTAAATCCATTGCCTTAACATAGTCGGTTGAGTATTCATTGGTTAATAATAGGCTTTCCTTTTTTGATATAAGTAATTCAAGCTCTTCAATTCTTTTTTCACATTTTTCAAGTGAATTTTTATTCTTTCTTATTGCCGCTTCTCGTTGCTTTCGAATTTGATAGTTATTCTTGCCTGAAGTAGCTTTTTCAACTATCTTTTCTTGGGATGATATTTTCTTTGAATGTTCAAGAAAATAGTCATACCCACCAATATAGTTAGTTACCCTCTCTCTTTCAAGATGGTATATCCTTGTGGCAAGCTTATTAATAAAATATCGGTCATGGGAGATAACGAAGAGTGTTCCCTCATATTCGGACAGGGCTGTTTCAAGCATCTCTTTAGATGCAATATCCAAGTGGTTTGTAGGCTCGTCAAGGAGCAGGAAGTTAGCCTCAGACAGCATAAGTTTAAGGAGAGCTAGTCTGCCTGCCTCACCACCTGAAAGGTTCTTGACCTTCTTGAATACATCTTCACCAATAAAATTAAATGCTGCAAGAGCGTTTCTCACATCGGTCTGATTCATCTTTGTATTCTGATTCCATATTTCATCTATAACGGTGTTGTCGGGATTTAAATCATCTCTCTTTTGAGAATACAATCCGGGACGAACATTTGAGCCATATGTATATTCACCACAATCTGCCTGCATCTCACCTGTGAGAATCTTAAGTAGTGTGGTTTTTCCAATTCCGTTATCACCTAAGAGAAAGACCTTTTCTCCTTTTTCAATAAACAAATCCACATTTGAAAACAGGTTGTTTCCGGGAAAGCTTTTTGCAAGATTGTGAGCCTTGAGCACTTCGTTTCCGCAGTTTTCCCTTGGAGTGAAACGGAAGTGGATTGTCTTTTCGAGTGACTCCACCTTGTCCACAACCTCCATATGCTCAATCTGTTTTTTCTTACTCTTGATTGTTATATAGTTATGCGCCTGGTTAAATCTCTTCTGCTGCGCAATGATTCCCTCAATTCTGCCAACTTCCTTTTGATATGCCTCGTATTGCTTTTCTTCAAAAAGTCTGTCAGCCTCATACTGCTGAGTGTAGAATGAATAGTTGCCCTTATATGTCTTTGTTTTGCCATTGACAAGTGCAACTGTTTTATTAGTTACATTGTCAAGAAAATATCTGTCATGGGAGATTATTATAACTGCACCGTTATATGATCTTACTGCTTGTTCAAGCCATTGACAAGAGGCAATATCAAGGTTATTGGTAGGCTCGTCAAGAAGTATGATGTCATAGTCATCAAGGAGCACTTTACTAAGGGCGATTCTTGTTCGCTGACCGCCGCTCAGTACATTTACAGGTGTGTCAAATTCATCTTCAGAGAAGCCAAGACCAAGTAGAGTAGCTCTAACTCTGCTCTTGTATCCAAAACCACCAAGTCTTTCAAATTCTGCTGAAAGTGATGCGTGCTTTTGTGCCAGCTCAAGATGTCCTTCACTTGCAAGCTCCATCTGCAGTGTAAGGTCATTGATTCTGTCCTCAAGCTTTGAAATATGCTCAAAACACTTGCTAACCTCATCACGAAGAGAATGTGTTCCCTCGATAGCAAGTGTTTCCTGTTTTACATAGCCTATTTTAAGATCTTTAGACATAGCAAGTTCGCCCTCATCAGGAAGAATCTCTCCTGTAAGAAGGCGGAAGATAGTTGTCTTGCCTGCACCATTTGAACCTATAAGTCCGATCTTATCTTTTGAGTCAACTGCAAAGCTGAAATCTATTAGGATATCTTCAGAACCAAAGGCTTTTTTTATTTCGTTTGCGTTAATAATCTGCATTGTTTATCACCAGTAAAATTCATAATCTTTAGTATTCTATCATAAAAACATCATATTGACAATAACAACGCTCATAATTATTCCGGTTAAATCAGCTAAAAGTGCAGATTGCAGAGTGTGACGAGTCTTTTTTATTCCTACTGACCCATAATAGATAGCTATTGTGTAGATTGTAGTTTCTGTAGAGCCCATAAGCACCGATGCAATTCGGCCTATGGTGCTGTCAGGTCCATGGGTAGATAGAATGTCGCTGACTATTGCCATTCCGCCACTTCCTGATATAGGCCTCATAATAGCTAGCGGAAGTATCTCTTCGGGGAAGTTTACAAGGCTTAAAAGCGGCGCGACGGACTGTGCAAAAAGGTCGAAGAATCCCGATGCACGAAGCATTGCAATCGCTGTAAAAAGTCCCACCATTGATGGTAAGATACTGATGGCGGTTTCAAGTCCGCCCTTTGCCCCCTCCAGGAATGATGGGAAAACATCTACTTTTTTAAATAGTCCGTGTAATATGATTGCTGTTATCATCAGGGGCATGATAGCGGTTGAGATCATGTTCATCATCTAAGCTTTACTCCTTGTGTTTAGTATTTTAGCTCCGTATTTATATGTAACGGGGCTTCGCGAGCAAAATATCTTCGCACATATAATCCCCACAATCAATGCACAGCTACCTACAATCCATACAGGGGTGAGTATTTCAAAGGGGGCGATGCTTCCCGTTGCCCGACGAAGTACAATAAGAGTGGTAGGGATCAGCTGAATAGATGCGGTGTTAAGCACCACAAACATACACATATCATCACTTGCAGTATCCTTTGGATTGTTATTCACCTTTTGTAGCTCTCTCATGGCGTTTAGCCCCAGAGGAGTAGCGGCATTTGCAAGACCTAGGATATTGGCAGTCATGTTCATAACTATCGAATGCATTGCGGCACTGTTTCGAGGTAAATTAGGGAAGCACAGCTTTGTTATTGGCATAAGCAGATTGGATATCATTAGTATAAAGCCTGACCTTGATGCAATCCGCACCAGCCCTGTCCAGAAGCACATAATTCCAACGAATTCAACTGTCATCATAACAGCATTTTTACCACCATCCACAACAGCAGCAGATACCTGATCAAGCCTGCCTGTGAAAATGCCGAATATTACCGATATAAGCATCATTCCCGTCCATACATAATTCATCATAAATTTTTCCACTCCAATACTATGGTGATTACCTATAAATCCTATGAAAAAAATATTGGAAAAATACCCTGTTAATGTTGCTTTTTATTGATTTTTTTAGTATAATATCAATAAGTGTGTTTATTTAAGACTATTTTACTTAGTTTAACCGTTCTTTGCGGTGGAAGGATGATAATATTTTGAAAAGACAAAAGGCTCGTGAAGAAGCTGTAAAGCTTGTTTATCAGATGGAAATGATGTCAAGTGCCCAGGAGGTTATGGATATATATGTAACTCTTAATAATGTTAAGGAAGATGACCTTGCTTATATTGAGGGTACAGTTATGGGTGTTGAAGAGCATAAAGAGGAACTTGATGAAAAGATATCTCCTAAACTCAATAAATGGACAATTGACAGAATCTCGAAGATTTCACTTGCAGCTATGCGCGTGGCGGTTTATGAAATGCTCTATACTGAGGATGTTAACGCTGCTGTTGCTATAAGTGAGGCAGTTAAAATCGTAACAAGCTATGATGACCCTGAGAACGCAGCATTTGTAAATGGCGTTTTGGGTAGCGTCGCTCGTGATATAGGATAATGGGTAGATTTTTAGGCATAGATACAAGTTGTTATACAACATCTGTTTCTTTGATTGAGGATAATAAGATTATTATTGACAAGAGAATTATGCTCCCAGTTCCTGAGGGTAGCTGTGGACTTAGACAATCCGATGGAGTGTTTTGGCACATAAAGAATCTTGATAAACTTTTCTGTGAAATTGCCCTTGATGGAAAAATTGACGCTGTTGGTGTTTCTAATGCACCTCGTAATGTTGATGGCTCGTATATGCCGGTGTTTTTGCCCGGTGTTACAACAGCAAGAGCAATCGCCTCCACACATAACATCCCCTTTTATACATTCTCCCATCAACAGGGACATATAAGGGCGGCTATGTATTCAGCAGATTTTCTTGTGGAGAAGGACGAAGAATATCTTGCATTCCACCTGTCAGGTGGCACAAGTGAGCTTTTGTATATTAAGGGTGGTAAGATTGACATCGTAGGTGGCACAAGTGACCTTCCGGCTGGACAGCTTATTGACCGAGTGGGGGTTTATCTTGGACTTCCATTCCCTTGCGGCAAACATCTTGAACAGTTAGCTATGAGGGCCGCAGGTGAGGTTAAGGTTAAAACTTCTGTCGATGGAGAGTATATGAATCTTTCCGGTATTGAAACCAAGCTTACAAAGCAGACAATTGCTCCTGATTATGAGATTGCTTATGCAACGCTTTATGGAGTGGGCAAGTCTGTAGAAAAGGTTATCATAAATGCAAAAGAAAAGTACAAGGTAGATAAGGTGCTTATAATGGGCGGAGTTGCCGCAAATAAGCAGTTAAGAGATATAATTGGTGACAAGGCATATTTTGGAAGCGGCGATCTTTCACGAGATAATTCGGTGGGGATAGCTCTTTTAGCACAGGATATGCACTTAGGACAAGAGGTGTAGAAATGACATACAGTGATTTGTGCGGATTTTCATCATATGTGGCAGTGGACCTGGAAACAACAGGTTTGTACCCTCAAAGGGGTGACACGATTATTGAGATTGCCGCACTTAAATATGTTAATAATGTAATTGTGGATGAGCTTGTAACTTTTGTTAATCCCCATAGAGCTATTCCACCATTTATAACCGAACTTACAGGCATAACTGATGCTATGGTTAGTGGTTCTCCATCAATAGAGGATGTTATACCACAGTTTATTGAGTTTCTGGGAGAGCTTCCAATCGTTGCACACAATGCTGATTTCGAGATGTCGTTTATTCAGCCTGCGGTTATAAATTATCGTGGATTTCTTCTGGACAATCCACCAATCGATACATTATTACTTACAAGGGAACTTCTCCCACAGCTTCATAATCACAAGCTTGGAACAGTGCAGAAATATCTTGGCATACACGCCGATACTCTTCACCGTGCCAAGGCAGATGCTTATGTTTGTGGTGAGATTCTAAAAAAGGTTATTGAGCATTTTACGAAAAAGCTGATCCATGACAGAAAAGAAGCTGAGGAGAAAAAGGCAAGAGAAAAAGAGACTCCCACATCAACTGATAGCAATATAATTACAATTACACAGCTTAATAAATATATTAAGGGTATCATTGAAAGGGATAATATGCTCTTTGATGTAACAGTCAAGGGGGAGATATCCAACTTCAAGCGTCAGCAGTCAGGCCATTGTTATATGAGTCTTAAGGACGAGGGCGGTGCAATAAGGGCTATTATGTTCAAGGGTGATGCTATAAAGCTTCGCTTTGACCCTGAGAATGGTATGAAGGTTATTGCAACCGGTAGGGTTTCAGTATATGAACGAGATGGACAATATCAGCTCTATCTTAACTCTATGCAGCCTGATGGTATTGGTGATTTGTTTGTAGCCTTTGAACAGCTTAAGGAAAAGCTTAAGCTCGAAGGACTTTTTGATGAAAGCAGAAAGAAGCCTATTCCGAAGTTTCCTGAAAGGGTTGGTGTAATCACCTCTCCAACAGGGGCGGCGGTTCGTGATATTATTACAGTTATGACAAGAAGATACCCCCTTGCTGAAATTGTACTTTACCCTGCACAGGTGCAAGGTGAGGGATGTAGCAAGCAGGTAAGGGCAGGTATTGAATATTTTAATCAGCAGAAGAATGTTGATGTAATTATTGCCGGTCGAGGCGGTGGTTCGATTGAAGAGCTATGGGTATTTAACGAAGAAGAAACAGCAAGGGCTATTGCTGATTCGCAAATACCAATTATCTCTGCAGTAGGGCATGAAACAGACTTCACAATTGCAGATTTTGTGGCTGACCTTCGTGCAGCAACGCCATCTGCGGCGGCAGAACTTGCAGTACCATCATTTGGTGAGCTTAATCAGAGAATCGACGGAGCAGTTAAACGAATGAAGCTTGTTATAACTGCGGATGTTGAAAATAAAAAGAATCTTCTTAAGAGATTCGCGGTTAAATCACCTGTTGATTATATCCGTCAATGTCAGCAAAGGTCTGATAATACATACAAGGCGCTTTGTGATAGTGTCCAGAATCTTTTACTTGCAAGAAGGAATAGTTTTTCCCTTAACGCAGGACGCCTCGATGCAATGTCACCGCTTCAGGTTATATCAAGAGGCTATAGCGTGATGCAAAATGCAGATGGCAATATCGTTCGCATGACAAAGGACGTTAAGGTTGGAGATAAGGTTATTACAAGACTTAAAGACGGAAGATGTATAAGTATAGTTGATCAGCTTGAATATGAAGATGGAAGGGAATGAATAGATAATGGCAAAAGCAGATAAGAATTTTGAAAAGTCAATGGAAGAGCTTGAAAAGGTAGTTGCGGAACTTGAAAAGGGTGATTTATCACTTGATGAAATGCTCTCAAGATTTGAAAAGGGTGTTGCTCTTTCAAAGGAATGTTCAGCATTTTTAGAAGAAGCAGAAAAGAGAGTTAATATTCTTGTGAAGGGTGAAAACGGTGAAATAATTACCGAGCCTTTTGATGTAAACTAATATTATAGAAACAGAGGTAATATTTCTGATGGAACACGAAGCAGAATTTTTGTTAGAATACAACCAAAAGGTTGAATTGATAAATGAGTGGCTTGAAAATGTTGTACCTCAGGCGGAGGGTGACTGCATAGCTTTATATAAAGCTCTTCGTTATAGCCTTTTTGCAGGTGGCAAAAGAATTCGCCCTGTTATTGCAATGGCGGTTTGTGAGATGCTTGGCGGAGATGTAGAGCAGGTTATGCCGTTTGCTTGTGCAATTGAGCTTATCCATACATATTCACTTATCCATGATGACCTTCCGGCGATGGACAATGATGATTTAAGAAGAGGTCAGCCAACTTGTCACAAAAAGTTTGACGAGGCAACAGCTATTCTTGTAGGTGATGCTCTTCAGGCATTAGCCTTTGAGATTATGTCAAGAAGTGAGATTAACCCTATAATCGTTTTGGAATGTATCCGCACAGTTGCAACTGCAGCAGGTGGTGATGGAATGGTAGGCGGTCAGATTCGTGACATTGGAGGGTGTGAGGATGCAGAGCTTCATAATAAGATGAATAATCTTAAGACAGGTGCACTTATAATGGCATCGGCGTGGATGGGTGCCCTTGTTGGTAAGGCAGCTATTGAGGACTACCGTCCAATTGGTATCTATGCACAAAGCCTCGGTATTGCATTCCAGGTTAAGGATGACATCCTTGATGTTGAGGGCAATGCAGAAAAACTCGGCAAAAAGACAGGTCAGGATTCTGTTACAGATAAGATAACGTATGTTTCACATATGGGACTTGATAGGGCAAAGGATTATCTTCTTGAGCTTACAGATAATTGCAAAGATGAAATCGCTATTTTTGGTGAGAAGTCATTTTTCCTTCAGGATCTTGCAACATATCTTTATGAGCGTGATAACTAGAGATTGAATCTAAACCATTATAAAATAACCCTGTCTGTGTGATATAATAGTCAATTTTGAGCTAAAACGGGTTAAGAGTGGTTAATGGCGAAACTTGAAATATTATTTAATTTATGATAGAATTTAAACAGGTGGTGCAGTATCCTAGTCAGATCCATCAATCCTGAAGACGGGCCTAAAAATCCGTATAAGGGCATATCGATGAAGTTCCTTGTGTTTGCTTTCGATGCCAGTCGGGGGTGTATGCTGGGAGTTAAGGTCTGGGGGCAATCCGCAATGGCATGCGGAACCTGACCCTCTTTCCGTGGAGACCTGATATTGTGCAGTGCGTTAAATCTAAATCTGTACGAATCAGGATGAAACCTGCCATGTGGGTAATACTGCGGGCAGAGTAGCCTGTCCTGAGTGGGCAGGGTGAATAGTGGTACAAGTCGGATCGCTAGTTGTGCGCAGATGAAGATCCGGTTATCCCGCTTGAAACCCTGGTTGCAAAAGGGGCTAGGGATTGATTCGACTGTAGAGGAAAACTCCTAGGCTGTTGTATTTACAAATGTTTGAGGGATTGCAGTGCGGTCTAAGTGGCAATTCGGCAGTACCGTTGGTAACAAGGTAATGCAGGACTTAAAAGGAAACTGCCTCGTCGGCGACGAGAGGTGACCTGTAGGGAAATCCGGCCGAACCTAAGCCGCAAACTTAACTTCAATCATTACCACCTTTTAATTTTAATTAATGTGCTTCTTTATGGAGGTTTAAATTTTTATATGAGTAAAAAATTCAAAATACCTACCCGTACTAATATTAAGGGTACAGATTGGAATTGGGTAATCAAAATCTTTTTTATTACATTTGCTCTCTCTCTTGCAATGTCAACAGGTGCCAATGAGGCTCTTTCAGGAGTAAATGTGTTTTTTGCTTTCTTGATTTTGCTTTTCCTTATATCTCTTGGTGCTATATTTGATATGATTGGTATGGCTGTTGCTTCTGCTGATGAAACACCTTTTCACTCGATGGCATCCCATGGTGTCAAGAGTGCCAATCGTGCAATCTGGCTTGTTCGTAACGCAGAGAAGGTTTCCAATTTCTGTAATGACGTTGTTGGTGACATTATGGGTATACTCAGTGGTAGCGTGGCTGGTATTATCGTATTAAATTTGTCTAACGAAGGCTCTTTGTGGCTATCTGTTTTGATGACAGGTATCGTTTCAGCTCTTACTGTAGGTGTAAAGGCTGCGGGTAAGGGTATTTCCATTTCAAAAAGCAATCTGTTTGTATATTGCTTTGCTGTAATTATAGATTTCTTTTGGTTCACCCGTAATAAGAAAGGTAAGAAAAAATAATGGGCAGAATACTAGATAACATCCAAAGTCCGGAAAATATAAAAAAACTTTCTATCCAGCAACTCGAACAGTTGGCTGAAGAAATTCGTGCCTTCCTTGTTGAGAATATTTCCAATACGGGAGGGCATCTTGCGTCTAATTTGGGTGTAGTTGAGCTTACTCTTGCTCTTCATAAAGTTTTTGATTTTGATAAAGACCGTCTTGTTTGGGATGTCGGACATCAGTCCTATGTACATAAGATTATTACTGGTAGAAAGGATAAATTTTCTACCCTTCGCTGCTACAAGGGCCTGAGCGGTTTTCCAAAAACAGACGAGAGTATATACGATAGCTTTAATACAGGTCATAGCAGTACATCTATATCTGCAGCTCTTGGTATGGCTGTTGCACGAGATATTAATGGTGATGATTATAATGTAGTTGCTGTTATTGGTGATGGCTCACTGTCTGGTGGTATGGCTTATGAAGCTCTTGACCATGCAGGACATACCCAAACAAAGATGATAGTTATCTTGAATGATAATGAAATGTCTATTGGAAAGAATGTAGGTAGTGTTGCTAGATATCTTTCTAATATTCGCTCTAAAAGTTCATATTTTAAAACCAAGACAAGAACCGAAAAGATTATCCATAGCATTCCTTTTATTGGTAAATACCTTGTATACGCAATAAAGGGGCTTAAAGAAGGAATAAAAGAGATATTCATTCAGGGTAGATTTTTTGAAGCCTTGGGCTTTAATTATATTGGCCCGGTTGATGGCTCTGATATTGCTACTATTATTGAAATGCTTAATAACATTAAGCAGTTGGACAAGCCTGTTCTTCTTCACGTTTATACGAAAAAAGGCAAGGGATATAGCTTTGCAGAGGACAATCCCGATAAATTCCACGGTATTGGTAATTTCTGCATCGAGACAGGTGAGTGTCAATCGTCAAGCTCCAAAGTTGACAATTCAAAGCTTTTTGGTAAGCATCTTTCATGTAAGGCTGATACTAATAAAAAAATCGTTGCAATAACTGCTGCTATGCCACAGGGAACGGGACTTTCAGAATTTGAAAAAAAGCATCGTGATAGATTCTTTGATGTAGGAATTGCAGAGCAGCACTTAGTAACCTTTAGTGCAGGCCTTGCAATGAAGGGCATGGTTCCTGTAATAGGTGTTTATTCCACCTTCCTTCAAAGAGCCTATGACCAGGTGCTCCATGATGTGTGTCTGCAAAAGCTACATGTTGTATTCTGTCTTGACAGAGCAGGTATTTCAGGCAACGATGGAGAAACCCATCACGGTATATATGATATGGCGTTTCTTTCAGAGATGCCTAATATGTCAATACTAGCTCCATCATCACCTAAAATGCTTTGTGAAATGATGGACTATGCGATTGATGAGCATACAATGCCTATTGCTATACGTTATCCAAAAGCAATGAAAGAGGATAATTCAACCACCTTCGTATACGGTAAGGCAGAGGTTGTAAAAGAGGGTAATGACATAACAGTTATTTCTGTTGGTGATATGCTTCCGTTTGTAAGAAGAGCGGTAGATATCGTCGGTGATAAGGTAAGTGTTGAGATTATAGATTTGCGTACAGTTAAACCACTTGATGAGATTGCTGTTAAAGCATCTGCATCCAAGACTAAAAAGGTTTTAGTTATAGAGAACCACTCCCAGTCGGGTGCTGGCAGACTTGTAAGCGGCGTACTTGAAGATTGCCATATTGAATGTGCAGGCTTCCCTATTGATAATGTCCCATGCCATGGTGACAATATGAGCCTATTTAAAGAATTCGGTCTTGACCCTGAGGGCATTGCACAGCACATATTAAAGATTACGGAGAAATAAAATGAACGAAAAACAAAGACTTGATGTATATCTTACAGAGCATAATATGGCCACAAGCAGAGAAAAAGCTAAAGCAATTATTATGTCAGGTATAGTATATATTAATAACCAAAAAGCAGACAAGGCTGGTATGATTGTTCCTTTGGATGCAGTAGTTGAGGTCAGGGGTAATACCCTTAAATATGTTAGCCGAGGCGGACTTAAGCTTGAAAAAGCAATGGCAGAATTTGGCTTGGCTCTTGAGGGATTTACCTGTATGGATATAGGCGCATCCACAGGCGGTTTTACCGATTGCATGCTACAAAATGGTGCCAAGAAGGTGTATAGTGTTGATGTTGGTTATGGTCAGCTTGCCTGGCAGCTTCGCACTGACGAGAGAGTTATTAATATGGAGCGCACTAACATAAGATATATTGAAAAGGAAACAATAGACCCTCTTGATTTCGCTTCAATTGACGTTTCATTTATATCCCTTACCCTTGTACTTCCTGTTGCCTATGAGCTTTTAAAGGACGGTGGCAGAATTGTATGCCTTATCAAGCCACAATTTGAGGCTGGCAGAGAAAAGGTTGGTAAAAAAGGCGTTGTAAGAGATAAAAGTGTTCATAAAGAGGTAATAGATAAAATAATAGATTTTTGTAAAAATAATGACCTTGCAATCAAAGGTCTTACCTTCTCACCTATTAGGGGGCCGGAGGGTAATATAGAATACCTTCTTATGCTCCAAAAGGGCGGAGAGGGAATAGAGGTTGACAGTAGTGGTATAGTTGAAAAATCACATCTTGAAGCCATATAAGAGGTTGATAATATGAAGTGTGTATCAGTGGTATCCAACATAAAAAGAGACCCAAATCTCACCCATACTGAAAAGCTCGTTAAAACACTCCTTGATGCTGACGTACAGGTTAAAATGCCTGATGATTGCTATGTTACATCTGCGCAGCTTGTCAAGAGGGAAGAACTTTTCAAGGACTCTGAGATGGTAATTGCAATGGGCGGTGATGGTACGATTCTAAGCCTTGCAAATGAATGTTATGAAAATGATATACCTATTTTTGGGGTCAATATCGGCCATATGGGATTCCTTTCTGCTATGGAAAAAGACGATTTTTCACAGTTGGTTACGTCGAAATATCACATAGAACAACGCCTTGTGCTTAAGGCAAATGTGGGGGATAAAGAACTATTTGCACTTAATGATATATGTATCTCAAGAGGCAACAGTGCGAGGATTATAAGTCTTAAGGTATATGCTGATGATAAGTTTGTCGGTACATATAAAGCCGATGGGTTTATTGTTTCGACTCCAACAGGCTCAACAGCCTATTCTTTATCAGCCGGCGGACCTGTTGTTCATCCTAGTATGGAGCTTATAATTTTAACCCCTGTTTGCTCCCATTCTCTTAGTAATTCAAGGAGTGTAATTATACCTGCAACTGCCAATGTTCGTATTGTGGTACAAGCAGAGCACGACAATGATGCAGTTGTCTCGGCAGACGGACAATTTGGATTCCCCTTGAAGAAGGGTGCTGTCGTTGAGATTATGCAAAATGATAAGAAGCTTAAATTAATCAGGCAAGAAAATGCTGATTTTTTTGATACATTAAGGCTAAAACTACAAAGATAATATTGTAATTCAGAAAGGACTGAATTCACCTATGATTGACAGACACAGTAAACTAATGGAAATCATTACAAAGGAGAATATCTCTACCCAGGAGGAGCTCACAGCAAAGCTGAGAGAAGCCGGCTATGATGTTACACAGGCAACTGTTTCCCGTGATATCAAAAAGCTTCGCATTAGCAAGGTTGTGAATAATCATGGAGAGAGCCACTATGTTGCGGTATCTGAAGATAGCGATAGTTCCTCTTACAACCTCTTTGCAAGCTCGGTAGTTGCAGTCCATCTTGCTATGAATCTTGTTGTTATTAAAACATTCCCTGGTATGGCATCGGCTATTGGTGCGGTTGTTGATTCAATGCACATATCACAGGCTCTTGGTTCAATCGCAGGGGACGATACCCTTATGGTTATTGCAGAGAATATTGAGGATGCAAAGCTTATTTACGAGAAGCTCCATTCTATGAGGTGATGAAGGTTGCTCACACAACTTAATATACAAAATGTTGCAATTATAGATAGAACATATGTGGAGTTTGGCAAGGGTTTTAGTGCCCTTACGGGTGAAACCGCCGCAGGTAAATCTATCTTAATTGATTCAATAAATATGGTAATTGGCGAACGAACAAGTCACGATATAATCCGTCACGGACAGAGCAAAGCGGTTGTCGAGGCGGAATTTATTGTAGATAATCCTTTAGTCCTCTCACAGATTGATGAAATGGGAATAGAGATAGAGGATGGCGTACTTATTCTTCGTAGAGAGATTACAACAGAGGGTAAAAGCACTTGTCGTGCCAATGGTCAGCTGATTAATGCCACTATGCTTAAAAACATAGGTAAGTGGCTTATTAATATTCATGGTCAGCATGATAGTCAACAGCTTTTAAACCCTCTTACTCATATTGACTTTTTGGACAGATACTGTGACAATCAATTACTTCTTGATAGTTACAAGGCTGAATATACTCAAAATAAGAGCTTGAAGAAGGCGCTTTTGCAGCTTGCAAGTGATGAAGAAGAAAAGAATCGTCAGATAGATATTCTTTCCTATCAGATACAGGAGATTGATGATGCAAATCTACACATTGGCGAGGAGGAGGAGCTTGATGAAAGGCGAGATTATCTTTCTAATCTTGAGAGAATCCGCACCGCTGTTGATAGCTCATATTATCAGCTTTATTCATCTGAAAGCTCTGTACATGACTGCCTTGCAAGGATAAAAAAATCCCTTGAAGATGTAGCATCATATGGCAAGGCTCTTGAGGATGTTTATAAATCGATTGAAGATGCATCTATCATTATTGATGATGCAGTATACTCTCTTCGTGATCTCTCAGAATTATCCGAGGGTGGTGATGACGAGCTTGAGCAGGTAGAGGCAAGAATCAATCTTATTAATAATCTGAAGCGTAAATATGGTAATAGCCTTGAAGATATCCTAGCTTTTTGTGAAGATGCAAGAAAACAGCTTGATAATATTTTCCATAGCGATAAGAGAGAAAGAGAGCTTAATGGGGAAATCGATGAATCCAACAAGGCTCTTGAAAAGCTTTCCAATGACCTTACCCTTTCCAGACGAAAGGGAGGAGAGGAGCTCTCTAAAAAGATAAAGGCTGAACTTGCCGACCTCGAAATGCCTAAGGCAGAATTTGGCGTTAGCATTACAAAGTGTGATTATTCATCAAAGGGCAGCGATAAGATAGAATTTATGATTGCAACAAATTCAGGTCAACCCCTTATGCCGCTCTCCAAGATTGCATCAGGCGGTGAACTTTCAAGAATTATGCTTGCGGTTAAGTCAATCCTTGCAGATATAGATATGGTTGATACCCTAATATTTGACGAAATTGATACAGGTATCAGCGGTAGAACAGCATATAAAACAGCAGAGAAGATTTCTGCGATTGCATCTAAAAAGCAGATTATATGCATCACACATCTTTCGCAGATTGCTTGTATGGCAGATAATCATTATGTTATAAAGAAGACTGATGATGGCGAGGTTGCTTCTACAGATGTAAAACTTCTTGATTTTGAAGGGCGCAAGATGGAGCTTGCCCGCATTATCGGTGGTATGGAGATAACTCAGCAGACACTTATGGCGGCTGAAGAAATGCTTAGAAAAGTATAATTAAGGAGGAAGTGCGTGGTGGAGAATTCAGGAGTTGTTAAAAGCACAGAGGACGAGTATGCTCTTGTTTCTTTTGTTCGTGAAAGCTCCTGTGGTGGCAACTGCTCTCAATGCAATATGTGCAGCACAAAAGAACATATCGTAACTGTAAAGAATCCCATTGGTGCAAAAAATGGGGATGTTGTAATAGTTGAAACACCAAGCGGCAGGATTTATCTTGCTGCTTTTCTTGTATATATTTTTCCAATGTTTCTATCTCTTGCGGTAGGTATGGCCCTATGGTCAAATGGTGCGGGAGCTCTTATATCGTCCATTGTGGGTGTGGGGTTGTTTGCCCTTGCTTACATTATTTTGTGTAGGTGTAATAATTTACAACGAAAATCCCAGTATTTTATGGGACATATTACTGCGGTTACATATAGACATCAGTCGGAAAATGTGGTAAAATAGTAGAGGCTTTGACTTAGGTAATTATCCGTAATCAGAAAGGCAATGGAGCGTAATATGAAGAATATCAATATTATTGTTGGTCACTATGGCAGTGGTAAAACTGAATTTTCAATTAATCTTGCTGTTAAGTCAGACGCTGATATTTTAGTCGACTTTGATATTGTTAATCCATATATCCGTTCTGCCGACGCAAGAGGCGATTTAGCACAGAAAAACATTCAGGTCATTGCATCAGAATATGTTAATTCAAATGTTGATGTCCCTGCACTCCCATCAGAAATCTATTCCGTATTTCACGGTGGCAAGAAGTCTGTTTTCGATGTGGGCGGCGATGATGATGGTGCTATTGCTCTTGGCAGATTCCATGATAAGTTTGATGCCTGCGGATATGAGATGCTTATGGTATACAATGCCCATAGACCTCTCACAAGAAGTGCTGATGAGATTATCGAATATATCGGTCTTATTGAAGCAGTATCTTCTCTTAAGGTAACAGGGCTTGTCAATAACACAAACATTATGGACTTTACAACAGAAGATATCATCCTAGAAGGTCAAAAGCTTGGCGAAGAGGTTTATGAAAGAACAGGACTTCCTGTTAAATATATTAGTGGTAAGAAGGAGTTTTTAGATAAGCTCCCAAAAGAATATGATAGTATTAAGTTTCCCATTGATATTTATATGAAGAAGCCTTGGGAAATGCAATAAAAGCATTTAAACCTTGAAAGGGAGGTAATAAATATGGCAAAAGTAACTTTTAATGAAGAACGTTGCAAAGGCTGTGAGCTTTGCACAACTGTTTGCCCTAAGAAGATTGTTATAATGGCGACAGACAGACTAAATAGTAAGGGTTTCCCCCCTGCTGAAGTAGTTGAAATGGACAAATGTATCGGATGCGCTTTCTGTGCTACAATGTGCCCAGACTGTGTCATTACCGTTGAAAGATAGGAGGTAAGTTAAATTGGCAGATAAAGTTTTAATGAAAGGCAATGAGGCTATTGCTGAAGCTGCTATGAGAGCAGGTTGTAAACATTTCTTCGGCTACCCTATTACTCCTCAGACAGAAATCTCTGCTTATATGTCAAAGAAGATGCCAAAGATTGGCGGTCTTTTCCTTCAGGCAGAAAGTGAAGTTGCAGCTATTAATATGGTATATGGTGCTGCAGGTGCCGGTGTAAGAGTTATGACTAGTTCATCAAGCCCGGGCATCAGCCTTAAGCAAGAGGGTATCTCTTATATAGCTGGTGCTGATCTTCCTTGCGTAATTGTTAATATTATGCGTGCAGGCCCAGGTCTTGGTGGTATTCAGCCTTCGCAGGGTGATTATTTCCAGGCTACAAAGGGTGGCGGACATGGTGACTATCGCCTTATCGTTCTTGCCCCTGCATCAATTCAGGAGGTTGTTAACCATACAGGTAAGGCTTTCGATCTTGCAGATGAATATAGAATGCCTGTTATGATTTTGGGTGATGGTACTCTTGGTCAGATGATGGAACCAGTTGAATTCCCAGAGGCTAGCGAAGTTACCCTTAATGAAAAAGAATGGGCTACAACTGGTACAAAGATGAAGAGAGGCAGAAACGTTATTAACTCTCTTGATACTAACCCTGATACCTTGGAAGTTAAGAACAACGAAAGACAGAAGAAGTACGACCTTATCGAAGAAACACTTCAGCAGTCAGAATATGACAATGTTGAAGATTCTGATATCGTAATCGCAGCATATGGTACTTGTGCTCGTGTTGCAAAGGCTGTTCAGGAAATGGGTAAGGCTGATGGTATCAAGATTGGTACATTCAGACCTATCACACTTTGGCCATTCCCTAAGAAGGATACAGAGTATGTGGCTTCACAGACAAAGGCTATCCTTTCAGTTGAAATGAGCCAGGCTGGTCAGATGATTGAAGATGTTAAGCTTAATGCTAATGGAACTCCTGTTTATTTTTATGGTAGAAATGGTGGATTTATCCCAGAGCCAGATGAGATTTATGAGGCAGTTAAGAAAATTGTTAAGGCGGTGAAATAAATGAGTATTGTATTTGAAAGACCAAAGTCACTTACAGATGTTGCAACTCATTATTGCCCCGGTTGTACACACGGTATTGTTCATCGTCTTGTTGCTGAAGTAATTGATGAACTTGGCATCGAAGGTAAGACAATCGGTGTTGCTCCTGTAGGTTGTGCTGTATTTGCATATAATTATTTTAATTGCGATATGCAGGAAGCTGCTCATGGTAGAGCACCTGCTGTTGCAACAGGCATCAAAAGAGCTAATCCTGATAACATTGTTTTCACATATCAGGGCGATGGTGACCTTGCTGCTATCGGTACTGCTGAAACTGTTCATGCAGCTACAAGAAGCGAAAATATCACTATCATATTTATCAACAATGCTATCTATGGTATGACAGGTGGTCAGATGGCTCCTACCTCTCTTGTAGGTCAGGTTACACAGACTACTCCTTATGGCAGAAAGGTTGAAACACAGGGATATCCTGTAACCGTTTCTGAAATGCTCTCTACTCTTGAAGGATCAAGATTTATACAAAGATGCGCAGTTGACTCTGTACCTCACATTAAAGAGACAAAGGCAGCTATTAAAAAAGCTTTCCAGAATCAGGTTGATGGTAAGGGATTCTCACTTGTAGAGGTTCTTTCAACTTGTCCTACAAACTGGGGTAAATCTCCAAAGGAATCTCTTGAATGGCTTAGAGAAAACATGATGCCCAAGTATCCTCTTGGCGTATATAAGGAGGTAGAATAATATGGCATCATTCGCTACTGCCCTTGCAGGCTTCGGTGGTCAGGGTATTCTTTTTACTGGTAAGGTAATGGCTTATTCAGGCGTTGTTGAAGACAAGTTCGTTTCTTGGCTTCCATCATATGGTCCTGAAATGCGTGGTGGTACTTGTAACTGCCATGTTAATGTAAGTGATTCTCCTATCGGTTCACCTATCGTTACAAAGCCTACATCAGTTATTGTTATGAACAGACCTTCTTTTGAGAAGTTTGTACCAAAGCTTGTACCCGGCGGCACTGTTATTTATGATAGCAGCCTTATCGACATCACATCAGACCGTGATGATATCAAGCAGTTTGCAATCCCTGCAACACAGATGGCTGCTGATATGGGTCTTCCAAAGCTTGCTAATATGATTATGTTTGGTAAGTATGTTAAGGAAGTTGGTTTCTTAAGCCTAGACGCTGTTAAGAGAGGACTTGAAAAGTCAGTTCCTCCAACAAAAAAAGAGCTTCTCGATTCCAATTGGAAGGCTATTGAAACAGGTTATAATTACTAATATTAAAGGAGTTTACCAATCAGGTAAACTCCTTTTTTACTGTCCTTTTTACTGTCCTTTTTACTGTCCTTTTTACTGTCCTTTTTACTGTCCTTTTTATTGGACTTATTATGTGGTATTGTTAGATTAATATATTAGTTGCAATATGTATTGCAACAGAGTATAATCATAAGTAAACAACAGTATGATAAAAAATGGCAATAAAAAAAGCGGGTTTGTGTGAGTTACCGCCATACTCTTTGACCTCATAAGGTCATATCTTAGAACTCTGATGAATATTGATAAACTTATTCTTTATCGGTTATTTTTGTTCCTTGCATATTTGCAAGTCTCTGATGAACATTGATAAACTTATAAATCAAATTTCTAATTTATTTAATATTATCACAATATAAAATAAAAGTCAATATATATTTTTTATAAAAGGTGGGATTGGAATGAAAAATTACATTTTAGGTATCGACATGGGTATTGGTTCTATAGGATGGGGTCTAATTGATGCAGAAAAAGGCAAAGAAAGAATTGTTGATTTTGGTGTGAGGCTTTTTGAAAGCGGTGAAGAGAATGGTGGCAAAGACAGAACCAGCCAACAAAGACGCGCTTTTAGAGGTGCACGACGATTAATCACACGCCGTAGTTTCAGAAAAGAACAATTAAAGAAACACCTGTTACATATTGGATTTGTTGACGAAAGCATAGTTCAAGAATATTATGAAACACCCACTGATGATATGTATGAATTACGTACCAAGGCATTGGATGAAAAAGTAAGTCCGCGTGACTTGTTAGCAATCCTTATTCATTTATCTAACCATCGTGGATATAATGAGTTTTATGAAGACATAGGTGAAGATAACATGTCAGAAGATATGTTGGCAGAAAATGATGAGGATAAACTTGGAGTTGATGCGTTTAAAAAATTAATGTCAGCTAATAATTATCGTAGTGTAGGTGAAATGTATTATAAAGATGAGGTATTTAAGATTTCTAAAAGGAACTTATCTAATAAAGCAGACAAGTATGTCCCTACACGAAGGGCGGTAAAGGAAGAAGCTATAAAAATATTAGAGAATCAAAAACAATACTATAGAGTCTTGTCTGAGGACAATATTCAAAGAATAATATCAATTATCTTTTCGCAGCGTGATTTTGAAGATGGCCCCGGTGACAAAAATGACCCTTATAGAAAATACAAAGGATTTTTAGATAGTATTGGTAAATGTTTGTTCTATGGCGACGATGAAAGAGGATTTAGAGGAACTGTTCTTGGGGATTTATATGCTGTATGTAATACTCTATCTCAATATACATATTTAGATAAAACTTCCGGCGAAATAGTACTAAAAAAAGAACTTGCTAATGATTTGATATATCATTTGCTTATTAATGCAAATTTGACAGTTACTGATGTAAAAAGAATCTGTAAAGAGCACAATACAG
>JAQVYH010000012.1 GCA_029004515.1 Eubacteriales bacterium | reverse complement strand
TTTAAGCTTTAGTTGGAAATTGTTCCATTGAAGATGTCTTGACTTATCTATTACGACCTTTTCGCCACGGAATGTCTTGATAACCAAAGCATTCTGCAAACTTTCCAACATAAAAGAACGAGTCTGCCCTTCCGTTTCCTGGCAAGCTTTGTGAAGTTTTTTCATGCGTTTACTGTATAGTCTTGCGATAATCAGAACTATAGGAAATACACATAGGCAAATAAGCGCAAACCGTTTGTCAAGAGAATAAAGAGCCACAAAGCTAAATAAAGCCTTGGTTATAAGCATCATACCATCGGGGATTATTCCCATAACACCATTAACAACAACATTTACATCATTGTATATGCGATTCATCAAATCGCCGGAATGATATGAAACCAAGCTCTGCCAATCCTTATTTATAAGGCTTTTGAAAACCTTTTCTCTCAAATTAATTGACATCATTCCTGAAATATACACGCTTAAATAATTATATGTAATGCTAAGAATCAGTTGTATAACAAGAAGTGAAGCAATAACAATTATTTTATTAATAAATTGATTGTCATGATACACTGCTGAGTCAATTACTCCTCGTGATGCGAGGGCGAACCTCACACCCACATAGGAATAAACCATACCAATACCAGTCAGAATTAATACAGCGATGATATTCTTCCCCGCAGCATTCTTTATCCAGAGTAAAGCTTTATTTTTCAAATAAAAACTCCCCTTTAAATTAAAAAGGATTATATCAAACAATTATGCAAGAATGTTCTTTTCTTCAAGCTTTTGAACAAATCTCTCAACATCTGCTGCTACAATTTCCTCTTCAACATCATATTCAGCAAGCAAAGCATCCACTAGCTGCTGTTTTGTTGCACCATCTTTGAGTATCTCCCAAAGAAATGATCCTGTTTCGTTGGTAGTAATCATTGAATTAAAATTAACATTGCCCTCTCCAACAGAAACAACAACATAATTGTCTGCGATGTTTTTGAGCATGAATCCTTCTTTAATCTTGAGAATCTGATCCATAAAATCACCCATTCCTTAATTTTTATATAGAAATATTATACTCTATTTTGTTTTTTTTGTAAACCCTTGTTTTCATTTGCTAAAAAAAGCAGAAGTTTTTAATAATGATTGTTTCTTTATATGTAAAGGGCATCACGCCCTTTTTATTAATTTCCGTAATATGCTTTTGTATATATTTCTTCCAACTCGGACATAAGAGGATATCTGGGATTAGCAGTTGTACATTGATCCTCAAAAGCCTTTTCCGCTAGAGTGGGTAACTTTGCAAAAAATTCTTTTTCCGAAACACCACATTCCTTTAGCGATGTGGGCATCCCGAGCTTATTCATCAGCTCTCTTACTTTATTTGCAAGGCCTTCAACACCTTGCATTTCGTCTTTCACAGGAAGATTAAGATGCTGTGCGATCTGTAAATACTTCATAGGGGCAATAAACTTTTCATATTTAGGAAAGGTCACATATTTAGTTGGCTGTTGTGAGTTGTACTCTATAACACAAGGCAATAAAACTGCATTGGCTCTACCATGAGGGATGTGGAACTCTCCGCCAAGCTTATGAGCAAGGGAATGGTTAATCCCTAAAAATGCGTTGGTGAACGCCATACCTGCTATACACGAAGCATTATGCATCTTTTCCCTTGCCACCAAGTCCTCACCGTTTTCATATGCCCTAGGAAGATAGTCAAAAACCAATTCAATGGCTTTTAGTGCAAGAGCATCTGTGTAGTCTGATGCAAGAACGGAAACATAAGCTTCTATCGCATGAGTGAGCACATCAAGACCTGTATCGGCAGTTATTGTCTTTGGCAAAGTAGTTACAAACTGTGGGTCAATGATTGCTACGTCAGGAGTAAGCTCGTAATCCGCAAGAGGATATTTTGTATCACCATTCTGCTTATCGGTAATAACTGAGAACCCTGTTACCTCGGAGCCAGTTCCCGATGTTGTAGGGATTGCAACAAGCTGTGCTTTCTTGCCAAGATGAGGGAAAGGAAATGTTCGTTTGCGGATATCTAAGAATCTAAGCCTTAAATTCTCAAAGCTAGTTTCTGGATGTTCATAAAATAGCCACATAGCTTTTGCCGCATCCATAGCAGAACCGCCACCGAGAGCAATAATCACATCAGGATTAAAAAGCTTCATAGCTGCAACACCACGACGAATTGTTTCAACGGATGGGTCAGGTTCTACATCCGAGAAAATATCACTGTGACAATAAATCTCCCTTTTGCGAAGATAATATAGTATTTTATCGACATAACCAAGCTTGACCATGCCCTCATCCGTTACGATAAAGGCTCTTGATATATTGGGAATTGCTGCAAGGTATTGAATAGAGTCCCATTCAAAAAAGATTTTAGGAGGTAATCTGAACCATTGCATATTGACCCTTCTTTTTGACAATCTCTTTTTATTAATAAGGTTCACAGTTGAAACATTTGATGTGGTGGAATTTCTTCCATACGAACCGCAACCTAATGTTAGTGATGGAGTATTAGTATTATACAAATCACCTATTGCACCCTGTGAGCAAGGAGTATTGACCATCACTCTGCCAACTCTCATAAGCTGTCCGTAAGCTTTCATAATCCCCTCGTTCTCAGTGTGCACAACCGCAGAATGCCCAAGACCACCTAAATCAAGCATAGCAGATGCATAATCAAAGGCTTGATTCACATCATCCGCTTCAAAATATGCAAGAATTGGGGAAAGCTTTTCCAAAGAAAGCGGGTAGTTTCTGCTCGGTTCTGGTAGCTTTGCAATCAGAATTTTGGTATTCTCGGGCACATCAAAACCTGCCTGTTTTGCAATCCACACAGGCTTTTTACCAACCACATCAGGATTTACCATTCCTCGCTCACTATCAATTGCATATGCTGTCAAAAGCTCGGTTTCGTTAGCATCGGTAAAATGACAACCTTTTTCCTTTAGCAACTGCTCAAGCTTTTGTGAAATTTCCTTATCTGCAATAATTGCCTGTTCTGATGCGCAAATCATACCGTTATCTAAGGTTTTTGATAGGATAATATCAGTAACTGCTCTTTCAAGATTGGCTGACTTCTCAACATAGCAAGGAACATTACCGGGACCTACACCAAGAGCAGGCTTGCCTGCGCTATACGCCGCCTTAACCATTGATGAGCCGCCTGTCGCAAGAACTAATGACACCTTCGGATGGTTCATAAGTGCATTAGTTGCCTTAACCGATGGTTTTTCTATCCATTGGATACAATCCTTGGGCGCTCCTGCCTTTATAGCAGCATCACGCATTATTCTTGCCGCTTCAACTGAACAGCGCTGTGACGCCGGATGAAAGCCAAAAATTATAGGATTTCTGGTTTTGGCGGCGATAATGCATTTGAACATAGTTGTTGACGTCGGATTTGTCACAGGTGTAACACCTGCGATAATTCCCACAGGCTCTGCAACCTCCACAAACCCCTCCAACTCATTTTCATTAACTACTCCAACTGTTTTTTGATTTTTAATAGAATTCCATATGGACTCAGTGGCAAACATATTCTTGATTATCTTGTCTTCCACCACTCCTCTGCCCGTTTCCTCAACGGCTAGTTTGGCAAGATACATATGATTATCAGTTCCTGCAAGTGCCATTGCATGAACAGCCTCATCAACCTGGTCCTGATCCATCTTCATGTATTCATCAAGAGCCACCTCTGCCCTGTTTGCGAGCTCATCAACCATACGGGATGCCTCAAGCTCTTCCTTATCTATAATTGTTGAGGAAGATGCAACCTTTTCCTTCGTTGGCATGAAAAAACCTCCTTTTAGGATAGTTTTTCCCCAAAAGAAGGTTTTTTATTTATCATTTTATTTGCAAAGACTTATACATCAATGTCGGATAGAACCACGTTATATGATGATAAACATTACTGTTAAATGGACCATACAAAGGTCTGTATGTCTTTACATAATCGGTATATCGTTGCTCGTTATAAATACCTCCCATAGCCTCCCACAATGGAAGTGGCCAGGAGTTACTCTCAAGTGTTGACGGATATCCTACCGAGGATGAATAAGGCCATTCACTTTTGTTATTACAATAATAGAAGAATGTATCAAGAGCCTGTTTAACACTTGTGTTCTTGGGTGACTTCCATGTGAAGTAATTGTCACCTGTTGTATTATAAATAATCTGACAAGCTGCGGTCATAGGAGCAAGAGCAAAGTAAGTGTACCACATACCATTACTGCCACGCTCATTCTCTTTAGGCAGAGAGCCTGTAGCTGGGTCGATATAGTCAGTAATAAGCCTTTCAAGCTCGGTAATTTCGCTATCAAGACTCTTGCCAAGATAAGCCTTGCCGGCACATCTTGCAAAAACTCCCCAATCTCCAGAGTTGCCAGAACCACCAACCTTACTCGCAAAGGCAAGATACACATTATTCATCCAAGAATCAAAAAGTCCTTTATCCTCTGCCCTCCAACCGTCATAATCCTTAACAAGCTCTGCTGATAATGGGAATCCGTTGCCCACATATGCAAAAACCAATCCGCTATCCTCCGAGCCCATTGTCGAAAGGGTTCTCGACCAAGCGTTAAGAACCCTGACAGTCTGGTCGGCATATTTTCTGTTGCCTGTTAGCTGATATGCCAGTCCGCAGGCATATGCAGACTTCAAATCCGCCATAAGTACCGCCCTTGCCGCGATATGCCCAGATTCATTTGTATAATAACCCGGTACATACCAATGATTTGATGGAGTTGGCTCCTCATTAAGCCAATTATCTGCATCCTCAATAAGCATATCATATGCTGATGTCCACGGTTCTTTCCCCTGCCTTACATTATCTCTTACAAAGGAAATTTGCTCCTTTGTGTACATTCCTGACGGGGCGCTCATCTCCACCGCTTTTATGGCATCATATATCCCCAAGATTGTTATACTGTTTGCCAATGGGCTTATTGCGAATTTATCTTTTATTACAAAAATCTTTAGGTAGTTATTTTCCAAGTCATCATTTATTAATGTGCTGCCTATGTAATCATCTTCATAGTAGCCAAGCAGTGTTTCACTACCTACAGGCACTGTGAAAGGCTCACTTTTAATTTGCGAGAGGGATTTGTCATTATTAAACCATGCAGCTACTAATGTGAAATGCTGCTCAGTTGCTGTCGAGTTGTACGCTTTTACCTTTCCATTATACTGCCCGATTCCATCAACGGTGTAAAACATATCACCAACCACAGGGCCAACGACCTGCAAATCAACTGTAAAGGAATCTATTGGTCCAATTGCATTACTCGTGCAATGTCTTGAACCGTCAATCTCACCTGCTTCATTTGGAAGCTGGGCGAAAAACCTGATGTATTTCCCCTTGTCTTTATCAGTTATGGTGTATTCGCTTGTGCTATTGCTACGCATGGTGAAAGGCTCTACTGCATTCTCATATGAATCAAAGGTTGGTGTTGTGGACCTTTGCCATACACATAAGGCGTCACTTTCCATAATATCCGTGTTGGCATACTCTATATACGATGTGATTTTCTCACCCAAATTGGGCTTGCCATTTGCATAGCTTATCGCAGTAGGCATCTCTATAAATCTTGTACCCTCTCTGAATGCAGAGATAAACTCCTGGGAAGTATACCCAACTCCGCCTTGAGGGTAATGAACACTAACATTATAATCCATACCTGCCGAGGTTAAAACGACATTACTTGTTGGAGCATTATTACCTCTGAAGGTAATATTCCTTAAGTTATTTGTACCGGAAAACGCATTGGAAGTTTTGCACTCCACCAAATCGCCAAGAAATGTGATATTCTCAAGAGAGGAACATTCATAAAAGGTTTCTGAATTAATAATAGACAATGTCTTTGGAAGTGTAATCTCCTTAAGTCCTGTGCTCTGCTTAAAGACCGTTGCACCCGTTGTAGTAACAGATGTTTCACCCAGATTAATATCAGTCAGCTTGTATGTGCACAAGAAGGATAATGCTCCTATTGATGTAAGTGATTTGGGAAGTCTTACTCCGACAACCACTCCGTTATCACGAAATGAATTGGTAGCAAGAGAGGTGATCCCCTCTGATACGACCACATATTTGCCTGTCGATATTGGCTTTCTGAATGTGTCTCCACCTACAGTCTTAACTGCCACTCCATCAATCATCGACGGAACAACAACCTTATCTGTATATACCTTATCACTTGCAGTAATAGTCCCCGTGGACGGCTCCCATGCAAAGGAGTAGCCTGCATCTGTATTCGTTACAATATATAATCCCTGCGTACCTGTCGCTGTCATAGTTGCCGATTGCCAGGATTTATTACCATCCCAATCATTATCGGCTTTGACTTCTACAGTTGCCTCAGCGCTTACCATTACAGGGAAGCAATTTAAGCATGTAACAAAAAGATATACTAATGCTAATAATAAACTTTTCTTTCTCATTTTTTGTCCCTCATTTAAAAAACAAGGCATAAGGATATATATCACTCCCTATGCCCTGATTCATTTCTATTTATTGGCTTTTGCAAGGGCAAAGTCTTTAATAAACTCTGCTGATTTCTCAATACCTACAGACGATGTGTTGATTGTAAGGTCATAATGTAACATATCAAGCCACTGGTCATGGGCAAAATAGTTATAATATCCTGAACGCTGGCGGTCAACTTTATTTATACGATCCTTTGCCTTTTCAGTCTTTAGCTCATATGCCTTTGAAACATAATCCATACGATCCTTGATATCTGCATGAAGAAATACACTTGTGATATTAAAGTCATCACGAAGGATATAATCTGCACAACGGCCAACAAACACGCAAGGTCCCTCGGAAGCAATCTTCTTGACAACCTCTGCCTGTATTATAAATAATCTCTCATTAAGAGGAAGCTCAACAGAACCTGAAATATGGTGCCCCATAAGGTATGAACCCATAGCAAGTGAATACAAAAAGCTATGTGTGTTCTGCTCATCAAGCTGATGGAAAAGCTCCTCGCTATATCCACTTTCTTTAGATGCACGGATGATCAACTCTTTGTCATATAAAGGAATTCCAAGCTCTTTTGAAATAATTCTGCCAACTCTGTTTCCGCCTGCTCCAAATTGCCTTGCAATTGTTATAATTACATTATTCTCTGACATATCTTTTCCCATCCTTTCCCTATAACAATATATTATACATTAAATCTGAAGAGAACAACGTCTCCATCTTCCATAACATATTCCTTGCCTTCGCTGCGGACAAGTCCCTTTTCCTTAGCCGCCGTCATACTGCCACATTCCATAAGGTCCTTGTACGCAACAACTTCTGCACGGATAAAGCCTCTCTCAAAATCTGTATGAATCTTGCCTGCAGCACCCGGTGCCTTTGTTCCCTTGGTAATTGTCCAAGCTCTGACCTCTGGCTGACCTGCTGTAAGATAACTGATAAGCCCTAGAAGCTCATAGCTTGCCTCAACAAGACGGTCAAGACCTGATTTTTCAATACCAAGGTCTTGCAAGAACTCTATCTTTTCTTCATCGGAGAGCTGTGCAATTTCTTCTTCGATTCTTGCTGATATAGGAATACAAGCACACTGCTGCTCTGTTGCATAATTTGCAAGAGTCTGTACAAATGGGTTGCCATCTGCCTCGGACACCTCATCCTCCGCAACATTTGCAACATAAATTACCTTTTTGAATGTAAGAAGTGGTAAATCCCAGATGATTTCCTTTTCTTCATCTAAAAGGTCAACATTTCTCGCATCAATATTACTTTCAAGAGAGGCCTTTAGCTTCTCAAGAACCGCAAGCTCAAGAGCGAACTTCCTATCCCCTGACTTCATCATCTTCTTTGTCTTATCAATACGCTTGTCAACAATCTCAAGGTCAGCAAAGATAAGTTCGATTCTGATAGTTTCAACATCACGAAGTGGGTCAACACTACCGTCAACGTGAACAACATTAGAGTCCTCAAAACATCTTACAACATGGATAATTGCATCAACCTCACGAATATGTGAGAGAAATTTATTACCAAGACCTTCACCGCGGCTTGCACCCTTAACAAGGCCTGCAATATCAACAAATTCAATTATTGCTGGTGTTACCTTCTCCGGATTATACATCTTTTCAAGTTCGTCAAGACGATAATCAGGCACTGGTACAACACCTACGTTAGGCTCTATAGTACAGAAAGGATAATTTGCCGCCTCCGCACCCGCCTTGGTGATAGCATTGAAAAGGGTACTCTTACCTACATTAGGAAGACCCACAATACCTAGTTTCATTATATATCAATCCTTTCAAATAATACGCAGTTCAAGCTATTTTTATAAGTATAGCATATCAGGAAAAAAAAGTAAATGGACATTTATAACTTTTATCTCATAATATATAATTGAGGTAATTCATTGATGAAATTAGGGGGAATATGTATGAGAGAGGATTATTATGTAATGTTTCACTCTGTTACGGTGGCAACAGGGGTAAAAAAAGCTCTCGAAAAAAGGGGAATATCCGCTATATTGTTGCACTCACCAAAGTCAATACAGATGAATGGTTGTTCCTACTCGCTTAGGATAAAAGCAAATAACTATCAGGATGTGGTAGATGCTGCAAGCCAGACAGGTGCAGATATAATGGCGGTTTTCAAATCTGTCGATGGTGACTTCAGGGAGGTTCAAACGCCGTGATATATCTTGATAACGCCGCCACAACCTTCCACAAACCAAAAGAGGTTTTCGCTGCCCTGTCGAAAAGCTACGGTAATCCGGGCAGAGGCGGTAACACCGCATCTATAAACGCATCAAAAGTGATATATCAGTGCAGAGAAGAAATTTCTTCTCTTTTTGGTGTATCAAAACCACAAAACTTTGTATTTACCTCCAACACAACAGAGGCTCTTAACCTCGCAATTAAGGGTCTTATAAAAAAAGATGACCATGTGATAGTATCAGGCATGGAGCACAACTCTGTTATTCGCCCGATTGTAGCTACAGGTGCAAATTATTCCATTGCACAGCCTAGTAAAGAGGGACGAGTAACTGCAGATGAATTTGAGAAGCATATAAAAAGCAACACAAAACTGATTATAGCAACACACGGGTCAAACATTACAGGGACGATAAATCCTATAAGGGAAATCGGACAGCTTGCAAAAAGGCACAACATCCTCTTTTTGGTGGATTGTGCACAGACAGCAGGGGTGCTCCCTATAAATGTTGAGGATGACAACATCGACCTTCTTGCGGTGGCAGGGCACAAGCTTTTGTACGGTCCACAGGGCACAGGAGGTCTTTATATAAAAGAGGGCATCACCCTCACACCACTTAAAGAGGGTGGAACAGGGAGTGTTTCGGAAAGTCTTTTTCAACCGAATTTTCCACCTGACAGATATGAAAGTGGCACCCTTAATACAAATGGAATTGCTGGTCTACTAAAGGGCGTTGAATATATTAAAAAACTGGGCATTGCAAACATTCGTCAAAGGGAAATACTTCTTACAGAAAGGCTTATGCAGGGACTTTCTTCTGTTGATAATATTACCCTTTACGGAACACAATCACCGCTGGATAGAACAGGTATTGTAAGCTTTAATGTATTTGATAAAGACAGTGTAACGGTTGCAACCGAGCTTGACTCAAAATATCATATTGCCTGCCGTGGCGGACTACACTGCTCACCTTTGGCACATGAGTCTATGGGCACACTGAAATCAGGAATGGTGCGCCTTAGCCTATGTCACTTTACAACAGAAAGTGAAATTGACCAAGCTATATGGGCAGTAAGGACTATTGCCACGCAATAGCCTTAAATGTAAAATAAGAATGTAGAATGTGAAACAAAAAGGATTTGCCCGTGCAAATTCTTTTTATGACTAATTGCAAAAGGCAACGGAAAAATAGTGCAGAATGCCCAAACCGAAGGGGCTTTAGCACGTCCCGAAGTTGTATACAGATACTACGAGTGGTGAGGTTTGGGCAGAGAGCAAAGCGAATAAAGAAGAAAGAACCTTGCCATAGCAAGGTTCTTATATTTTCGTCTTTATAAGAGGGACAAGAAATTGTGCAGAGTGGACAAACCGAAAGGGCTTTAGCCCGTCCCGAAGGTGTATTAGTATACTCCGAGTGGTGAGGTTTGTTCGCTATGTGCTGTTTATTGTTCCTCACTTATTTGCTTAACTCTTTATGAATCGCTTCTGCTGCTGCCTTACCTGCTCCCATAGCAAGTATAACTGTTGCAGCACCCGTTACAACATCACCGCCAGCATATACAAATGGCTTTGATGTTGCTCCTGTTTCATCAGCTACAATACAACCTCTATGGTTGATATCAAGACCCTTTGTTGTCTGCTTAATAAGTGGGTTTGGAGTCTGACCGATAGCAATAACTGCTGTGTCGATATCGATTATTTCTTCTGAACCCTCGATAGCAACAGGACGACGACGACCACTTGCATCAGGTTCGCCAAGTTCCATCTTGATAACCTCTACACCCTTAAGCCAACCCTTTTCATCACCAATAAGGCGAGTTGGGTTTTGGAGAAGTCTAAACTCGATTTCTTCCTCCTGTGCATGATGAACTTCTTCCTCTCTTGCAGGAAGCTCTTCAAGACCTCTACGATAAATAATGTAAACATTTTCTGCGCCAAGTCTTTTTGCACTTCTTGCAGCATCCATAGCAACATTACCGCCACCAAATACCGCTACACTTTTACCAATATATACTGGAGTATCATAATCAGGGAACTTATAACCCTTCATAAGATTAATTCTTGTAAGGAATTCATTTGCAGAATAAACACCGTTGAGCGCTTCACCTTCTATGCCCAAAAATGATGGAAGTCCTGCGCCTGAACCGATAAAAATTGCATCGTAGCCAAACTCTTCCATAAGTTCGTCAACAAGGATTGTCTTTCCAATAACAACATTTGTTTCAATCTTAACACCCATAGCCTTAAGATTTGAGATTTCCTTTTGTACAATATCCTTTGGAAGTCTGAACTCCGGAATACCATACATAAGAACGCCGCCTGCTGTGTGGAAAGCCTCATAGACTGTAACATCATAACCAAGCTTTGCAAGGTCACCGGCAGCTGTAAGTCCTGAAGGACCTGATCCTACAACAGCAACCTTTTTACCATTGCTCTGGGGTATACTAATTTTGTCTTCAACATTAGCCATATGATAGTCTGCTACGAATCTTTCAAGACGGCCGATAGCAACAGCCTCGCCCTTGATACCTCTTACACACTTAGATTCACACTGCTTTTCCTGTGGGCAAACACGACCACATACAGCAGGGAGAGAGTTTGTTTCGATAATCTTTTGATAAGCTTCTTCAAACTTACCCTCTGCAACAAGTGAGATAAATTCAGGAATCTTAACAGAAACAGGGCAACCTTCTATACATGGCTTGTGTTTACAGTTAAGACATCTTTTTGCTTCATCAATAGCAATCTCTTCTGTGTAACCTGTTGTTACTTCAAGGAAGTTCTTATTTCTTACGCAAGAATCCTGTTCAGGCATTGGGTTTTTAATAGGTGACATATTAGGCATTGTTATTACCCCTTCCCATGCGACAAGTGTGTTCTTCTTTAGCTTCTGTTTCGTGCTTTTTGAACATCTGACTACGATTAAGAGCCAACTGCCAATCAACCTTGTGACCGTCAAAGTCTGGTCCATCAACACAAGCAAATTTAATCTGTCCGTCTACTATAACTCTGCAACCGCCACACATACCTGTACCATCAATCATAACAGGGTTCATTGAAACGACTGTAGGAATATCATATTCTTTAGTAAGATTACAAACAGCTCTCATCATCATAAGAGGACCGATTGCAATAACTGTATCAAACTTTTCACCAGCTTCAATTTGCTCCTTAAGTCTGTCAGTAACGAAGCCCTGAAGACCGTTTGATCCATCATCAGTTGTGATTATAAGCTTATTGGATACAGCCTTAAGCTCATCTTCAAGTATAATAAGGTCTTTATCTCTAAAACCTGTGATAACTGTAACATCAGCACCCATGCTGTGAAGCTTCTTTGCCTGTGGGTATGCAATAGCAGTACCAAGACCACCACCAACTACAGCAACCTTCTTGCGGCCTTCAAGCTCTGTGGGCACTCCTAAAGGACCTGCAAAGTCAAGTATTAAATCCCCTTCTTCATACTTTGAAAGTTCCTGTGTTGTCTTTCCAACTGCCTGTACTATTATAGTTACAGTACCCCTCTCTCTGTCAAAATCAGCGATTGTGAAAGGTACTCTTTCGCCAAATTCATCTATTCTTAAAACAATGAACTGACCTGGCTCTGCGCGTCTTGCAACGAGTGGCGCTTCGATTTCCATAAGAAAAATCTGAGGGTTGAGCACTTTTTTTGTCAAAATTTTATAAGACATTTGCTACACTCCTTACCTGAATTACATCGATTTTTTGAGGATAAAGATAACTCCCCAAAGAAATTCATCATTAGTATAATATACAACAAACAGCTTGGTATGTCAAGGGTCATGCCACAATACATTTCATATGTTTCACATTTTGGCCATATGCGAATAAAAAATAGTGAAAGAAGTCAAAATCTGCAAGTCAAGAGATATTTTCTTGCAAAAAAATTCATAAAATTTAGTTTGTTCTATTGCATTAGCTAAAGTTTTATGATATACTCCTTCTGTTGTTATTGCAAAAAAACATATATTTTACATATAAAGGAGACTTTTTAATGTCATACGTACAGAATGTATTAGAGCAATTAAAAGCAAAAAATCCTGCACAGCCTGAGTTTATCCAAGCTGCGACAGAAGTACTCACAACGCTTGAGCCAGTTATCGAAAAGCACCCTGAGTACCAGAACGAGGCACTTCTCGAAAGATTAGTTGAGCCTGAAAGACAGATTATGTTCAGAGTACCATGGGTTGATGACAACGGTAAGGTACAGGTAAACAGAGGTTTCAGAGTACAGTACAACAGCGCTATCGGACCTTATAAGGGTGGTCTTAGACTTCATCCTTCAGTTAACCTCGGTATCATTAAGTTCCTTGGTTTTGAGCAGATTTTCAAGAATTCTCTTACAACACTACCTATCGGTGGTGGTAAGGGTGGTAGTGACTTCGACCCTAAGGGTAAGTCAGACAAAGAAGTTATGGCTTTCTGCCAGAGCTTTATGAATGAGCTTTACAGACACATCGGCGCTGACACAGATGTTCCAGCAGGTGACATTGGTACAGGTGCAAGAGAAATCGGCTATATGTTTGGTCAGTATAAGAAGCTTAAGAATGTATACGAAGGAGTACTCACAGGTAAGGGTCTTAACTGGGGCGGTTCTCTCGCAAGAAAGGAAGCAACTGGTTATGGTCTTGTATACTTCACAGCAGAAATGCTTAAGGATATGAACACAGACTTCAGCGGCAAGACAGTTACCGTTTCAGGTTCAGGTAATGTTGCCATCTACGCTACAGAAAAAGCTCAGCAGTTGGGCGCAAAGGTTGTTGCTCTTTCTGACTCAAGTGGTTATATTTATGATGCAGAAGGTATCGACCTTGATGCAGTTAAGGAAATTAAAGAAATTAAGAGAGGCAGAATTAAGGACTATCTTAATTACAGACCTAACGCTGTTTACACAGAAGGCACAGGCATCTGGTCAATTAAGTGTGATATCGCTCTTCCTTGTGCTACACAGAACGAACTTCTTCTCGATGATGCAAAGGTACTCGTTGCAAACGGTTGCCATATCGTAGCAGAGGGTGCTAACATGCCTACAACTCTTGAAGCTACAGAATATCTTCAGAACAACGGTGTATGGTTTGCTCCTGGTAAAGCTGCAAACGCAGGTGGCGTTGCTACATCAGCACTTGAAATGAGCCAGAACTCACAGAGACTTTCTTGGTCATTTGAAGAAGTTGACGAAAAGCTCCATAGTATCATGCAGACTATCTACAGAAACTCTTCTAATGCTGCTCTTGAATATAATAAGACATATAACGGTAAGGCTGATCTTGTATCAGGCGCTAACATCGCTGGTTTCCTTAAGGTTGCAACAGCAATGATGGAACAGGGCGTTTGCTAATTAGCTTTTCATTGATTTCTATATATCAATAAAAAATGAACGACGGTTTTTATACTCACCGTCGTTCATTTTTTTATTTTACAAACTATCAATGTATCCCCATCTACTTTGAATCTAATATCAAATCCTGCAAAGCTCATTCCATAGATTCTGTCTGGGTCGTCCTGATAATGCGGGCGTGGGTCCTGAGATAACACCTCGATTAGTGAGTCTCTTTTATCACAGGGGATTTGCTTACGCAACTCATCAGGAAATACAACATTAAGCTTATCTCCGAATTTATCATCAGCAAATCCACCCTTAGCATCGGGATGGCTGTCAGTAAATGCAAGATATGGCTTGATATCATAGATAGGAGTGCCATCCATCAAATCTGCACCTGAAACCACAAGAACTGTTCCATACTGCGGATCTGTCTTGATCTCCTCAAGCTTAACTGATGAAAGACCAATCGGATTAGGACGAAATGGTGAACGAGTTGCAAAAACACCCATTCGTTTGTTCCCACCAAGACGAGGTGGTCTTACTGTAGGGGACCACCCCTCCACTATTGCCTCGGATAATTGCCACACAAGCCATATATGAGAGAATCCCTCTAGACCTCGGAGCGCATCCGGGTTTCTATATTCAGGTTCAAAGACAATTGTCCCCATCAGATTTTTAACAAGTCCGCTCTGCCTTGGCACACCAAATTTGCTGTCAAAATCAGTTTTAATTCTTGCAATTATTCTAAGATTAGTCGCATCCAATATATTCACCGCCTGTTTATTCAGCTACAACGCATCTATTATATATGAGAAATTTTTTAAGTATTTCACACCTGAACATAGCTTCCAAGAAACACGAAATTATTCTCACCCGTCGCAAGCTCATCTAAAATAGATATTGTTTCCTCCGAATAGATTGAAGCTTCCAAATCAAAATAGAATGAAAACTCAAAATCCTTCCCAGGGATGGGTCTGCTTTCAAGTTTTGTAAGGTTTAGTCCTGCTGTGGCAAATTTCATGATGATTGAGTTAAGAGAGCCCGGAATATGAGGCAAGTTCATGATAATACTTACTCTATCTGCACCTGGATATATTTCAAGCTTTTTGGATATACAAATAAACCTTGTAAAGTTACTATCAGAATTTGCAACCCTTTCATCCAATATTGAAAGCCCATAATAGGAGGCGCAATCAGGTGATGATATAGCTGCAATATCATGTCTGTTAGACTCACCGACTGTCTTCGCAGCAACAGCAGTATTAACGCACACAGTAATCTTTATATCGGGATATTTTTTTAAAAACTCCGAGCATTGACCTAATGCCTGCTCGTGGGAAATAATCTCTTTTATTTGAGAAATCTCCACACCCGCCTTTGCCATAAGAGCATGATTGACCTTTAGCTTAATGCTTTTTACTATGTGAAATTGATAATTCCTCATAAGGTCATATACTGCGTTTACTGTTCCGTGGATAGAATTTTCGATAGGCAAAATTCCATAATCACAAATACCGTTGTCAACCGCATTAAACACATCTTCAAAAGTTTTCACATAATGAATATCAGGGTTCTTAAACAGCTTATCACAAGCAATCTGGGAATATGCTCCCTCTATCCCCTGACAGGCGATAACACCGCTTTTAGGAAAAATCTTTGGAGTGCTATCCAAGGCTTCTATTATCTTTGAGTGGAGCGCTCCATCTCTTTGGGAGTTTCTACTGTTTTGATAGCTTTTGCTTAAATCCAACAGAGTTGTGAAAAGGATTCTTGCGTAGTTCTCCATATCGGGGCCTGCCTGCTTGCATACATTCTGCAAAACCACTCTTTCTCTGCCCTTTTGCATAACTTCCATTCCATTGGCTTTTTTGTAATCAGCAATATCCGAAGCTACTTCCATTCTTTTTATAAAAAGTTCTAGGATTTCACTATCTATTTTATCTATCAGCTTTCTGCTCTCTGTCAAATCCATATTCTACCCTCTTTTCTAGTATCATTATACTAATTCTGCAAGGTCATAAATCAATTTTTCACTATCTTCCCAGCCAAGACAAGGGTCAGTAATCGACTTACCATAAATGCACTCACCAATCTTTTGTGAACCTTCTTCGATATAGCTTTCAATCATAAATCCCTTAACTATGTTATTGATTGAAGAATCATGTCTTCTGCTGTGCATAACATCCTTTGCTATACGCATTTGCTCAAGATGTTTTTTCCCTGAATTTGCGTGATTCGTATCGATAATTGCCGCTGGATTGCTAAGACCCGATTTTGCATAGAATTTGCAAAGAAGTGATAAATCCTCATAGTGATAATTGGGCTGTGACTGCCCATGTTTATTGACGTATCCTCTTAGGATGGCATGGGCTAGCATATTGCCCTGCGAACTAACTTCCCAACCACGATATAAAAACGTGTGCTTGTGCTGCGCCGCGGTTATTGCATTCATCATAACAGACAAATCTCCACTTGTTGGGTTCTTCATGCCTGTAGGAACAGAAATCCCGCTTGCTGTCAGTCTGTGTTGCTGATTTTCTACAGAACGTGCACCTATTGCAACATACGCCAGAACATCGTCTAAATATCTGTAGTTTTCAGGATAAAGCATTTCATCTGCACAAGAAAACCCAGTTTCCCTCAAGGCTCTTATGTGCATATTCCTTATTGACATAATGCCCTTGAACATATCAGGCTCCTCATTCGGGTTTGGCTGATGAAGCATACCCTTGTAGCCATCCCCCGTTGTTCGTGGCTTATTTGTATAGATGCGAGGTATAATATAAACCTTATCCTTAACCTTTTCCTGAACTACTTTCAGTCTGCCAATATAATCAAGAACACTATCCTCATTATCTGCAGAGCAAGGACCTATGATAAGCAAGAGCTTATCACTTTGACCCGTGAATATATCCGCAATTTCTTTGTTCCTCTTCTCAACAAGGCTCTGTAAGTCCTTCGATAGAGGACACATTTCCTTAACTTCCTGAGGCATTGGGAGTTTTCTTTCAAATGTTAAATTCATAATTTGTACTCTCCTTTCTGTTGTACTACTTAATTTTTATGAAATGCTATTGCAGTATATCCTGCAATTTTTTTATCTAAATCATCTTTTATTTCAACTGTATAATGACCAAGATTGTGACCTTCCTTGTCTTTTATGCAGGTTGCAATTAGTTTTTCGCCCTTTGTAGCAGAATAAAATCGTATATTACATTCTATTGCAACTGATGGAATACCTGCTAAATTTGATGCAACAGCAAAAGCTAAATCCGCAAGAGTGAATATTGCTCCACCCATAACTCCACCGTGTGCATTGAGTAAATTTTCACATATAGGCATTTCACATACCACTTTATCAGCGCTTGCTTCGACAAATACACACCCTGCATTTGTTGCAAACCGATCATTTTTGTACTCTTCTTGCAATCTTTTTAATGTGTCCATTTTTTACCTCCTTGAAATTAGCATAGTCTTGTTTTAAGGTACTCATCCCAGACTGCCGATAAAAACAAAACGAAAATTTTCAGCTCCTCCCATCTTTGGGAGCTTAAAAGAATTTTTTGAGTAAAAAAAATCTCCTCAACAAATTATAGTAAATTTGTTAAAGAGACGAATTTATAAATCCGCGGTACCACTCTTCTTGCATATATAAATATATGCCACTTTAAGCTCCTATAAGCTCTTTGCACTAACGCAGCGTTCGCGGAAGAAACTACTCACCCAAGGTTTTCCCTTCTTCAACTCAGAAGTGAAAGGCTAAAAACATACTCCACTTTTGGCTCGCACCAACCGCCATATCTCTCATCGCTTTGTATATTTGCCATCTTCGTCACAGTTATTAAAACTAATTCTATACCTGGTTTCTTGATTTGTCAAGTATTTTTTTTCAGAGGCAAAATAAATGCCACTCACCAGTAGCCTTTAATCTCACTTATATTACTATCTACTTTTTTGTGAATTAAGGGTAAAAATGTATAAAAGGCTTACCGAAAAAATCCGGCAAGCCCTTTTCATACTAATAATTTTCTACATTAAATGTTTTAGCAATTAAGCTACACAAACATTAACAGCACGAAGCTTGCTGCTGTTTTTTGGGTCAGCCTCAATGTTGAAAGTTACTTTCTGGCCTTCTTCAAGAGTTTTGTAGCCAGTTGATTCGATTGCTGAAAAATGTACGAACAAATCGTCTCCGCCGTTATCGTTTGTGATAAAGCCAAAACCTTTCTCAGAATTAAACCATTTTACTGTACCGTTATTCATAATAGGTACCTCCATAATAAATATTATATCTACAACATAACAAAAACACGTCTTTATAAACCATCAAATGAATAAATAGTTTACAAAAACATGTGAACAATTGAAGCATTATAGATTACAAAAAATAGTATATCATAGATTTTAGTACTTGTCAACCTTTTTATTAAAATTTTATTTCTAATAGTAATTCCCTCTATTTACAGTCAGCATTTGCAAATAAAACGCAAGGCAATTTTTGTTGTTATTAAGTAAAAAAAGCGCAATACTAACAGCTATCTTTCTATTAATTTGGCGGTCATAACAACGCTTTGCTTATGGAAAAGTTAGTAAGCCGTATAAGCAGTTCCCCGGCTACCATAAAGGTTATGATGGTTTGCCTGAAATTATAGGGGAAGAGCTTAGATTGTACGGCTTATTTACAAACTGTTTCTTGATCGTAGAACTCCTATTGGCATCCATCCTTTACCATTGTTCCAATTCACGCCATAGTCAGAGAGGTCTATATCGGTATATATTTGTCAGGTATGTTATCTCTAAAATTAATATGCACAAAAAATGGATGCTTCTTTTCCTCTGTTGGGAATGATGAATATACTACAAAAGAAAATCTTCCCTCATCAAAATCAACAGTTAATAACACTTTTTAATTCCTTAATAAAAAGTGTCCAATATCAGTTTATAAACATTTTTACGTTTCCTTTTAAAAGGCTGCCTTTCATTTCTAATACCTCTAAGTTTGATAAAAATTTATGAATCCATTCACGCACCTGTTCTATGTATTCAGGATGCCCCAGGATTTCCTCAGGTGATTGTATATATGCATCGGCAGTCAGAATATCTCTGCTTCTTTCCACCATTTGATGGATGATATCTGCTGTGTTCTCTAAGTGAAATTGAAAACCGAATACTCTGTCACCATAGATAAATGCTTGATGCTCACATGCTTTACTTTTTGCAATGCAAATTGCGCCCTTAGGCAAATCATAAAAGGTATCCTCATGCCATTGCAGCATAATTGGTTCAGAAGGTGAAAAAGAAAACAAGTCAATTTCTTTCATTGAATCACAAAAATGAACAGGGAGCCAGCCAATTTCCTTAAAATCATTTTTTCTTACTTTTCCGCCAATCACATCAGCAATTAACTGACCGCCTAAACATAACCCAATTACCACCTTACCTGCTTCGATTGATTCTTTAATAAAAATTTTCTCATCTTTTAGCCAGGGGTATTTATCCTCTTCATATATATTCATACCTCCGCCTAAGATAACAAGCCAATCAAATGCATTTTGCGACGGAAAGGGGTCGTTATCATATAATTTTGTAATGGTAATATTATGTCCATTGGCTTGCGCCCAAAGTATTATGTTGCCGGGCCCCTCATAAAAAACATGTTGTAAACAATGAATGTTCCTTTTATCCCTCTTCTGTTATATTTTTATTCAATAGTAAATATTGAATAATCTAAGCTATGAAATAAAGATCTATTGACTATGCAAAATCAAAATCCAAAAGATGACTTCCCTTATTTGATCCTAATAAAATTAAATCATAGTTATAATCCAGCGTCAACCTTATTTCATATAAAATCAGCCTTTCCTTAAATTCACCTTGTGATTTATTAGTCTTTTCTTTGCAAATCCTAACAATACAAACAGGCATCTTCGCTGCTTAAAATATTCGCATGTTTTCATATTAGTCAAACACTATACTACAAACTCACGGCAGATGTTTTGGTATTATACCTTTCTATAAACGCAAGAGCATCTCTTTCATCAAGTGGTTTACTGATCAGATATCCCTGCACCCTGTCGCAGCTGTTTTCTCTTAGATACTGCAGCTGGCCCTCGTACACGACTCCTTCTGCAATTGTGCAATGTCCATGTTTATGTGCCATTGAGATAATATCGCTTGTTATAGCTTTATTTGGGTCTGTATCTAGTAGCCTATCTATAAAGTATTTGTCGATTTTCAAGCAATCAACTTTCAATTCTTTTTCTCTTGCCAGTGAGGAATATCCGGTTCCAAAGTCATCTAGATATACGAGGAGTCCTGATTTCCTCAGTTGCAATATAATATCGTTGATGTAATCATAATTGGAGGCAAAGACCGATTCCGTAATTTCAATGCTAACATTCCGGATATTAACCTGCATCTCTCTCATTAATTCAATCAGCATACATGGAAAATCAGGTTTTAGGAGCTGAATAACAGAAACATTGATTGAAACACCAATTTGATCGTATCCACTGTCTTTTAGCTTGTTTAGAAAATGAAATGCATTGATAATTACCTTTTCACCAATCGGAATAATAAGCTTTGTTTTCTCCGCCATCGGAATAAATTCAAGAGGTGAGACTTGTCCAAGCTCTTCTGTCCTTATTCTAGCCAATGCCTCAAATTCGCAGATGGAATCTGTATGCAAATCTATTATAGGCTGATACTGCAAATACAGTTCCTCGCCTTGCTCGCTCTGTGAAATCTCATAAAGCGCCTTTTTTATATCTCTTTCCCGATTAACAGAGGCCTCCATCTCCGCATCGTAAAAGCAAGTTTCAAAGTCTCTTTCCGAAACAGAAATAGCCCTTTCTGATGCAATCAAAAGCCTTCTCAATAGTAAATCCACATCGATTTCGTCATCATCCTGATCAATTTTCAATATTCCAATCCCGCCGCCTATTCGCTCAGTTACAAATAAGGTCTCTAGGGCTTCTGCGATGATATGGCTAAATTCAACCAGCTCGTTTTTGCCTTTGTAATCAATGAGATAGAAGACAAACCGATTTTCATAGGTTTGGAACAGCAAGCGGTTGTCGGAGCAATACTGAATCAGTATTCCAGTAGCTGTTTTTATCAGGTTCTGTGTATAGTGAAACCCATAATTAGCGGTTAATAACTGAACTTTGCTCAAATTGATACTTATAACTGCTCTATTTAGTCCATCCCTTTTCTTTAGGTCGTTATTCAGAACAACTTCCAAATAATCACGATTATATAAGCCTGTCCAATTGTCATGCTCAGTTATGTATCTGAGGCGGTTCTCCATCTCTTTTCTGTCTGAGATATCCAGAATTATTCCTTCAAGAGCTTCAACTTCACCCTCATCATTATATACTCCTTGTCCCATTTCTAGAACCCATTTCCGCTCACCGCTAGCAGTCGTAATTTCATATTCGTATTTAAATGGCTGCCTTTTTGAAAGTATTTGTTCCCATTGGCTCCGCAAAGCTTCTCGGTATTCAGGAACAATTAAATCATTAAAAGATAAATCTCTGTTATTGACCAAGCTTTCCGGAATATGGCCTGTCAGTTCATAGCAGCCTTCTGAGACAAACTGCATAGTCCATTCACTGTCACAATTGCACCTATATGCCAATCCTGGCAAATTCGATAATAGAACAGCTTCCCTCCGCTCATTCTCCATCAATGCAATCTCAGCCAGTTTGCGTTCCGTAATATCACGTGAGGAGCCCTGATATCCCACCGCATTACCATTTTCGTCGCGGATATAAGAAACATTCATCTCAATCCAAACAACCGTGTTATCTGCTTTGTAATGTTCTATTTCGAACGTTCTCGTCCTATTTTTATCGATTTGGGGATTTCTTTCATTTTCCATCTCCTCAAGTAAGAGGGATTGAATTTTGCGCAACGCATGCTCCGGAAATTTGTCTTCCAACTTTTTCTGCATATGCTCTTCGGGAGATTCTCCGAGTAGTTTTTCAACGGAGGGGCTTATATAGGTCGTTTTCATGTTTAAATCCATCTGCCAGACCATATCTGACATATTTTCAGTAATACTTCGATATTTCTTTTCACTTTCAATCAGCTCGGCTTTAACTGCTTTTTGGCTCGTGATGTCCTGAATCAAAGAAATATAATTAATTATGTTTTCATTGATTGGAGCAAGAGCAGTAACAACCAAATAAACCCACACAACCGCTCCATCCGGTTTAATATATCTTTTTTCCAGTGAATAATTCCTAATTTCGCCGGCTTGTAGTTTCCTGAAATTATCCATATCTTCTTGCAAGTCGTCAGGATGAGTAATATTTGCCCAGCCCAAGTTATTGAGTTCTTCTTTTGTTCTTCCTGTAATTTTCTCATACTCTGAGTTAATTCTAACAATAGTATTATCTGAGCATTTCGGATCACGGTTATGTGAAATTGCTATTCCTATAGGAGCCTCTTCGAAAATCCTGTCAAAGGCAAAAGTCTGTTCTTCAACTATCTGCTCCAATGAGTGCTGGACACGCAGCAACTCCACATGGACATCAATTCTTGCCCTTAATGATTCCATATGAATCGGTTTGCGGATATAGTCTACGGCGCCAAGCTTTAATCCCCTGATTTCATTGTCCAATTCATCATAGTTTGTCAACACTATGATACGCAGCTTTCGAAACCGCTCATCCGCCTTCAATGCTTCAAGAACTTGAAACCCGTCCATATTAGGCATATTCAAATCGAGTATCATCAGATTGATTCCCTCATGCTCACCAAGCATATGCATAGCTTCTAATCCATCACTGGCTGTCAGGATGCTGTAATCACTAAACATATTTTTGATTATCATCCTATCTGATGACGAATCGTCAACTACCAAAATCTTAATTAACATTGCTTACCCTCCTCGATTGTTCATCCTCCATAAACCATCAGTCTTTGTATTCAGCTATTTCCTCAAGCAGCTTCCCTAATTTGTGACTGAAGTCCTTGTGCAGATGACCTATTTCTTCTTCTTTTTCACTATTCAATGCCTTTTGCAATTCAATCGACACCTCATACAATGATTTTGCACCAATGCTCCCCGAACTACTTTTAACCTTATGTACAATCTGCGCAGCATCCGCATATCGCTTTTCTTCAATCGCATACGCAAGCTTGTCCAAAGTATCCTGGTTTTCATTGTAGTACTCCGCAAGAATCTTCTTATATATCCCAACATCTCCGCCTATGTTTTTCAGCCCTGAATCCCTATCGAGTATCTTAGGTTTTTCTATAGTTTTATTCTGATTTGTCATTATAATTTCTATTATAATTTTGAGGAATTGATCGGGATCAAAGGGCTTGCTAATATAGTAGTAAATTCCACTCTTCGCACATTTCTCCTTCACCCCTAAAACTACGTCAGCAGTCATGGCAACTATTGGCACGGTGGAAGAAGTTTTCCTAATTATTTCTGCAGATTCATAACCATTCATAACGGGCATATGCAGATCCATTAGGATCAGATCAATTTTATCTTTATATTGATTATATAACTCCACCGCTTCCTTGCCGTTAGAGGCAATAATCGAATCAATACCTATTTGCTGCAAAAGTGATTTTGCAATTAATTGATTCGTTGTATTGTCCTCAACCAATAATACGCTGCAAGCTTTATCCATAACTTCAGGAGGTATATTCTCACTTATAGCGGGCTGCATTGCAGACACCGCCCTCAACTTGAATATACTTAATATACCATTGAAGAGAATCGATGGTATAATGGGCTTGCCAACCCCAATATCTACCCCATATTCATTTAATTTATCAAAAAGATCCTCACGCATCATTGGCAGCAGCATGATAAATTTCGGTTTATTAACAATCTTTTTGTTATTTCGGATGGTATCAACGAACTCAAATCCACCGTTTTCAGGCGTTTCATAATCCACAATAAATAAGTCGAAAGGTTTCGCAAAGTTGCCATCGGCTGCCTCAAGCATGCTCATAGCACTTGCCTGCGAAGTAGTAAGTTCGCAATGCATACCGAAAGCGCTAAAATAGCTCTCAATCAGATTCATGTTAGCTCCGGTTTTCTCCAATACAAGCGTTTTGACATTCTTGAAATGGCCTCTAGACAGCGATTTTTTGTATAAATCCTCTTTTTCCTTATCAACCATTAACGATAAATGAATGACAAAGGTTGACCCTTCACCGGGTGTGCTGAATACCTGTATTTGCCCGCCCATCATATCAAGAAGGTTTTTAACGATAGACAAGCCCAAGCCAGAACCCCCAAAACGTCGGGTTATACTGCTGTCACCCTGTGTAAAAGGAACAAATAGTTTTTTTACCTGCTCCTCATCTATCCCGATGCCGGTATCTTTAATTGTAAATGACAAATGATATTTTTCGTCTTCTTTTGCTATAAGACGGATGTCAAAGGAAACCTCACCTTTATTGGTAAATTTTGCTGCGTTGTTCAGAATGTTAAGTAGTATTTGCTCTATACGCTTTGAGTCCCCGAAGAACCAGTTGGGAACTAGCGGGTCTTTAGAAAGCTTGAAACCAATTTCCTGTTCCTCAATTTTATAAGACACTATATTTACAACATCTTGAATGACCTGATCCATGCTAAATGAAGCGGTTTCCAGTTCCACTTTCCCGGCTTCGATTTTTGAATAATCCAAGATGTCGTTTATTATGCTCAGCATATTGAAGGACGCCTGAGTAATCCTGTCGGAGTACATTTTTTGCGTTAATGTAAGGCTGGTCTTTTTCAAAAGATATGCCATACCAGTAATAGCGTTTAGTGGCGTCCGAATTTCATGAGACATCCTTGCCATAAATTTGGACTTGAACTCATTTGCCTCATCTGCCACTTGTTTTGCTTTTTCTAAGTCTTGTTGAATCATCTTCCTTTGACTGATTTCTTTTTGCAGTCGGAATATCCAGAAGAACGAAACCCCCAAAACAACAAAGATAAAAGCACCAAATGACGCAAAGATACGAATGATAGGGCCATAATCTACGTCTGTCTTTAGGTCAATCCACTTGTTGTTAATAGACTGCTTCTCTCTATCGGTTATGGTATCCATCGCCTTGTTGAAAATGCTTACTAACTCAGGCCAGTCTTTGCGAACCGCAAAGTACAATGCCTGTTGTTTTTCAGCCTCAAAGGATACAAATCTAAGGTTCGTAAGTCCGTTTGAACGTATGAGGTAATTTGTCGTAGCGAGGTTACCTATAAAGGCCTTTTCTGTGCCTGTTGCCACTGCAGCCAGCGCAGCCTCGGCAGAGTCATAAAGGCTGAGGTTTATATTCGAATATGCTAACAGGTAGCTATGGTGAGAACTGTTTCTTTGCACAGCTACTGTCATTCCGCTTAAATCATCCATTCCTGATATGCTGGTATCTGTATCATGGGTTACAATTACTCTTTTAAAAAAGTAGTACGGTTCAGATAAGATAAAGTGTTCTTCTCTTTCTCTTGTTTTTCCAACGGCAGGTAGTGCATCAACATCTCCTGCAAGTGCCATATCATAGGCCTCAGGCCAGGTTACGCCTTTTACCACTTCAAATTGCAAACCGGTCTTTTCGCTGATCAATGCAAAATAGTCTGCGGTGATTCCCTTGTACTCTCCATCTTCATCAATAAACTCAAATGGAACAAACTCCGGATCTACTCCAAGACGAATCACCGGATGTGCTTTCATAAAGTCAAGCTCGTCCTTTGTCCAACCGATGCTGTTATCTGTGGCAAAGCATAGTGTTGCCGTCGTTGTTAAAATGAATATAACAAGAATAATTGTACTAATATAAGTGTATTTATGTTTTAATGTGCTGACCGAGGAATATCTTTCTCTACGTTCATCTTTCTTTTTACTATATCTCACAATTATCACACCTTCTTGTTTGTACTCTGTTACTGAACTGTTATTTGTTTATAAGTGTTCTTGTCATAGCTGCAATTGCTACATCCTAAGCCATAAAATGTCTATTTATACACAAAAAGCCCCGCTAGGTACTATATCCAGTACTTAACAGAGCTTAATATTTTCAGTTTTTGTTGCAGTTTTCAAAAGCCGGACAAAACGCGGCGGGGACATCGTGAAAAATCCCATGCATTTCATCATATAGGTTCTTTCATAAAGTTTATTAACCCATAGAAAAATCACATAGAAACTATTAACGCTACATTCATTCTTTTTTAAGAAAAGACTACCCAAGACAATCCCCCCTATATAGAGTACTAAACAGGCAATAAGAATCCTAGCATAATCAAAATGCATATTATCAAAACTGCTTTATTATATTCAATAATATATATCAACTACCAGGAATCTATCATAAGCCGAAAAAGGATTATATTGCAAAAAATATGTAGTTTTATGTCACTTTTTTAATGTATTATATCATTCTATAGTTGTTTTGTCAATAATTCCCAGTATGTATCGAAAGTCCAACAAATATGAATATATTTAAAAAAACTCCTACTTTAGTATAGTAGGAGTTTTTTATCTTGAATTCACCTATGCTTCGTTCCTCTTTTAACATGATCCCATTCATCAGAAGGGCTATTATTATAGTGCCAAGAGTTGTTTCTTCTTTGCATCAAATTCCTCTTGTGTAATAACTCCTTGATCTAAGAGATTTTTATATTTAGACAGCTCGTCAGCATTACTCATAACGGGTTGTATAACAGTATTTCCTGAATTTGCTTTTGCTTCTTTGACTTTTTTAAGAATAATATTATATGCCTTTTCAGATTCAGCGGGTGTTTGCTTGTTGAACGCACGTAAAATTAAAGTGTTTGGATCTTTCAGGCTGTTAGTCGTTGTCATTCCAAGTAAATTTACAGATGCATTAGTATCAGATGTTCCTGTAACTATAAATTTAATATAACCATTTGCAAGTACTGAAGGTTTTTTGAATTCTACACTACTTAAATCTTTATAAAACAGTATTCTGTCGCCTTTAATACCTTGGGAAAGGACGCCAAAGCCTGTCTTTCTTGAAATTTCTACTCGATCTTCAAACACATTTAAAATTCCATTTGTCGCTTTTAATGACATTAATTCATTAGCCACTCTTATCTCCTCCAAAACATTATTTTCTAATACATTAGAATGCATGGGAAAGTATGAAGACGGTTTCATTTGCTTTCGCTATTAATATAATATTTACTTATTATTTAACATGCTCTTGCAAAATATACCAATTATTTCAAATAAAAAAACTTCAACCAACAAAAAAAGTCGATTGAAGCCTTATCGCTGCCATGTCCACAAAATAGTGGACATTTCTTAAAATGGTAAAGGCTTATTATTTTGACACAGGGTGCATTTCTGCTTATTCCGTTTGCCAAGCTCACCCACCTCATAAGCAGAGAAAAAAGTTCGATTGGAATCTATAACTAAAGAGAATCTTACTCTTCCTGTTCCTATTGTAGTCTTTTAGTATCTACGGTGTTTACTTTTATATAAGACGAGCTTTATTAAACTGTCTTAAGAGATAAAATATGTGAGAAAGCGTAGAATAGCAACCCGATGTCCCTAAATACTCATAGATTTTGCTTATCTGCTTCGGATAAATCGTTTAGAAGATTTTCAGCTGCGAGATCGTTGTCATATACGAGTTCTTGCTCAGATTTATCAGAATGGGGCGTAACATGGTATACTTTCAGTGCCGGTGCTTCGGTGCCAGGTATAATAGGATTGGCTTTTACTTTGCCGTGTTTGGCTTTACCTTTAATTTCGGGTACTGCCGCCTGTTCGTTGCGCGGTTTTGTATGTGTCCAGTTTGGGCGGGACATTCCTTTTTTTGCCATGTGAATTCCTCCTATTGATCTTTATTAACGTTATCCTTCGATAAAGACTGCTTTATATTGTTTTTTTGTTATTCATTATAAATTTCTATAAACAAATAAACTCAGTAGGCTAATATAATTACAAACCATACTGAGTTTATTATTTACGAAAGAATTTGTTTAATTCAGTCAATATTTACCGTTTATATTGATAGCAAATAGTATATCATCGTAAAAATTAGATGATTTGACAGATATAATATGTAAAATAAGTATTTTATCCCTAACTTCTCGCTTGCTTCATTTAACGAGTTGACCCAACGTCAATTTTGAACATTATATAAAATTCTATCAATGAAACTGAAAAATGAATCTTATCATATTATGTTATGTAAAGAAGAATAATTTGTGAAAGGGTGACAGAATGATAATTCATGTTGTTAAACCGGGTGAAACGGTTTACGAAATAGCAAGACGATACGGAGTACCGATGCAAAAAATACTTGATGATAACGGTTTGCAAAAGCAAGATCCCCTTGTAGTTGGGCAGTCGCTTGTCATTATTCCGGATAATATAAGGTATATTGTTCAACCCGGCGATACGCTTTATTCAATTGCAAAGAAATACAGGATAAGTGTTCAGCAGCTTGCTGCCGCAAATCCGCAAACAACTAATCCTGCAAGAATTAGCGTAGGGGAGGTTATATCCGTACCGACCGCAGACAACATTACTCGATCGATAGACGTAAACGGTTATGCATATCCTAATATAAGTGAAGCAACGCTAAATTTGACGCTTCCGCACCTGACATATATCAGTATTTTTTCGTATCTTGTAAATGCCGACGGGAGTCTCAGTGAGGTGGCAGATGAACAGGTAATCGGGACTGCACGTGCATCAAGAGTTGCTCCTCTAATGGTGATTACAAATATACAAGATGGGAAAGGATTTAGCAGTGATATTGCCCATCAGATTCTGACAGATGAGAATGTGCAAAATACACTCGTTGCTGATATTATCAAAACACTTGAGAACAAGAACTATTACGGGCTGGATGTAGATTTTGAATATATTTATCCGTATGACAGGAATAGCTATACACAGTTCGTACGCAGAATGGCAGAAACATTGAGACCGCTTGGTTATACGGTGTCAGTAGCACTTGCGCCCAAAATCAGCGGAACACAACAGGGACTTTTGTATGAAGCACATGATTACGGGGCGATCGGAAGAATAGCTGACAGGATAATAATCATGACCTATGAATGGGGATACACTTACGGACCTCCGAGAGCCGTGTCACCAGTTAATGAGGTTGAGCGCGTGCTAAGATATGCAGTTTCTGTGATTCCGAGCAGAAAAATCCTTATGGGTATGCCGAACTACGGCTATGACTGGACACTTCCATATGTACCGGGAACTGCGGCACGCTCACTTTCAAACAATGCTGCTGTAAGACTTGCAGCGGAGGTTGGAGCAGAAATAAAATATGACGAAACGGCAAAGGCACCGTATTATAATTATTATGACAGCGAAGGAAAAGAGCATATAGTATGGTTTGAGGATGCAAGAAGTGTAAAAGCAAAGCTTGATCTTGTGAATAAATACAATCTCGGCGGAATAAGTGTCTGGACGATAACAAGCTTTTTCCCACAGCTCTGGTTGGTGCTAAGCTCAATGTTTGGCGTGAATAAAGTGTTATAGCGAGTATGCCGAATCCGCGGATTCGGCAAAGCTATTGATGCTTAGAGTCGAATATTGTGGAAAATCTTACTTTTACTGATTATACGCTATATTGAAGTGTATCATTTAATTGAGCCGATTAATATGATGATAATATAAAGTGATTCGAATAGGAGAAAAGATATGACTGAAAGAAATAGAAAAATGCCCATTGAGGTTGTGGATATAACTACTCCGGCTCTCAATTCCATGCTGGGGAGGTATTTTATCGGCCAAACGGAGATGCTTAACTTTGGAAATCGTTGTGATGCTTGGGGAGGTATACTCAACCCCATTGGCTCTGGCGTAAATTTATACTTCGATATTTTTACAATTACAAACTTTTCAGCTCAAAGCTTTGTCGGGGAAATTTTTCTCAACGCAAGGCAGCCTCGGAACGCTATACCTTCCTCAACGGTAACTCCGTCTAATCAATCCATATGCCCGCCTCCAAAACCAAAAGCTATCATGCTTAATGCGGTTAATTTGAGTGAACCGCTTCTAAATGGAGTTAACATTTTTGGAAGAATCGTCCCACCGAATTCCACCCTGGTAAGCGACTCGCATAAGGGATCCATAATTATCCCTCCGGGCGGTACGTTTTCAATACTCCTACAATCACAGGATTTGCAAAACATACAAGGTACTATAGTTTTGACTTGGTGGGAAGAAAAAATATGCTGAAACAACCTTTTTATGTTGAGGAGAAACACAATATGAACTCGTTTATAAAAGAGAATGCACCCAAAGAGGTAGTTGTTTTATCGGACGCCGTATATCATTCGTACTTAGGTAGCTACTTTCTGGGGCAAACGGATATGATCTGCTTTGGTGGAAGTTATAACGCTTGGGGTGCTTTGGTCAACCCTAAGGGATCCAATATAAACATGTTTTTAAATGCTTATACAATTTCCAATTTCTCTGATGAGCCCTTTACCGCTGAAGGTTGGTTAAGCAGCACACTTCCCGGGGAATCAAGGATATCAAGAAATTTTGCAGCCGGAAACCAAGCCATCTCTCCCCCTTCCCTACCAAGGGTAAACATCATGAGCGCGAGCAATATTACAAATAATACCCCCATCGGCGGGGTCTATACATTCACGCGTAGGGTTGAACCCAATCAAACTCTTACAAAGCATGACTTTCAAGGGATGTACACCATTCCGCCCGGAAGTTCCTTTGCGCTGTTCTTTTCATCTCCGGGAAAAGAACATGTGCAATCCAGAATGGCCTTCGGCTGGTGGGAAGAACGAATCAATCACGATTGTAGATACTGAAACAGAGGTTTGTTAGCTTGGAACACCTTCCTACGGGAACAGCCCACCGCCCTGACCGAATCAATTATCCGCGTTACGTCAAAGCCCCAATTCTGAACGCATCCTTTTGGCAACTCAAACACTTATTCAGTTTCCCAGTAACTTAGTTGGTGCTCATGCATATATTCCACAACTTTTTGCTTAAATTCACCTGCATAAAAATTTATGAAAAACAGGAATTTCTTTAATTACATTATGGAACTTCTCTGCATTAAAACCGCCTTTGTATGATGGGTGAGTAACGCAAAAGACAGGAATTTCTTTTTTTACTGTATATATCCATGAACGAATAGTTGTTTCTTCAACAGTATATGTTGCTCCCGCTTTTCCATCAGGGGGCAATTCTTTATACATAGTTTTACCGAAACAAATAACCGCATCAGGCTGTAATTCTTCAAGAACACTTATAAGTGCAGGCCGTGCACCTTCCCACATTGTATTAGTTTTTTTGTCGTTATGATGTTCTCCTACAAACTCTTGAATATAATTATAAAAACATATATTCTGAAATTGAGCTCGCTGTCACTCACTTCTCCGTACAACGTTCTTAAAATTCCGTTGAAAAATTTCGGATTGTCGCCATCTTTGATGTAACGTTCTACCACATCAATCGTAAATTTTTTATATGCTTCGGTTGGATGTGCATAGTGGGATTCTCCAAGCAACATAACCTTTACATTTGATGTGGTATAATGCTCGCCCACGTATGGCATAAACTTCACATTATCAGAATACAAATACATATGTTAGTTTCCTCCATTTTCAAATGATACTATACTAGTCTAAAATTAATGACTTTGCCCAATCGATTATATTAAGCATTGATGTATCGATTAATGTATTTATGATACCTCATTTCAAATTCTGCTATATATTTTCTGATTATGGCATTGTGTGTAGCAGCTTCGCTGATGCAGTTTTTAGATTGTGCGTGATCTTTTGAAATCCGTGTATACGATGGGTGCCACATAAGAAAAGTTTTCTTTTTATAAATATCCGGCAAAACATATCCTTTTAACGAATAAGTATTTACTCCACACCAAATAATTAAATCAGGGTTTATTATTTCAACCTCTCTTTTTATAAAATCAGTGTGTTTTTCAACATATGGTTTAAAATACTCTTCAAAATATGAACGAGAAATTTGCTTTCCACCACCACGTTTATTCAAGTTCATTACCGAAAAAGTAAGTGCAGATGGCTGTATATTTATCTTTACTCCTAATTCATTTTGCAATATAATTCTTTGCATTTCACAAATTTTTGTAAGTAAATATGATGGCTTCCATTTTTCGCCGGTTTGTTCGAAATCATTAAAATTTTTAGTAAAGGACCAATTTGATTGGTCTTCTGTAATATCTACGTATGAATCAGCGTTGCTCTCGTTCATAATGTATAATACTTTGTAACCAGTCTTTTGAAATATTACATTATCCACTACGCCATCGCCAGCAAATGCGGTTGTGGCAATATTTTTGCAGTATTTATTTAATACATTATATAAACCATCGTTTGTTTGAAATTCTTTCCACGCGATAAAAAGTTCATCCAAATTATTGATGTTGCTGATCTTCATTTCATTACCTCCATTACATTTCCATTTCAATCCCAAATGTTTCTCATACAATTTGGGCAAACATAGTGTTCATCGTGTTCTACAAAATAATCTGTCAAACCAAAAGCCTTGGCGATTTCCTTAACTGCTCCATCGACTTTTTCGATGCAAGTATCGATATAAATTATCGCCTTGTTACTTGCATTATCCCAAATTACTCGTCCTCGTGGCACATTGATATAATCACCGCTACTATAATTGGCATCATATAGTTTTTCGTGGGAATAAGGATTATCAATCCTGTCGCCACGAACATCGCCTTGTTCCACAGAAATTTTGTGCGTTAAAAATTTACCATCAATATAGAAAAACGGGCCGATACAAATTTTAGCAGAAATCATAATTCTTCCTTCATCCTTGTTATTAATCCGATTTTTATTCTTCATTTGCAATGCCAATTTCTTTTGGCATTGCTTTATAAGTTTTGTGGTATTCTACCTGAATATCAACAGATTCGATATCAACTATATCCTGTACACTAAAACACTGCGTTGTTTCCAACGGTTCAAATATTGCAGAAGTATTTACACCCATTAGGTTGTAATCGTTTGAATACTTATCAAACCAAGAATCGTCAGTTTCGTCGCGAACCACAATGAAGGGATCATATTTGGACAACAACTTCTTAAAACTGTACTTTCTTAGTTTTTCTTCTTTAATTTGAGGAACCAGCCTTATATGCAATTCTTTCACATCAACCATCGGTGATAACTTAAGAAATTTGGTTACCTCCCGTTTAGTATTATGAAAAGCGTCCCAAAGTATTTTTTCAACATGGATTAATTTTTTTAGACTATCTTGCGTCCATATGAAATCTCGGTTCATAACCTTCGCACGGTGTTGAAGCAAATCAATCAAAAGTAATGCATGCGGGTGGCATGCTGCATGAGAATATATTTCGTGTTCGGAAAGAATGTGCAGTGCTAACCATTCAATTTCCGAAACAGACATACACTCAAGGTTTTTGGTTAAATCTGCGTCGGAAAGTTGTGACAATCGTTTAAGTGTCTGTTTGGAGTCCCGTTCTTGTTGAGCTATCGGTTCTGGTCCAAATGTAAAGAAGATAAATCCTATGTCGCCACTTGTCATAATGTATAATTCTTCTTCACCGTCCGCATACACAAGAGTTACATCTTTAATCGGATTTTGAATATGAGGAGGAGGAACCTCATTGCCACATACATCTATAACCGGATTATCCAAAAACTCATCAAGCACTCTAAACTCTGCACTATTTACATAAAACGCTCGTTGCACAAGTTCTTCGTTAAATTTGGAAATAAATGAGTTGCCTATCTCCATTTCAATTCTCGTTACATATTTCCCAGGGACGGCAATTACCCGTCCGTTTTTATATTCAAACAGTACATTTTTGAGTTGCTTAAACATTTAAATCATCTCCCTTTTGCATTGTGCCTGTATTCTATCACAAAGGCGTTTAATGTTTTTCAAAACGCTTAATAAACTCACGCATATACAAATCAACATTTTTGTCGGTTTTACACTGAGGGTCTCTTTTCAACCCTGACATTCTGTAAGCGGGATGCCACATATCTATAACTCGCTTGTCTTTTGTGTCCACAAGTGCCTTAACCTGCTCAAATGTGCCAAGGCAGACTATTACATCAGGATTGAGCAGAGATATTTGTTTTTTTATAAATTCCGCATATTTTCTTGCATATGGGTCTACTTTTTCTGCTTTGTTGCTGCCGCCGCGCTTGTTCAAATTCATAAATGCTGAGCGGCGTAGTCCATTCTTGATTTCTTCTTCGAGTGGGCTCTCGTTTTTGTCCAAAACATAACACGCCATACGCCCCATTTTTTCATGCTGCTTAGATTGGTTGATATTTTCCCCTACTTTAATGAAGTCCTGATACCATGTAATGTGTGTTCTTTCAGACGGGTCTTTGGCGCCGGATTTCCCTCGCTGATTTACTTCTTTAAGCACGAAAAGAACCCTACTGTAAGTGTCCTCAAATATGTACCCGTCAGTGATAAATGATTCCTTTTCCATATCTGCGGTAGTCGTCTCCTCATAATTATCTTCGACAGTATGCGCGTGTTTCCATAGTGCGAACAGTTCAGCGAGGTTGTTTGCCTTCTCAATTTCCATCAGCGTTTCGTTCCATGTGTAATCTTTCATCTTCATCATATCCTCCTAATAAATATTTTTCCATCACTATAGAACAAATAGCAATCCGAATTTTGGTGAAAAACTTTTTTCTTTTGTTCGTTAAAAGCAATTCGCGTAGTTTTTTTCGTCATATAAGTGTAAATAATATAAACCGCCTTTTTCCCTGAAAGCTTTTTGCTAAATGGTTTGGAAATCAATAATTAAGTTGTATTCAGTTTTCAAATTTGATTAAAGTGAAAAAATAGCATCATTTATACTTGTTATTGTTATGCAAATATTAATATAATCTATTAATTCAATTAGACATTTTTATTCGGGCTAATTTTCATTATGTATTGCAATATTTGACGGGATATTACAATACTCTATAAAGGGATGAGGTAAGTAGAACACAATTGGACGATTCTTTTGTGTCTCTCATTTCTTCGTTTCAATGGTATTTTTTTCTTATGGGTGCATTATACATCATATACTTACGATTTACAACAGTCATTATCACAACAAAAAAGCCTCAACCAAAATTGGTTGAAGCCTTGTGACTGCTCACATCCGCCGATTAGCGGACGTGTTTACTAATGGAGAAGGACACGAGTTTGATACAAAATGCACACCCATGCCGTGTTTCCGTTTGTTCCGTTTGCTTTGTGCGGTTTCCGTTTGTTGGGTAAACACCCTTGCTATTTTCCGAACATTTTTTAAAAGGCACCTCAATTAACTGATGTTATGTTGATGCCTCAATTTATTTTGCAATCACAGTTTAGCAAACCATTCCTTCATCGTGTCCAAGACCTTAATGAGTTCCTCTTCCTGGATAACATACGGCACCATTGCATATAGGTAATTTAGGAACGGACGGCTGAATACACCACGCTCATAAGCAAACTGCTGATATCCTTTTATTGTCACAGGATCATATACTTCAACGCATACACAAGCCCCCATAATCCGAACTTCCTTAATTCGTGGATCGGAGAAGCCTTCCATTTCACGGTGAGTGATTTGTTTGATTCTGCGGATTTTGGACATATAATCCTGTTTTTCAAACAGTTCAATGGATTTCAGTGCCACGCTGCAGGCCAAAGCGTTACCCATAAAGGTGGGACCGTGCATCAAAGCATGGGCAGGATTATCGTCATAAAAGCCTTCATATATTTTTCGATTTGCAACGGTAGCAGCATGACCAATATATCCGCCTGTCAGTGCCTTGCCAAGAACAAGAATATCCGGCAAAACCAAATCGGCAACAAACCGGTTCCCGGTGCGTCCGAAACCTGTTGCAACCTCATCAAAAATAAGGATTACACCATACTGGTCACAAAGTTCTCTGGCTTTCTTCAAGAAAGAAATATCATACATCCGCATACCACCCGCGCCCTGAAGCAATGGTTCGACAATAAAGCAATTCAGTCTTGTGTGATACTCCGCAAATGCCTTTTCCAACGCTTCGATTTCAGTAGGAATATGAACGACATTTTTGCTTTCACCGTAGGCTTTCAGCACGAAATGGTAGTCCTCGTCATCGCCTACCTCCATTGTTTTGAAAGTGTCCCCGTGATAGGCGTGTTCCAGTGCCAACACCATTGTTCGATGTGTTTCTTCCCGGTTCATATAATACTGCAATGCGATTTTAAGGGCGACCTCAACGGCAACGCTGCCAGAGTCAGAAAAAAAGCAATAATCCAAATCTCCCGGAAGCCAGCTTTGCAGTTTGTCAGAGAGCTTCTGAGCCGGTTCGTGAGTGAGTCCGCCCAGCATAACATGGGCGAACTTTTCAAGCTGTGTTTCGATAGCTTTGTTGAGTTCCGGGTGCTTGTAACCGTGAATCACACTCCACCAGGAGGATACCGAATCAATCAGTTTCTGATCTTCGGTGTAAAGGTAAACTCCCTCGGCATTTACAATTTTATAGGGAGATTTCATTGTTTTCATCTGTTCGTAAGGATACCAAATCATTTTATTTTTCCCTCCACTCTATCCATACAGCGATTCCAATACTTCAGACGGGATATCCAGATCGGTATCTCCATCTTTGACGCAGGCCAACACCTTCAGCCCGGTCATATATTCGCACATAAATAAATTGTCCTCGTGCAGTGTATTGCCCTGCTCATAATGGTTAAAGATAATGCCTTTAACAGGAATGTGATGTGCTTTCATATATTCCGCTGTCAGCACAACCGCATTGATAGTACCAAGTCCGGCATCCGCAATCATCAGGCAGCTCAAATACCGAGCCTTGATAAAATCCTCCAGTTGGATTTTCTGCTTGTCAAAGCGAAGGGGACAGAGAATTCCGCCGGACCCCTCTGCCGTAACATAGTCATATCTGCCGCAGACATCGTCAAAGCCTTTTAAGACCCGTTCCATTTCTACCGGATTCCCCTCAAGTTTTGAAGCCAAATGGGGAGATACAGCTGTTTCGTAAACGTAAGGGCACATTTCCTCAAGGGACTGTTCAATACCTGAGGCATTTTTAACCTGTAAGGCATCGCCCGGAATCAGACTGCCATCTGCTCGGCGGTCATTTCCGCTCATTGCCGCTTTATAATAGGCAGCATTCTTTTTGTTTTCTCGGAGTTTTTTAACAATCAGCCCTGTTACATAGGTCTTTCCGACATCGGTACCGGTTCCAGTGATAAATAAATTCTTACTCATTGCAAAGTCTCGCCTCGTATCCAAGTTTGTTTAAAAGTTTCATATCAGTTTTCATCGTAATTCCTGCTGTAGTCAGCATATCACCCGAAATTGCTGCATTAGCGCCGGATGTAAAGCAGCCCTTACCTTTATCGGGAAGTAGTCCTCTGCCACCTGCAAGACGAATGGATGCCGCAGGAAGAATAAACCGATATACGGCAACAATTCGCCGCATATCTTCTTCGGTCAGTTTTTTATTGTTTTCAAACGGTGTGCCGGGAATCGGGTTCAGCATATTAACCGGTACGCTTTTAACGCCCAATTCACGCAGACTCATCGCCATATCAATTCTGTCTTCTGGAGTTTCGCCAAGTCCCATAATACCACCGCTGCATACCGAAAGCCCTGCCGCCTGCGCCGCACGAATCGCCTGTACCTTATCATCAAAGGTGTGTGTTGTGCAGATATTCGGAAAGTTTCTTCGTGAGGTTTCAAGGTTGTTATGTACCCTCGTTACACCTGCTTCTTTCAGCTTCCGAAACTGCTGCTCGTTCAGCAAGCCAAAGGAAACGCAGACAGAAATGCCGACTTTCTCTTTGATTTCCCGGACTACTTCACACATTTTGTCTACTTCCGCATCAGACAGACGCTTACCGGAGGTAACGATAGAATAGCGCAGCACACCCTGTTCGTGATTTATTTTCGCCTGCGCTATGATTACTTCCGTCGGAAGCAAGGAATACTGTGCGGCGCAGGTATGGTTGTGAGCAGACTGCGCACAGAATTTGCAATTTTCGGAGCAGTGTCCGCTTTTTCCGTTGATAATTGTGCAGATATCAAACTGATTGGAGCAAAAACGCCTCCGAATTTTATCGGCATTTTCACAAAGCTCGTCTAATGGCTGTTCATACAAGTATATTGCTTCTGCTTTGGTAATCTGTTCACTGCTTAAAACGTTATCGGTTAATGATTCTAAGTCCGTCATTATAACATCACATCCTGTTCTCTTTCATAATAGGGATCAGCCTTTTACCAAGTGTTGCACCGAGAATACACAATACAATATCGCCCGGTACAGCCAAAATAAAGCAATACAGGAGCAGCGGCCATAATCCGATGGGTGTTCCAAGATAGAAATAACTCATCAGATAGTAGTAGACCATTCCGAATAAATAAACAATTCCAAGCCCGATGAAATTTGCCGTAAGCAGACGCTTATACCCCGGATTCGGAACTTTATTGGCAAAGACACCCGTAACATAGGAAGCAACCGCGAATCCGATAAGATAGCCGAAGCTCGGTTTCAGAACATAGGCGAATCCGCCGCCTTCCGCAAATACCGGAAGCCCCAAAAGTCCCATTGCTATGTAAATACCGACTGAAGTGGCACCAAGTTTTCCTCCAAGTATAAGTCCCGCCAGCATTGTAAATAAAAGCTGTAATGTAAAAGGGACAACCGGAACAGGGATACGGATAAACGCTCCTACAACGATAAGCGCCACGAAAAGGGCACATAAAATTAGATTTTTCGTTTTTTCTGTTCTCAATTCTTTCTCTCCTATTTTAGAAACGAATACTGATTTCACCGGAAGAATAGCAGCCCTCTGTTCCGTCATTATATTGTACCAACAGATGACAGCTATCATCTATTCCAAGCACAACAGCATTTTTGGGTTCATTTGCAGACATAAGCGTGACCTGTTTTCCAATCACAAAGCTACGGCTTCGATATTGTTCCACATAATCAGACTGACACGGTGCAGTGTAATACACATAAAGTCGGTTTAAAAATTCTGAAACTAAACGATTTTTGGCATCATTCTGATGTGTCTGAAAGACCGATCCGGCTATCGATTCCAGTTCTTTGGGAAATCCGTTTTCGGGCTGATACATATTGATTCCAATTCCCAATACGGCATATTCAAACAAGCCGCTTTCAAGGCTGAAAGAACCCTCCGTTAAAATACCGCAGACCTTTTTCCCACGGACAAAAATATCATTCACCCATTTAATCTCTGCTTTCTCATCTGATATTGCTTCAATCGCTTCACATATAGCGACAGCGGCCATTGTTGTAATTCTGACCGCTTGTTCCGCAGAATAATTTTTTGGACGAAGCAGTAAGCTCATATAGACTCCGGTATCTTTCGGAGAAAAGAAACTGCGTCCTACTCTGCCCCGACCGACTGTTTGTTCATTTGCGAGAATCATATATCCTTCCGGTACTCCGGCATTTGCTTTTTCGCGGACAAGAGCGTTAGTGGAAGAAGTTGTTGGAAGAACGGAAATCTCTATACCTGCGATTTCAGAGCGCAGATACTTCTGAATGCCCTGTTCGGACAATATATCCGTTTGCTCTGAAAGACAGTACCCCTTATTCGTCAACGCATCTATGGCGTATCCTTCGTTTTGAAGTGTTTTCACAGCTTTCCAAATAGCGGTTCGAGACATAGACAGCTTTTGAGCAATATCCTCACCGGAGAAGTATACGCCTCTGTTTGCTTCAAACAGTTCAATAAGTTTTTCTTTGGTTGACACTTCATCACCCCTTTGAATACAAATAAGTATATCAAATACAGCGCCTATTGTCAACCATACATCTTTTTATGGTTGACAATAGATTCCTGTTATATGTAAATACCGACTTTGCAAGTCTTCATTAAACGGCGATTCAAAAAAGCACCCACAAGCTGTCAAAAACCTGTGGGCGCTCCAATTTTACACTTCTGTTTCCTGTCCGTTGAAAAAACTGAAAACCAGTTGTCCATCGGCTTTGAACAGTTACTTTTTCGACCGTCCAGAGCCAGAACCGATCATCAAACTCCGAAATCACGCCATCTCTTTCATGCAGTTCAAGCATGAACGCTCCAAGGACATCAGCCTTTTCTTCCCGTGCTGCTTTTTGCGCCTGCAACCTGTCGACCCGTAGGAAAAGTGTGTAGTTAGTTGCAGCTCTACGGTCTTCTGTTATGCCGTTATCTCCGCACCACTTTTAAACTGGAACACGATTCTACCATTATGGTAGACTGTAGCCTTATTGAGGAGTGTTATCCAAAGGCGCTCGTTCCATTCATCAACTACAAAAGGCTGCTGTTTCAGCATTTTGGAGAAAGCCTTCAATTCCTTGTTCTTGCGTATCTTCTTTCCCTTTTCCGCTTCAAGAGCATTGTATTGCTCCAAAGCATCATTGTAGCGCTTCTCAATCCGCTCGGTTTCCGCAGCATATTCGGTCTGGGATTGAGCAACCGAGGCGTTCTTTTTTACATGAGCCTGCATGAGTCCTGCGACAACCGTCATTTCATCCTGTGCTTGTTGCATCTCGGCATCCAACTTTACCGTGTCACAAAGGGTCTGCCTAATAAGTTCGCAGTCGGTGATAACGCTTTCTCTGTTACCCATAAGTTCATTATAGGCGGTGAGAAAACGCTGTTTGATTTCATTTTCGGTCAGTTTCGGTGTCCTGCACCTATCTTCGTTTTTGAATTTCTGGTTGCACTGAAAAATCACGCTTTTGTATTCATCCGTGGAGTGCCAGACCTTGCGGCCGTAAAACCCGCCGCAATCGCCGCAGAAGATTTTGTTGTGAAAAGCCTTGTCGCTGTAAGCTCTGCCCAGTTCCTTACGCCGCGCCATCTCATCCTGAACCGCTTGAAATTCCTCCGGGGCGATGATGGCTTCGTGCGAATTTTCCACATAATATTGGGGTACTTCGCCGTTATTTACCCTCAGTTCTTTCGTTAAAAAGTCAACTGTAAACCGTTTCTGGAGAAGAACACGAGTTTGATACAAAATGCACCCGGTAGCCTCGTTCCCGTTTGTTCCGTTTGCTTTGTGCACACCCTCGCTTTTTTCGTTTGTTCTGTGTACAGAGTATGCATAGATAAAAATGC